>JBELAG010000392.1:0-5004 GCA_049509055.1 Solirubrobacteraceae bacterium
CTGACGCGACAGCTCGCCGGTCACCACATCCATCGATGCCGCGTAGGTCGAGCGCGCGTGGACATCCATCGCGGCCCATGTCATCGTTCCAGTCACGGCCGGACCTCCTTCGTATGGGGTCAGCCGGAGCCACGCTCCGGCCAGTCAAACCCCCGCAAAATGTGACCGAGGTACCGAGGTCCGGCCTCCAACGCCTGCGCGAATCATCCTCCATAGTGTCTAGTCGGCCGTTCGGATTTTCAGCGCTCGCTCTCGGGACCCAGCTGTCCCACGTAGAACCCGAGCCGATCTTCGGAGTCTCCGGGCTCCTGCAGCCCTTGCTCCAACAGGGTTTTGATTCTCTCCTGCGCGGCGGGTCGCTTGACCGAGGCCAGGAACGCGTCCCAGCCCGCTCTGATCTCGACGTCGGGCGGCAGGCTGGCTTCGTTCACGAGCCGCTTGGTGTTGGCGATCGCCCACTTGTCGAACGAGGCGATCCGGGTTGCCAGCACCTCGACGAAATCGTTCAGTTCGGCATCCGGTAGCGCACGGTTGACGTAGCCGAGGAGCTCGGCATCGGCGCCTCCGATGTCGTCTGCGCTCAGGAGCACTTCGAGGGCGCGTCCCCGTCCCACGAGTCGCGGCAATCGTGCCATCGGCCCTCCTCCAGCGACGAGGCCCACGCCCACCTCCCACTGGGACAAGAGCGCGTTCTCTCGGCTCGCGAAGCTCATGTCGCAGGCGAGCGCGAGCTCACTGCCGTTTCCGGTCGCCCGTCCTCGGATCAGCGCGATCGAAACGAACGGGGCGCGCGTCAGGCGCACGAGGACGTCGGGCCATGCCTCGAGGCCGGTCGGACCTTGCGGGATGCTCGTCAGATCCTCAGGCTTCGCGCGGAAGTCGGAATGATTCAGAAAGAAACCGTCGACCGCACTTTCGAACACCACCACCTTGACCCGGTGGTCATTCTCGAGCTCGGTGACAATCCCTCGGATCTGCAGGACGAACTCTGGACCCATGAGGTTCAGCGGCGGGTTGTCGAGAACGACTCGACAGTGCGAAGGCGTAACCCGAGTTAGCCTGACCTGCACGGCCTTCGTTGCTGAGGACATGACACTCCTGCTCGTTGGCGTAGCGGATGACGGCGTGGCTCATATGCTGCGCCACGGCGCGCTGGATCGCGCCCGGGTATCGCCGTGTAAGGACCCTGGTCTGCGAACGTCGACGGGCAGGCGACGCCGGCGGGTAGTGCGACCGGTGGTCAACACGGGCACGGACCAGGGAGTCAACGGGCGCGAGCCACGGCGCGAGGGGCCAGCCTGATCCGGGTCAATCAACGATTGGAGTGGATCATGCGCACCGACATCGCCGCTGGCGGCACGTTCCCCGATTACGAGCTGCCCGACCACGAGGACGTACCGCGGAAGCTAAGCGAGATCCAGGGCGACGACCCGCTGATCCTCACACTCGCGCGCGGCAACTACTGCCCCAAGGAGCACCAACAGCACCTCGAGCTCGCCGCCAACTACCCCAAGATCGCGGTGGCCTACACGAAGATCGCCACGATCTCGACCGACACGCATCACTCCAGTCAGGAATTCCGCGCGTCGACCGGCGCCCAATGGCCGTTCCTCTCCGACCCCGACCGGATCGTTCAGAAGGACCTCGACATCCAGGAATACACCGACCCCGAGCACGACCCGATGATCCCCCACACGCTCGTGCTCAAGCCCGGGCTGGTGATCTACAAGATCTACAACGGCTACTGGTTCTGGGGACGTCCCTCCTTCGTGGATCTCTGGCACGACCTACGGACCGTGACCCGCGAGATCCGCCCCGACTGGGATCTGAGCAAGCCCGGGCTGCGCGAAGCGTGGGATGAGGGCAACTACTCGCCGTTTCACGGATGGGACAGGCGCTCGGCTGAGTCGATGCCGTCGTCCTATGCGCCATAACGCCGGACATGAGCACTGATCGATCTCAACCATAGGAGACGCCATGACCGCCACAACCACAGCCGCTCCCACGCACCGCGAACCCGAGCTTCTCGGGCAGACCGTGGTCGCGATTGGCGGCAGCTCGGGCATTGGCCTGGCGACAGCCACACGCGCCCGCGGCGAAGGCGCCAACGTGATCCTCACGGGACTCCACGCCGATGACGCTCTGCAGCGTGCGGCGCTCGATCTCGACGCGCTCAGCACCGCCGCGTTCGACGCCAACGATCCGGTCGAGCTCCAGCGATTCTTCGCGGGCCTGCCGAAAGGCATCGACCACGTGATGGTCACCGCCGGCGGCCCGCACTACGGGCGCCTGCTGGAGACGCCGTCCGATGACCTGCGCCGGTCCCTCAGCGACCACCTCGTGCTCGCTGTCGAAGCCGCCCGCAATGCGATCGATACGGTCAGGCCGGGAGGGACGCTCCTGTTCATGAGCCCCGAACCCGGCCACCCGAGCCTCGGCACGGGAAGCGAGTCGACGGTCGCCGCCGCGTTTCCCGCGCTGGTAGCCAACCTGGCACTGGAACTCGCGCCGGTCCGAGTGAACCTGATCGCCGCCGGCTTCATTGACACGCCGCTATCGGCATCGCTCCTCGGCAGCGACCTCGAAAAGCGGCGCGATCAGCTGCGCACGACGCTTCCAATCGGACGCGTCGTCGGACCGGCGGACGTCGCCGCGCTCGCCGTCCACATGATGAGCAACACGGCCTTGACGGGGGCGACCTACACCATCGACGGCGGCCAACAACTCGTCTCGGCCTAGCTGTAGCTAGAGCACGACGAGGGGAAATCGTATGGGGTTCCTGGCCGAGTTCGACCTAGATGTTCCCGCGGGAGCCTCCGCGCCGGAGTTCGGGGCTCGCCGCGCGAGACAACTGGTCCGGACGAGTCGCTCAATCGCCAAGCCCACCACAGCGGAGGTCCTCGAGGCTCTGGCAGAGACGCGTGTCCGGACCTTGGAGCTCGTCGAGCCGGTCGGTGACGAGGATCTGGAGCGTGTCTACTCGACGTTGATGAGTCCGCTGGTATGGGACCTCGGGCACATCGCGGCGTTCGAGGACCTGTGGCTGATCCACCGCTACGGTCGTCGCCCGCTGCTCCGGGACGACCTGATGGACGTCTACGACGCGCTCGAGACGCCGCGCTCCGGCCGCGGCTCGCTGCCCTTCCTGCGCAGCGTGCAAGCGCGCGAGTATCTGGCCGAGGTCCGGGCCCAAACCGTCGAGGTGCTCGAGCAGCTGGGCGTCGGTGACGGCTTCATCGCGGAGCTGGTGATCCGCCACGAGCAGCAGCACGCCGAGACGATGCTGCAGGCCCTCGCGCTGGCCCGCCTGCCCGGCTATCGCTTGCCGAGCTCGCGCGGACCCAACGGCGCCCGCCGGCAGGCCGGTTCTCACCTGAGCGGGCTCGAGCTCGTAGAGGTGCCGCCCGGGCCGTGCCTGCTCGGCGCCCGGGCCGACGGCTTCGCCTATGACAACGAGCGCCCGCGTCACCGGACCGACGTTCGCGGCTACCTGATCGGGCGCTCGCCGATCACCAACGCCACGTACCTGACGTTCGTCGAGGAGGGCGGCTACGGGCGGCGGGAGTGGTGGTCGGACGAGGGCTGGGCGTGGAAGAAGCAGTACGACATCACTCAACCCGGAGCGTGGACGGAGGGCCTCGACGGCGAGTGGCGTGTGGACGGGCTGCACCCGCTGGACCCGGATCGGCCGGTGGTCCACGTCTCGTGGTTCGAAGCCGATGCCTTCGCCCGCGCTCACGGCGCCCGTCTCCCAAGCGAGGCGGAGTGGGAGAAGGCGGCGACGTGGGACCAGGAGCAGGGGACGGCTTCGATCCAGCCGTGGGGCGACCGCCGGCTCCGACCGGGGATCGATGCCAACGTCGACCGGGTCGCGAGCGGTCCGCTGCCCGTCTCCGAGCACCCGGACGGGGCATCGCCTTGCGGCTGTGAGGGAATGATCGGCGATGCCTGGGAATGGACGGCGAGCAGCTTCACCGGCTATCCAGGCTTCAGAGCCTGCCCGTACCGGGAGTACTCCGAGGCCTTCTTCGGCTGCGATTGCAAGGTGTTGCGGGGTGGCTCGTGGGCGACCGGTGCGCGTGTCATCACAGCGGCGTTCCGCAACTGGGACTTCCCCCAGCGCCGCCAGATCTTTTCCGGCATCCGAATCGCGAGGGACCTATGAAAGCGCTGGCGCAGACCGATGCGATCACGATCGAGTCGTGGCTCTCCGAGAGCGATGAGCGGCTGGCGAACGACGTGCTGGACGGCCTCACCCGGCCATTCAAGGAGCTGCCCCCGAAGCACTTCTATGACAGCCGCGGCTCAGAGCTGTTCGAGCAGATCTGCGATCTGCCCGAGTACTACCCGACACGTGCGGAAACGGCGATTCTCAACGAGCGGGCCGCCGAGGTCGTGGCGTTGACTGGCGCGGGGGAGCTGGTCGAGCTCGGCTCGGGAGCCGCCGACAAGGCACGCGTGCTGCTCGACGCAATGGCCGAGGCCGGCACTCTACGCCGGTATGTGCCGTTCGACGTCTCCGAGAGCGTTGTTCATGGCGCCGCCGAGGCGCTGGTGGAGGACTACGAGGGCCTGCGTGTTCATGGTGTCATCGGCGACTTTGAGCATCACCTCCCGTGCGTGCCTGAGTGCGACGGCGTGCCTCGGTTGGTCGCGCTGCTCGGCGGCACGATCGGCAACTTGGCCCCGATACCGCGGCGGAGGCTGCTCCGCGGGATCGCCTCCTTGCTCGGTGACAGCGACCACTTGCTACTCGGGACCGATCTCGTCAAGGACGCGGCTGTGATCGAGGCTGCCTACGACGACTCACTCGGGGTCACGGCGGAGTTCAACCGGAACGTGCTGCATGTGATCAACCGCGAGCTCGACGGCCAGTTCGACGTCGACGCGTTCGAGCATGTCGCGTTCTTCAACCACGATCAGGAGTGGATCGAAATGAGGCTCCGGGCACGGCGGGCGATGACGGTGAGAGTGGACGCGATCGCGCTCGACGTCGCATTCGCC
>JBELAG010000393.1:0-4975 GCA_049509055.1 Solirubrobacteraceae bacterium
CAGAACCGCGGCCAACAGAACGGCGTCGATGATGACTGCTGAATCCATTGTGCTCACTCCAGTGCATCGAGGGTTTTGTGCTGCACCAGTGAGTCTGCGCTGACACGAGCTGGTGCACATCGGTCTGGCGACCGGACTTTCACCGGGTCAGACGGCCGGCGACACCCCGGCGCAATGACGTAGGCCGCCGGTCGCAGCGGCGCTGCGCACCTGCGTCAGCAGGGCGTCGACATCGCTCTTCTCGATGAACGCGACCGCGCCGGCGGCCAGGGCCGCGCCGCGCAGCGCGCCGCGCACGCTCATCGCCACCACGGCACATCCCGGGCTGCGGACCAGACCGCGAATGAGACCCAGACCGGTCGCCCGGTCGGGCAGCATCACGTCGAGCAGCACCACCTCCGGATGCCACGCCGCGGCCATCGACAGCGCGCCGGGCGCATCCCGGGCCGCGGCAACGAGGACCAGGTCGGCCTCCAGCATGATCGTCCGGGCGATCGCGGCGCGTATGCGGGCGTCGTCATCGACGACGAGCAGCCGGATCGTGTGGTCAGACATCCCCTGAGTGTGCTCAGGGGGACGGGTCGGCGCATCGGCCGGATGACGGCTCTCGCCCTACGTCATTCGGCCGCGGTCGGGCCGGCGTCAGCGTCCCTTGTCCGGGCCAGGGAGCAGGCCCTCGCGTACTGCCCACAGGGCGGCCTGCGTCCGGGAGGCCAGCCCGAGCTTGCCGAGGATCGCCGAGACATGCGTGCGTGCGGTGCGCTCGCTGACCACCAGTGTCTCGGCGACCTGACGATTGGACGCGCCCTGCGCCAGCAGACCGAGGACCTCACGCTCACGCGGGGTCAGATCCGCGCCCGCGCGCCGGGGGCGGCGCACGGAGTCAGCCAGCAGTCGCGCCACGCTGGGGTCCAGGTGCATCTGCCCGGCCAGCGCGATCCGGACCGCCTCGGCGACCTCGTCCGCGTCGGCATCCTTGAGCAGATATCCCGCCGCGCCTGCCTCCAGCGCCTGCCGAACCATCGCCTCTTCGACAAACGAGGTCATCGCCACAACCTCGATCGCCGGCCAGCGGGCCTTGATCTCTCGGGTGGCGGAGATCCCGTCCATCACCGGCATCGTCATGTCCATCAGCACCACATCAGGCAGGCTCCCACCGGACTCCAGCTCGGCGATGCGATCGAGCGCCTGACGGCCGTCCGCGGCCTCACCGACGACGTCCATGTCGGCGATCACCTTCAGATACGCGGAGAGGCCGCTGCGGACGACCCGGTGATCGTCGACCAGGAAGATCCCGATCGGCGGCTGCTCCTGCGCCTCACTGCTCATCCCCATCAGCCTTCCCGTCCGCTCGAAACAGGGTGACCGTGGTGCCGGCGCCCGGCTCGCTGGCCAGGGTCAGTTCGGCGCCGATCAGCGCGCAGCGCTCGGCCATCGTCGACAGGCCCAGATGACCGGGATGGCCGAGTTCGGGATCGAAGCCGGCTCCATCGTCGCTGACCTGCACCCGCAGTCCATCCGCCTCACGGGCCACGGTGATGCTCGCACGGTCCGCGCCGGCATGCTTGACGATGTTGTGCAGGGCTTCGGTCACGATGCGGTACAGATGCTCCTCGGTCTCGGCGTCGAAATCCAGCCGCCGCTCCGGTCCGTCGACGCTGATCGCGACCTCCTCGCGCGCCGTCAGCGCCGCTGCCTGCTTACGCAGCGCCGCCACCAGCCCCTCCTCAGCCAGCGCGCCTGGGCGCAGCGCGAAGATCAGCGCGTGCATCTCGGCCATCGCGCCGCGGGCCAGCTCGGTCAACTCGCCGATCGCCTGCCCAAGCGGCGAGCTCTCCTCCAATCCCGCAGACGCCAACGACAGCTGGGCCGCACGAGCGTGCATCCTCATCGAGAACAGCGCCTGGCTGACCGAGTCATGCAGCTCCCGAGCCAACCGAGCACGCTCGATCACCGCCGCCGCCTCACGCGCCCGCGCCGTCAACCGGGCGTTGGTCACCGCCACCGCGGCTTGATCGGCCATCGCCGTGTAGAACGCCAGCTCGGTCTCGCTCGGACCGGCCAGCCCCGCCGGCAAGAACACCGACAGCCAGCCGAACACCCGGTCCTCCCACGACAGCGGCGCGAACACCGCCGCCTGCCAGCCAAGACTCTCCACCGTCGCCGCGAACCCCCGGGTGATCGGATTGGCCGCCCACACCGACCTCGCGTCAGGCAGCACCACCGGCTCGCCAGCGGCCTGGCCGATGACCAGCCCACCGGCGGTGAACGCCTCGGCGAGCTCCTCGCCTGTGTAGCCGGCAAGCGTCTCCCAGGCGGCGTTCCTCCTGGACCCGCTGCCGACCGGCAGATTATTGCTGGGCGCACTATAAGCCCCAACCGACGACACCACATGGTCGTCGCCCACGACGACCACCGCGCAGACCATCGCCCGCGTCCCCTCTACCGCGTGGCGAGAGATCCCCGCCAGCACCTCATCGATGGTGGCCGCCCCGATCAGCTGCGCCGCCGTCTGCGACAACGCGGCCGCCGCCCGACCAGCGCTCCGGGCAGCCGTCACATCCCGCAACAACGCCACAGCATGCCGACGGTCATCGAGCTCGATCGCAAACGTCGACGCGACGATCTCTCGCTCCAGCCCATCGGAGCCGACCAGCACGCCGCTGAACTCCGATGCCGTCCCGCCAACCTGCTCACTCAAACGCGACAACAGGGACGCACGCTCCCCGACCGCGAAGCCGCTTGACACGAGCTGCCCCCGCAACCGCGACAGCGGCCGGCCCAACAACGCACACGCGGCCGGATTGGCATACACCCACCGGCCCGCGTCGTCGACGATCGCGATCCCGTCAGGAGCCGACGCCAACACCGCCGCGACCGCCGGAAGACCGAGCGCGGCCGCGTCGCTCAACCCGCCCACAATCTCACCGCCAGCACTCCCACGCCTCATCACCCACACCGAGCCGCGCGTCGCGGGCACTCGGCGGTGCGCCTGGAGTCGTCCTCAGCATATTGGGCGGCCGCGCCAGATGACCGGCACAGCGCGGCGCAAGCCGCACCCTGCATGCCACAGGTGGCCCAATACCGCCGAAGGAGTGGGGGGTTGCCCAAGTGCGTGATGATCGCCCGAGACTCGCAGGCTAGCGACTGCTCCCGCCGGTTCGTCCTCGTCGACGGCGGCCTCACCGATGCCACGAACGCGAGCCGACGCCGCGATCGCTTCGACCCCCGTGGCCGGCTCCCGGCTGGCGAGTGCGTTGGCGACGTCACGCGACCTTGGTGGCGATCCGCAGCTGCTCCGGGTAGGGATGCAGCGCCTCGCGGATCAGCTCGTTGACGACCTTCGGTCCGTAGAACTGGGCGGTGTCGATGTGGTCGACGCCGAGCTCGCGCGCCGGTCCCGGACGCTGGATGACTCATTCCACGGCGGTGGCGGTGTGACGCCTGGCTGGGGGCACGACTGGCGCGCGGGCGGCCGAAAGCCGGTCGCTCCGGGCGCGGGCACGGGGGTGGGGAACCGCGTTCATCTCAGACATGAATTGGGTTCCCCAGCCCCGCCGGGCCGTGAGCGTCTCGGCGAAGCTAGTTGCGCGTGCGCCGGTCCAGGTGCTCCTGCTCGTGGATGAGATGGCGGACCCAGCCCGCCACCAGTCCGGCGGCGACGACGAGCACCGCGCCGGCGCCTGCTGAGGTGTCATAGAGGAATGAGGGCATCGTGCCTCCTGTGCGATTTGTTGACCTGACCCTCGCCTCCACCCACCATCCTGCCTCCGAGCGTTCCGCCGGGGCCGGCGCGCCATGGCGCGCGTCGCGCCTGATCGTCGCAGCGACCTCGTGTCGCTCCATCGGGAGAACGCCGCCGTCGATTTCCGTGCTCGATCGCCGCGTGAACCGGGCGGTCTACGCAGACGACGTCCGGAGCGGGCCTGTCGAGTACGCGCGCGTCAGCGCGTGTGATGGACCTCTTGGAGGCCGTAGACGGGGGTGGGGATGCCCGCCGCGCGAGCCTTCAGCTGGAGCGCGAGGTACAGGGAATACGCGCGCGACTGGTGCAGGTTGCCGCCGTGGAACCACAGCGCCGGCACCTGCGTCGGCTTCCACATGTTGCGCTGCTCGCCCTCCCACGGGCCCGGATCCTTGGTCGTGTCGGAGCCCAGGCCCCACACCTTGCCGACGCGGTCGGCGACCTCCTGGGAGATCAGGTCCGCCGCCCAGCCGTTCATCGATCCGTAGCCCGTGGCGTACACGACGAGGTCGGCGGGCAGCTCGGTGCCGTCCTGCAGGATGACCGCGTCCCGCGTGAGGTGGTCGACCTGGCCGTGGGCGAGCTTGACCTTGCCGTCGGCGACGAGATCGGCGGCGCCGACGTCGATGTAATAGCCCGAGCCGCGCCGCAGGTACTTCATGAACAGCCCCGAACCGTCCTCGCCCCAATCGTGCTCGAAGCCGGCACGCTCGAGGCGCTCGTAGAACTCGGCGTCGCGCTCGCGCATCTGGTCATACAGCGGGATCTGGAACTCGTGCATGATCCGGTAGGGCAGCGAGGCGAAGATCATGTCGGCCTTCTCGGTGGTCACTCCGGCGGCCAGCGCCTCCTCGGAGTACAGCGCCCCGAGCCCGATATCCATCAGCGTCCGGGAGCGCACGATGTGGGTCGAGGAGCGCTGCACCATCCTGACGTCGGCGCCCACCTCGTACAGCGCTCCGCAGATGTCGAACGCGGAGTTGTTGGAGCCGACGACGACCACCCGCTTCCCGGCGTACGCGTCGGGGCCGGGGTGCTCGGAGGAGTGCTGCTGCTCGCCGGCGAACACGTCCTGGCCGGGGAAGGTCGGCCGGTTCGGCTTGCCCGACATGCCCGTCGCGAGAACGAGCTGCCGGGGCCTGACGCGCAGGTCCTCGCCGTCGCGTCGCAGGTGCACGTCCCATTCGCCGGCGTCCTCGTCGTAGTGCGCCGAGATCGCCTCGGTCGAGG
>JBELAG010000394.1:0-5283 GCA_049509055.1 Solirubrobacteraceae bacterium
GCCAACGGGTCGGGCGGTGCCGGCGCGGGCGCAGCGGAAGGCGCAGGCGCGAGCGCGAGCGGCGCGGGCGCCGGTGGTGGTGGTGCAGGCGCGGGAGCTGGTGGTGGTGGTGCTGCAGCAGGCGCGGGAGCTGGTGGTGGTGCCGCGGCGGGGGGTGGTGCTGGTGGAGCGGCGGCCGGAGCGGGCGTTGCTGTGCAGATGGGGATGGACGCGACTCGGAGTGTCGGTGAGAGCGCTGCGGAGGGCGTGGACGACGGAAGTCCTGGAGGCGGCGGCGGGCCAACCGGCGGTTCGGGTGGCGCGAACGGGTCGGGTAATGCGACGTACGCGAACGGCTCCTATGCGGGTGAGGGTCCTGTTGGTGACGCCGCGGGGGCGACGGGGGCGGCGGCTAGCGGTGGTTCTGGCGACTTCGCGTCAGACGGCGCGTCGGGTGGCGGGCCCGCGGGCGCCGGACCGGCGGCGGGCGGGGCGGGAGGCGGCGGTTACGCCGGTGACGGGTCGGCCGGCAGCGACGAGCCGCGGGATGGCGGCAGCGGCGGTATGAGCGAGGGGCCGAGCGGGACCGGTGGTACCGCGGGTCCGAGTGGAGCTTGACGAAAAGCGGGAGGAGCGGACTGTGAGCACCGTTGAGGAAGCCAGACCACGCAGCTACGGGAACATCCTCAAGCCGCGATCAGCGGGGCTGTGGCACCTGGGGCTGCTGAGCACCGGGATGGCGCTCGGGCTGTTCGTGGTGGATGTGATCGTGATGTTCGTCGCCGGCGTGATCGCGGGCGTCGCGGCGGTCGTCGTCACGATCCCGACCGTTTTTCTGCTGTTGCGCCCCGACGTGCATGGACGGACGGGCGCGGCGAAGCTGACCGAGGCGGTTACTGGGCGGGTGAGCCGCCGTAAGGCGGGGTACCGGTCCGGGCCGACGTCGCTTGATCCCCGCGGCCAGCATCGCCTTCCCGGGATTCTCGGGTCGTCTGTGCTCTCGGAGGCCGAGGACGCGTTCGGCCGGCCGTTCGCGGTTCTCACCTATCCGTGGGTCGGGCACCTGACCGTGATTCTGGAGACCGAGCCTGACGGTGCGGCGCTGACCGATCAGTGGCAGATCGACCAGTGGGTCGCGCGGTACGGGGCGTGGCTGGCGACGCTGCCGCAGGAGGCCGGGCTGGTGGCGGTCGCGGTGTCGATCGAGGCGGCGCCGGATCCCGGCACGCGGCTTCGTCACATGATCGACGAGCGGATCAGGCCGGACGCGCCGGCGTTCGCGCGGCAGGTCGTGGGAGAGATGCGCGACACGTTCACGTCGGGTTGCAGCGAGCTGCGCGCGCGTGTCGCGCTGACGTACCGGCTGCGGGATCTCGGCGGCCGGACGCTGACCGCGACCGAGCTCGCTCATCAGCTCGCGACAAGGCTGGGACCGTTGTGCTCGGAGTTGTCGGCGACCGGCGCTGGGGTCGCGGTGCCGGTCGACGCGCAGCGGCTGTGCGAGATCGTCCGGGTGGCGTATGACCCGCGGTCGGCTGAGCTGCTCGAGCAGGCGCGCGTCAGCGGCCAGCCGGCGCAGCTGGTGTGGGAGGACGTCGGCCCGTCCGAAGCGGCCGCGGACTACAAGACGGGCTGCTACCGGCATGACGGCGCGCTCAGCGTGACCTGGGAGATGAGCGCGGCGCCGCGCGGCGAGTTTCACGAGCGGGTGCTCGCGAAGCTGCTGGCCCCGAACCGGTACATCGCTCGCAAGCGGGTCACGCTGCTGTACCGGGTGATCCCGGGCGGCGAGTCCGCGAAGATGGTCGAGAACGCCGTCAAGACCGCAGATTTCCGGGTGCGGATCGACGGGCGCCGCGCGACGTATCGTGACCGGCTGGAGGCTGAGGTGGCGCACGCGAACGCGCGCGACGAGGCGCGCGGCGCGGCGCTGACCGAGCTGGGCATGCTCGTGACCGCCACGGTGCTCGAGGAGGACGGATTGCAGGCCGCGATCGGCGCCGTGCAGAACGTCGCGCCGACAGCGCGCGTGAACTTGCGCGTGCCGCGATCAAACCAGGACAGCCTGTTCGCCGCAGCGTTGCCGCTGGGTGTGTGGCTTCCCGAATACATGCGGATCCCCGAGGGCATCCGCCGAGCGCTCTGAGGACGGGGGACAGGCGATGGCGAGCACGGAATCTGCGACCGGCAAGCGCCGCCGGCGTCGCACGCGCCGGGACCCGGGCGAGCGGCCGGTGCTGCCCGCGGCGCGCGGGTGGATGCGCGCCGGCGGCGGGTACGCGTCACACATCGCGCCGCCACCGACGTGGCGCGGAACGAGCAACCAGGTGTGCGGCATGTGGCCGTTCCCGCTCGGCGCCGGGATCCCGCTCGTCGGCTCGCCGCTGGGCAAGCACCTGCTGACCGGCGGCACCGTCTGCGCAGACCCGATCAGCCACTTCGAAGCCGGGATCCTCAACGCGCCAACGCTCACAGTGCTGGCGCGTGAGGGGCTCGGGAAGTCGAGCGCCGTGAGGCGGATGCTGCTGGGCGGTGCGGCGTTCGGGCAGCTGCCGCTGATCGTCGGCGACACCAAGCCTGACTACGTGCGGATGATGCAGCTGCTCGAGGGGCAGGTGATGGTTGTGGGCCGCGGCAGGGCCTACCAGAACCCGCTGGACATGCTGATCACGATCGACGCGATCAGACGGCTGCGCGACGCGCCGCCGCCGTCGCCGGCCGTCGCGATGCGGCTGCTGGCGGGACTGGAGCTGCCGACGGTCGTGGACGCGAGCGAAGCGGTCGAGCTGGTCTGCGCAAAGCGGCAGGCGATGGAGCGGGAGTTCCTCTCCGACGCTCGCGGCCGCCGGCACACGATGGTCGCTGGGCTGTGCAACATTCGCCGCGGCGAGCCGCTCAGCGACGTCGAGGATGCCGTGCTCGCGGCGGCGCTGGCCGAGCTGGACGACAAGTACGTCGGCGAGCCGACACTTGGCGATCTGGTGCAGGTGATCGAGGATCGTCCGCTCAGGCTGCAGGAGGCCGCCTACGACGAAGACTCCGAGCAGCGCTACCGCGAAACGGTCAGGGGGGTGATTCGCACGATCCGGAGCATGTTGGCGCCTCACGGCGAGATGGGCGACCTGTTCGCGCACCGGACCACGACGCGGATCGACATCGAGGGGCCGGCGTGCTTTGACACCAGCTCGATCCCCGAGGATCAAACGAAGCTGATGGCCGCCGCGTTGATGGCCTGCTGGCAGCAAGGGTTCGCGGCGGTCAACACGCGCGTTGCGCTGGGCCTCGCTGGCGTGATGCCGATGAAGCACTACAACGTCGTCGTCGACGAAACGTGGCAGGTGCTGCTCGCGGCGCGCTCGGGGATGGTCGACCGGATCAACGCGCTCACGCGCCTGAACCGACAGATCGGCTGTTCGCTGATCATGGCCTACCACACCATCCGCGATTTGCAGTCGATGGCCGAGGAGCACGAGCGCACCAAAGCGCTCGGGTTCATTCAGCGCTCCGGGATGCTGCTGATCGGCGGGCTGCCGCCCGAGGAGTTCGACCGTCTGCGCCAGGTGCGCGAGTTCTCCGACAAAGAGCTGCGCTACCTGCTCGCCTGGCAGGACGCTGCCCCTTTGAACCACGCTGGGCAGGGCGAGCCGCCCGGGCGGGGCAAGTTCCTGCTCAAGCTCGGCTCGCGCCCGGGCATCCCGCTGCAGATCGTGCTCACGCACGCCGAGCGCCACGCGCGGATCCATGAAACCTCGACCGCCTGGAAGGTGCCGTCACGATGAGCAGACACACCTCACGGCACGGCACTGGCCCAGGCTCCCCGGACACCGCGATCCTCGTGTCGGTGCTCGCCGTGCTCGGCGCCGCGGCGATCGCGGACGCCGGCGTTCACCTCGCGGCCACGCTGGACAAGACGCGCGCGCCGTCGTGGAACCCGTTGGTCGCCGCGATCCAGCTCGCCCGAGGCAAGCGCCACATCCCGCACGCGGCGATGTTCACCGTCCCCGCACTGCTGCTGGCGGCAGTGCTCGTCGTGCTGCTGCTCGGCAGCCTGTGGCTGCGCCGGCGTTCCGCGGCCGGCGGCGGGATCGGCGACCGCGCCGCGCGGCTGATGGCCAGCCGACGACAGCTGCGGCCGCTGACGCACAAGAGCGTCACCAGAGTCGCCGAGCGGCTCGGCGTGGACGCGCCCGGGCTTCCGGTCGCCCGCAGCGTGATCAGCAACGAGCTGCTGTACGCGACCTGGGAAGAGATGCAAGTCTGCGTGGCGGGGCCACGGAGGCTGAAGACGACCGCGGTCGCGATCCCGACCGTCCTGTGCGCGCCCGGCGCGTGCCTGGCGACGTCCAATAAGCCTGACCTGTACGTGTCGACCCGCTACAGCCGCGAGCAGCTCGGCCACCCGTGGAACTTCGATCCGGCGGCGATCACCGGAGCCGGCACCGCGGAGTGGTGGTGGAACCCGCTCAGCTACCTGTCGCTCGGGACGCGGCCGCAGAAGCGCGCGCAGGAGCTCGCCGGCGCGTTCGTCGACGCCTACCGGCACCCCGCCGCGAAGCCCGACCCGTTCTTTGACCCGAAGGGCGAGCAGCTGGTCGCGAACTTCCTGATGGCAGCATGGCTTGACCGCCGCTACCTGACCGACGCGTACCGGTGGTGCACGCGGCCGAGGGATGAGGCGCCGGCGAAGATCCTCGAGCGGCACGGCCGCGACCTGCCCTACGCGTCCGTGATGGGGGAGATCAATGCGGCGCCCGAGCAGCGCTCGGGGATCTACGGAACCGCGGAGCGGATCCTGCAGTTCCTTCAGGAGCCCGAGATCGCCGCGTGGATCGCACCCATTCCGGCCGGCCGGCGGGAGTTCGATACCGCCGCGTTTGTGCGCTCGACCGACACGTTGTACCTGCACTCCCAGGAGGGGCGCGGCTCAGAGGCCGGCCTGGTGACTGCGATGACGATGGCTGTGTGCGAGCACGCCGTCGACCTCGCCAAGCAGTCCCCGGGCGGGCGGCTGGCGGTGCCGCTGGTCGGGATGCTCGACGAGGCGTGCAACATCTGCCGGTGGGCGGCGCTGCCGGCGCTCTACAGCCATTACGGGTCGCGCGGGATCCCGTTGAACATCCTCGCGCAAGGCTGGTCGCAGATGCGGGAGGTGTGGGGCGAGAACGGCGTCGAGCAGCTGTGGTCGGCGGCGAACGTCAAGACGTTCGGCGGCGGCGTCGACGAGGAGCCATTCCTGCGCCGGCTGGAGAGCCTGATCGGCGAGTACAACCGCGCGACCTACAGCCCATCCGTCTCACACGGCGC
>JBELAG010000395.1:0-4953 GCA_049509055.1 Solirubrobacteraceae bacterium
TCGTTGATGCGATCCAGGTAGGCGAGCTCGCGCAGGCTGTCGGGCGCCGGCGCGTCCTCGTCCGGTCGCGGTGGTGGAGACGCGGGGCGTCCGACGATCCGGCGGACGGGGCTGTCGGCGAGGTTGGGCAGCTCGGGTGGGGCCTCGTAGTCCACCTGGACCTCGTGCCGGGGTGCGCGGCCGGGCGGCTGATTCGTCGGCCGGCCGGTGTCCTCGACGCTGTCGTCGACCGGCGCTACCGCCGGTTGGGGCTGCGTCTCGTTGGTCCTCGTGTTGAGCGCCGCTGAGTTTGGTTACCGGCGGGGGTGATGGCGCCGTTCATTGTGGTGCCGGGGTTGGCAGGCTTCGCGCGTTCGTGAACGCGTGAGAGCCCTCCCGCCAGCTTGGCCGTTGCGTCGGGAGGGCTCTCGCTTGATGCCGGAGGTGGCACCCGATGTTGATCGTAGGCACCGAGCTGGTGTTGGTGGAGGCTGAGCTGGTCGGCGGGCGGTTGGGCTGCCCGTCGTGTCCGGGAGTGCTCGGCCCGTGGGGGCACGCGAGGGAGCGGGTGCTTCGCTGCCGGACGGGGAACAGGTTGTTGCGGCCGCGGCGGGCGCGGTGCCGGGGCTGCGGGGGGACGCACGTGTTGTTGCCGCAGTTGGTGTTCTCACGCCGGCAGGACGAGGTGGCGGTGATTGGCGCGGCGGTCGAGGCGCACGTCGCCGGTGAGGGGTTCCGTCCGATCGCGGCACGGTTGGGCGCGTATCCGGAGACGGTCCGTGGTTGGCTGCGCAGGTTCACCGGGCGGGCCGAGGAGATCCGGACGTTGTTCACGCGCTGCGCGGTCGCGCTCGACCCGGAGCTCGGGGCGATCATGCCGGCCGGTGGCGGTGTCGCGGATGCGTTGGAGGCGATCGCGATTACGGCTAGGGCGTGGGTGTTGCGGTTCGGACCGGCCGAGCCGTGGCAGATCGCGTCGAGGTTGTCGGGCGGGCTGCTGCTTGGCAACACGAATCGACCCTTGGAGGCGGTGTCATGAGTTGAGAAGGTCCCGCGCTCGGATGAGCGAGAGCGCTGGGAGAAGCTGATGAATGAGAACGCGCGTCGGGAGATCGGCCTGTTTCGATACGCACTGATCCGCGACGCTGCCGACGCCGGGTTGTCAAAGACGCAGCGTGGCCGGCTGGTTCGCGCGTTGGCGGATCGCGAGCATGTCGGGCCGGACGGTCGGTTGGTTCGGGTCAGCGGCACGACGCTTGGCCGGTGGATTCGTGCGTACCGTCACGGCGGGTTTCAGGCGCTCGTTCCTCAGCCTCGGATCGTTCCGTTGCGCACGCCGGCCGAGATGCTTGAGCTGGCGTTCGCCTTGAAACGCGAGCGGCCGGAGCGGACCGCGGCACAGGTCCACGAGATCATGCTCACGAGCACCGAGGACCGTGACCGGGTGCCGGGGTTGCGCACGCTGCAGACGCACCTCGCCCGTCAGGGGCTGAACGTCCGCGCCGACGGCAGAGCGCCGGGGAAGGTCTATGGCCGCTTCGAAGCCACCACGCGCAATGAGCTGTGGACCGGGGATGGTTTGCACGGCCCCAAGCTCGCAGACAGCGCTGCTCGGGCGGTGCTTGTGGCGTTCATCGATGATCACTCGCGCCTGTTGGTCGGGTGGCGGTGGGGCACCGGCGAGGACGTGTTCCGCCTGGAGGCCGCCCTGCGCTCCGGGTTGATGTCCCGTGGGGTTCCGGACGCGATCCTGGTTGATCGCGGCTCCGCGTTCGTGTCCTCACAGCTGCTGCGGGCGTGCGCCGTGCTGGGCGTCCGGCTGATTCACGCCAGCCCGCGAGCGGCCACCACGAAAGGAAAAATCGAGCGCTTTTTCAGGACGGTACGCGATCAGTTCCTGGTCGAGATCGATGACGGCGTCGAGCTCGCCGAGCTGAACCGGCTGTTCTCCGCGTGGCTTGAGGTCGTCTATCACCGTCGTGTTCACTCAGAGACGAAGGAGTCGCCGTTGGCCCGGTTCGGCAGCGCCGGCGCGCCCCAGTTACCGACCCCGGTGCTGCTGCGCGAAGCGTTCCTGTGGTCCCAAGAGCGGACGGTTACGAAGACCGCGACGGTGTCGTTGCACGGCAATCAATACGAGGTCGACCCGGCGCTGGTGGGCCGCAAGGTCGAGCTGGTGTTTGACCCGTTCGATCTCACCCGGATCGAGGTCCGCTACCAGCACCGGCCGTTCGGGCTCGCGACGCCGCTTCAGATCGGCCGCTACACCCATCCGCAGGCGAAGCGTGAACTCCCACCGCCACCGACGGGCACCGGGATCGACTACCTCAAGCTGCTCGCCGAGCAGCGCGACGCCGAGCTGGGCGGACACCGGATCGACTACGCCAGCCTCGCCAACGGCGAGGGCGAGGGCGAGGGCGAGGGCGAGGGCGAGGGCGAGGGCGAGGGCGAGGATCGTGACATCAACCAGCAGGAGGACGAACAGTGAGTATTGACAGGTTGCGCAGCCACTATGGGTTCACCAGGATGCCGTTCGGCAAAGATTTAGCGCCGGGGATGCTGCACGCCCACGGCGCGCACGCCGAGGCGGTCGCTCGCATGTCGTGGTGCATCAGCGAGCAGGCGATCGGTGTGATCAGCGGCGAGTGCGGCGCCGGGAAGACCGTCGCCGCGCGCGCCGCCGTCGCGGGCTTGGACGCGTCACGGCATACGGTGCTTTATCTCGGCACGCCCGGGGTCGGGTTGCGCGGGATCTACGGGCTGATCATCACCACGCTGGGCGGCACCCCGCGCTTTCATCACGCCGCGCTGATCCCCCAAGCTCAGGAGATGCTCGCCGCGGAGAGCGCGGAGCGCGGCAAGCAGGTCACGCTGATCTGTGACGAAGCCCATTTGCTTGACGCCGAGAGCCTGGAGGGGATCCGGTGCCTGTCGAACATGGGGATGGACCAGACCGCCCCGTTCTGCTTGCTGCTGCTCGGCCAGCCGACGCTTCGCCGCAAGCTGCGCAACGGGACGTTCACCGCGCTCGATCAGCGGATCGCGGTCCGCTATGCGATCAGCGGGCTGGACCTGAAGGAGACCCAGAGCTATGTGCAGCACCACCTTGCGCTCGCGGGCCGTTCCGACACGCTGCTCTCCGACGACGCGATCTCGTTGATTCACAGCACTTCTCGCGGCCTACCTCGGTTGATCAACAACCTCGCCGTCGCCGCGTTGGTCGCCGCGTTCGCCGCCAAGAAGGCGATCGTTGACGAGAGCTCAGCCCGCGCCGCGGTCGCCGAGATGTCCGCGGAATGACACAGCGCGTGCTGTCGCTGCTTGACCAGCGTGAGGACCGGCAGCCGGGCGCCGAGCTGACCTTGCCGGTCCCCGACGACTGGCCGCCACCGCCCGATCCCGCGGCATATCACGGGCTGGCGGGCGAGATCGTCAACCGGATCGCGCCGAACACGGAGGCCGATCCGGTCGCGATCCTTTCCCAACTGCTGGTCGCGTTCGGTGCCGCGGCCGGTCGTGGCGCATGGTTCCAGGTCGAAGCGACCCGACATCACCCCAACGAGTTTCTGGTGTTGATCGGTGACTCAGCTCGCTCCAGGAAGGGATCGTCATGGGATCACGTGCACCGACTGATCACCGACGCTGACTCGCACATCAGCGCCCGGATCCTGACCGGTTTGAGCAGTGGCGAGGGCCTGATCCACTCCGTCCGCGACCCCGCCGGCCAGGACCCCGGCGCGACCGATCAGCGGTTGTTGGTGATCGAACCGGAGTTCGTCAGCGTGCTCAAGAACGTCAGCCGCGAGATCTCCACGTTATCGCCAACGCTGCGCTCGGCGTGGGACGGTCGCCCGTTGGCGATCCTGACCCGCGCCGCGCCCGCGCGCGCGACCGACGCGCACATCTCGGTGATCGGTCACATCACCGCCACCGAGCTGCAGCATCACATCAACCCCGTCGAGCTCGCCAACGGGCTGCTGAACCGCTTCCTGCTGCTCGGCTGCCGCCGCGTGCGGCTGCTGCCCGAAGGCGGCAACCCCGACCCGCTGCACCGCACCGGCCTGGACCGCCGGCTCGCCAGCACGCTCAGCACTGCCTACCACGCCGGGCAACTGCGCCTCTCACCAGCCGCCCGCCACACCTGGGCAGACACCTACCAACAACTCGCCCAGCCCCAGCCCGGGATCGCCGGTGCGATCGCAGCACGCGCCGAAGCGCACACTATCCGCCTCGCGCTGATCTACGCCCTGCTTGACAACGACCGGCAGATCCAGCCCATGCACCTGAACGCCGCGCTCGCGCTCTGGAACTACGCGCAACGCTCCGCCACCTGGGCGCTCGAGCGGACCACCAGCAACCCCCTCGCCCACCACATCCACGCCGCGCTGACCCACGCGCACCCCGACGGGCTAACCCGCACCCAACTCCGCGACCTGCTGCACCGCAACCCCACCACGACCCAGCTCGACCAAGCCCTCGCCGCACTCGCTAACGACGGCAAGATCACCAGCCAACGCGTCCTCACCGCCGGACGCCCCGCCGAGCTCTGGACCGCCGCAGCGCCCGGCGCCTGACCCGCGCCCGCTACGCGCGAGTGGGTCGCATCGCTCGCCCCACCGCGCTCCCCCAACCAGCACGCCTCGCGAACCCCCGACCACCCTCGTGGCGAGCGATCAACAGCAAGAGCGAAGCGGTCACAAACGCGCGACGCACCACCAACTCCCCTCGGGGATCGCCTCCTTCATCGCCGCCGTTCCCCGCGCTCACCGCCACCAGCTTTGAACGTTTCAACGTTCGAGCGTCAGACAACTCCATCACCACGAACAACAGCGCGACCATGCCCAAAACAAGCGGCGTTCAACAGCCCCGTGCTCACCGCAAGCGCGAGCAGTCCCTCCTTCGCCTGCCCCGCGATCCCAGCCAACGACAACTGAACATGCTCGGGCAACTGAACCCCACGGCGCTCCTCGGCCT
>JBELAG010000396.1:0-5889 GCA_049509055.1 Solirubrobacteraceae bacterium
GAAGACGTCGCGCAACCCGTCGGTCATCGTCCGCAGCTCGCGCATCTCATCGGGCAGCACGTCGCGGGTGCCGCTGGGGATGCGATCGATCATCGCCCGAAGACTAGGCGGTCGGCGGGCGCTGCATGCCGGGGCGCCGGCGGCCGGCCGGCGGCCCGGCGGCGGGGCTCACGCCGGGATCGGCGCGTCTTCCAATCGGGCGATGCGCGCGCCGAGGTCGCGCAGGCGCTCGTCGATGCGCTCGTACCCGCGGTCGATCTGGCGGATGTTGCCGATCTCGGTGACGCCGTCGGCGCACAGCGCGGCGATCAGCATCGCCATCCCCGCCCGGATGTCGGGCGACTCGACGCGGGATCCGCGCAGCCGGCGCGGTCCGATCACGATCGCCCGGTGGGGATCGCAGATCGTGATCCCCGCGCCCATGCTCACCAGCTTGTCGGTGAACACCAGGCGGTTCTCGAACATCTTCTCGTGGATCATCACCGCGCCCGACGCCTGGGTCGCCAGCGCGAGCGCGATGCTGGTCAGATCGGCCGGGAAGGCCGGCCACGGACCGTCCTGCACGGTCGGCATGTGGCCGCCGTGGTCGTTGCGGATGACCAGCTCCTGGCGGGCCGGGACGATGATGTCGTCGCCGTGCACCTCGCTGCGCAGCCCCAGGCGCTCGAACACGACCCTGATCATCCGCAGGTCGTCGGGCCGGGTGTCCTTGACGACGAGCTCGCCGCCGGTCACCCCGGCCAGCGCCATGAACGAGCCGATCTCGATGTGGTCGGGCGCGATCGCGTGGGTGCAACCGCGCAGGCTCGGCTGGCCGTGGACGGTCATCACGTTGGAGCCGATGCCGTCGATCGCGGCGCCCATCGCCACCAGCATCCGGGCCAGATCCTGGACGTGGGGCTCGGACGCGGCGTTGCGGATCACGGTCGTGCCGCGGGTCAGCGCGGCCGCCATCAGCGCGTTCTCGGTCGCCATCACCGACGGCTCGTCCATCTGGAAGTCGCACGGCGTCAGGCCGAGCGGGGGCGCGGTCAGCAGGATCTCGGCGTGGCGGTCGTCGACCAGCGCGCCGAGGCTGCGGAACGCGTCGAGATGGGGATCGAGCCGGCGGCGGCCGATCACGTCGCCGCCCGGCGGCGGCATCCTGGCGATCCCGAAGCGCGCCAGCAGCGGGCCGGCGAGCAGGAACGACGCCCGGATGCGCTCCGCGGTCGCCGGATCGACGTCGGTCGTGTCGACGGTGGAGCAGTCGACGAGCACCTCGCTGGTCCCGATCCACTCCACGCGCGCGCCGAGCATCTCCAGCAGCCGGACCATGGCCTCGACGTCGGAGATCCGCGGGACGTTGCGCAGGATGATCTCGTCGTCGGTGAGCAGGCAGGCGGCCAGGATCGGCAGCGCGCCGTTCTTGTTGCCGGCCGGCGTGACCGTGCCCGACAGCGGCACTCCGCCTTCGATGACGAACTTCTCCAGTGGTATCGACCCCGCTGAGGTGGTGGTGGACCGTCGAGCCGTGAGGCTCGCCGGCGCTCGGGACATCGGATCCGCCGGCACGATGCGCTGGGCGGCGACCCGGTCCTGAGCTAGGGTAACGGCCATGTTGTCAGAGAATTCGCGCACGGGCGCCTGGACCCTTCTTTGCCGGTGGACCGAGTCGGATTCGCTGCGGCGCCACATGCTCGCGGTGGAGGCGGTGATGCGCGCCTACGCGCCCCGATTCGGCGGCGACGTCGAGCTGTGGGGGCTGACCGGGCTCCTGCACGACCTCGACTACGAGCGCCATCCCAACCTCGAGGACGGACACCCGCGTTACGCGATCCGTGAGCTCGAAGCGCTCGGCTACCCGCCGGAGCTCGTCCGCGCCGTCGCCTCGCACGCCGATTTCCTCGGCGTCTCGCGCGACTCGCCGATGGAGAAGGCGCTGTTCGCCGTCGACGAGCTGTCGGGCTTCATCCTGGCCTGCGCCTACGTCCGGCCCGAAGGGCTGGTGGGAATGACGCCCAAGTCGGTGAACAAGAAGATGAAGACCCCGGCCTTCGCCGCCGCCGTCAGCCGTGAGGACCTGACCGAGGGCGCGGCCGATCTCGGCGTCGACTTCGACGAGCACGTGGCGATCGTGATCGCGGCGCTGGCCGAGCGCCGGGACATCCTGATGCCACAGGTGCCGCACGCCGGCGCGCCGGCGGGCGGGTGAGGCGACGATGCCGGCCGACGCCGTCCGCGTGGTCGTCCTCGAGGGCGACGAGACCGGGCAGGAGCTGCTGGAGCAGTCGCTGCGGGTGCTCGACTCCGAGCTGCTGCGCCTCGAGCTCGAGCTGCAGCGCTTCGACCTGTCGCTCGGCAGCCGCCGGGCGAGCTCCAACCGGGTCGTCGACGAGGCCGCGGTCGCAATGCGCAGCGCCGGGCTGGGCCTGAAGGCGGCCACGATCACCCCCGAGGGCGCCGGCGACGTCGGCTCCCCCAACCGGATCCTGCGCGAGCGGGTCGACGGCAAGGTGATCGTGCGCACCGGCCGCCGGCTGCCCGGAGTGGCTCCGATCGCCGGCGTGCACCATCCGATCTCGGTCGTGCGGATGGCCGTCGAGGACGCCTACGGCGCCGCCGAGCGCCGCGAGGGCGAAGCCGGGGCCAGCGACGAGGTCGCCTACCGCACCGAGCACGTCACCCGCTCCACCTGCCACGCCGTCGCCGAATACGCCTTCCGGACGGCGGCCAAGATGGGCGCCCGCGTCTACGGCGGGCCGAAGTGGACCGTTTCCCCCGTCTATGAGGGCATGCTCAAGGAGGAGCTCGACGCCGCCGCCGCGCGCCATCCGGAGATCGACTACCAGCCGGTGCTGATCGACGCCACCTACGCCGGGCTGCTGTCAGGCGCCACCGACGTGCCGCTGGTCATCCCCGCGCTCAACCGCGACGGCGACTGCCTGTCGGACCTGGTGCTGCCGATGTTCGGCTCGATCGCGGGGGCCGAGTCGGTGCTCCTCGCCTTCGACGACGACTACGACACGACCGTGGCGATGGCCGAGGCGCCGCACGGCACCGCGCCCGCGCTGCTGGGCAAGGACGTCGCCAACCCGCTGGCGATGATCCTCGCCTGCGGAGCGCTCCTGCGCCACGCCGCCGATCGCCACGGCGCCGCCTGCGAGCGCGCCTCGCGCGCGATCTACGAGGGCACCCTGGAGACGGTCGCCTCCGGGACCAAGACGCCCGACCTCGGCGGCGGCTCGGGGACGACCGAGTTCACCACCGCCGTCGTGGAGCGGATCGCGACCAAGCTCGACGTCTGGTCCTCGCTGGGCGCCTGACGCGGGGTCGGCTCGATCGCGGTTGTGATCGCGGTTGTGATCGCGGTTGTGGTCCACGCCGCCGCCCGCCCGGATCGCGATTCCGTCCGCGCCACCCTCTAGTCTTACGAACATATGTTCCAGTCCTCGTTCCGGCGCCTGCAGGCCCTCATCGCACTCGCCGACGACCTGCTCGGCGACCCAGAGCCGGCCGCGCCCGCCCCGCACCCGCACCCGCACCGCCGAACGGTGCGGATCGACCGCCCCCGGCGCGCCGGCGCGGTGCCGCCCCGCCCCACCCACTGCATCTCCCCCGTAGCCCGCGCCCGGCCCGACCAGCCCCGGCGCGACCGGGTCTCCTAGCGCCACCGCCGCCGCCCGGTCCGACGCCGCCCGGCCCCACGCCGCCGCGCCCCGGCCTGAGCCGCGGGTGGCTCGCATGGCGGCGCCATCGCGCCGCGCCGGGCGCGCGGCCCCCGCGCGGGTCACTCGCATCGCGGGGCTCGTGCGGTCTGCGGTACGAGGGTCAGCGTGCCGCCAGGCCGAACGCGATCACGGCCCTCACGATCCCGAGCGAGTCGCTGGGCTCTCCGCTCGGCGTGCCCGAGCCCGACTGCGCGAGTGCGATCAGCACCGCAATGAACGTCCCGAGCCCCAATACGACGCATACGACGAGCAGGATCAGCGCCTGGGGATTGGCGCGGAAGAATTGGGCCAGGCCACGCATCGGATCCATCCTGCCACGCGCGCCGCCGGCCGACGCGGGTATGGCGCGACGCGCCCGCCTGCCAGAGGGCGTGGCAGAATGCTGCGATGACAACCTCAGACACCGAAGGCGAGCCGATCACCGAAGGCGGTCTCGTCGCCCTCAAGGCGGAGCTCGGGCAGCTCGAGACGGTCGCGCGCCGTGAGATGGCGGCGCGGATCCTGACGGCCCGCGGACACGGCGACCTCAAGGAGAACGCCGAGTATCACGCGGCCAAGGAGGACCAGGCGCATCTGGAGACGAAGATCTCGCGGTTGCGCCAGCGCCTGCGCAACGCGGTCGTCGTCGACACCGAGCCGCACGGCGATACGCTCTCATTCGCCCGCGAGGCCGAGATCCGCGATGTCGACACCGACGAGCTGCACCGCTGGACGATCGTCGGGGCCACCGAGGCCGATCGCGCCAAGGGAAAGCTCTCCGCCGAGTCTCCGGTCGCTCGGGCGCTGCTCGGACACGCCCCCGGCGACACCGTCGAGGTGCCTACCCCCAAGGGCGTCCGCCGGCTCCGGATCGAGCGCCTCGTCTGACCGCTCGCGCAGCGAGTGCGCGTCGCCGTCTCTCCGGCACCGCGGCTCCGCCGAGCCGAGCAGAGCCGAGCTGAGCCGCACGTGCTCAGTGCGACGTCCGAGCTCCCGTGTCGCCGCAGGCGCCGCCGGTCGGCTGATGTCCCACAACGTAGCAGCGGCCAAACACAGCGGCCAAACACAAAACCCCGCCCGCGCAATGCTGCGGGCGGGGCCTGAAGGAAGAACCGGCGGCGACCTACTCTCCCAGGCCCTTGCGGGCCAAGTACCATCGGCGCTGAGGGGCTTAACGGCTCTGTTCGGAAAGGGAAGAGGTGTTTCCCCCTCGCCATAGCCACCGGAAACACAGCGCCAACGCGTGGATATCAAAATATCCGTCAAGCCCTCGACCCATTAGTACCGGTCTCCTACAGGTGTCACCACCCTTCCAGATCCGGCCTATCAACCTGGTGGTCTTCCAGGGGTCTTACTCCCTCAAGGGGATGGGAGAGCTCATCTCGAGGCCGGCTTCCCGCTTAGATGCTTTCAGCGGTTATCCGATCCGCACGTAGCTAACCTGCGGTGCCCTTGGCAGGACAACAGATACACCAGAGGTGCGTTCATCCCGGTCCTCTCGTACTAGGGACGAATCCTCTCAACTCTCCAACGCCCACGGCAGATAGGGACCGAACTGTCTCACGACGTTCTGAACCCAGCTCGCGTACCGCTTTAATGGGCGAACAGCCCAACCCTTGGGACCTACTTCAGCCCCAGGATGCGACGAGCCGACATCGAGGTGCCAAACCGGGCCGTCGATGTGGACTCTTGGGCCCGATAAGCCTGTTATCCCCGGAGTACCTTTTGTCCGTTGAGCGACGGCGCTTCCACTTGCTACCGCCGGATCACTAAGGCCTGCTTTCGCACCTGCTCGACCTGTCGGTCTCGCAGTCAAGCTCCCTTGCTGCCTTTACACTCTACGCACGATTTCCGACCGTGCTGAGGGAACCTTTGCGCGCCTCCGTTACATTTTGGGAGGCGACCGCCCCAGTCAAACTACCCACCTGTCACTGTCCGGTGCCCCGATTCAGGGCGCACCGTTAGAGATCCAATACACCAAGGGTGGTATCTCAAGGACGGCTCCACGCCAGCCGCAGCCGGCGCTTCCAAGCCTCCCACCTATCCTGAGCGAAATGGATCGAACCCCAATACCAAGCTGTAGTAAAGGTTCACGGGGTCTTTCCGTCTAGCCGCGGGTACTCGGCATCTTCACCGAGACTGCAATTTCACCGAGCCCCTCGTTGAGACAGCGTTCAAGTCGTTACGCCATTCGTGCAGG
>JBELAG010000397.1:0-4912 GCA_049509055.1 Solirubrobacteraceae bacterium
ACGCTGCTCCAATCCGAGATCAGCACCTCGGTGATCGCGCTCTGGCTCGGCCACGAACAAGAACAAACGACCCGCGGCTACCTACACGGCGATCTGCGCCTCAAACAACGAGCGCTCGACCGCACCACACCCCCTGACACCAAGCCCGGCCGATACCGAGCCACCGACAGCCTCCTCGCCTTCCTCGACAACCTCTGACCCCGATTTATGCCGAGCCGGCAAGCGCGCCAAACCGTCACGAACAGCGAGAACCCCTCACCCAGCAGCCGCGACTCGGCATAACCCGCGCCCCGGCATAACACGGCAAGGGCGATAAGCGTCGCGAGGTCGGGATGGACCGCTGGGCGTTTGAGCAGCTTGAGCCCTGGCAGCAGCTGCGTGTCCGGTTTCCCGTTGGACGGTTGTTGTGCGTGATCCACGGTCCGACCGTCGGGCGTGACTGGGAGCAGGCGTCCGCGCGTCGCCAGCTGGCTCGAACTGCCGCGGCGGCGGGGGTCAGGCGGCGGTTCTCGCCCCATCAGCTGCGCCATGCCCATGCTGTCGAGCTGGCCCATGAGCAGATCCCGTTGGTCGTGATCCAGCGCCAGCTGGGGCATGCCCACCTCGGCGTCACCTCGGTCTATCTGCAGGGAATCGACAGCTCGGAGATCATCGACACCGTCCACGCCCGCCGACCACCGCAGATTCCGGCCACCGCCGGCCTGCGCCGTAGCCTGTAGCGCCGCAGAGCCCCGAGAGCCCCCGACTTCCCGGGGCCCCCAACCGCGACCCGCGCCGAGGAGCACCGCCGCCATCACGAGTCGGTCGCACCGCCGCCCTCGCGCATCCCGCCCGACGGACGCGCCGTAGTCCTGCGCGCCGTGCCGGCTGCGATCTGCGGCGGCCTGCGAGCCTGGGGGTCGGCGGATGAGGGCGCAGGAGACGACGCACTGCCCATGCAACTGCCTTCGGTCCCGACGGCGCTGCGACCACGCATCGACGCTGGGGTTCCGGGGACGCGCAACAATCGAGCAGTCGCGGCGAAAGCCGTCGCTTGAACAGGGTTGAGTGGCGGATGCACCGCGCACGCCCGTAAGCTTGCTGGTGTGCGCTGGAGGGGGGCATATGACGACTGACGCGACCGAGCTTCCGCGCTGGGACGTAGAGTCGATCTTCCCGTCGCTTGACTCCGCCGCGTACGCGGCAGCTCGCGAGGCGTGGCGGGCCAGCCTCGATGAGTTGCGAGCGCTGTTTGAGCGCCATGGGATCGCAGCAGGCGGTGCGCCCGGGTCGACTGACGAGGCCGGGCGGGCGCTGGAGGCGCTGATCGTGGCGTTGAGCTCGCTGGAGGAGTCCACCCGCCGGCTGAGCACCTACGCCAACGCGTTGGTCGCGGCCGACGCCTCGGATACGGCGGCCGTTGCCGAGCAGTCGCGACTGTCGGCTGACGCGGCACGGGTGGCGTCGCTGCAGACTCGGCTGAACGGATGGATCGCGGCCTGCGGTGCGGAGGCGCTGGCTCGGACCTCGGCGCTGGCCGAGGAGCATGAGAGCTGGCTGCGGCACTGCAGCGAGCGCTCCGCCCACGAGATGAGCGAGCGTGAGGAGGATCTGCTGGCCGCGATCGAGGTGCCGGGCGTCGAAGCGTGCGCAACCCTCGCCGCAGAGCTCAGCTCGACGCTCACGGGCACGCTGCGGGGTGAGTCTCGGCCGATTTCGGTCCTGCGCGGCATGGCGGCCGAGGACGATTCGCAGCTGCGCCGGGACGCCTATGACGCCGAGCTCGCCGCGTGGGAGGCGATCGCGACCCCGATGGCGGCCTGCCTGAACGCGATCACCGGACACGCCGTCATCGTCGACCGCCGGCGGGACTGGTCAGACACGCTCGCGGCGGTTCTGTGGCACAACCGTGTGACGCCGGAGATTCTGGAGGTCATGCAGACGGCCGCGCGCGAGAGCTTCCCGGATTTCCGCCGTTTCCTGACCGCCAAGGCACGGATCCACGGACATGCCGGTGCGCTGCCGTGGTGGGACCTGGTGGCGCCCGTCCCCGGCGCGGGCGCCTATGACTGGCCGCAGGCCCAGGCAGCGGTCACCGCGGCGTTTGCCACCTTCACGCCGAGGCTCCGCGAGCTGGCCGCCCGGGCCTTCCGCGAACGCTGGGTCGACGCCGAGCCGCGGCCGGGCAAGCGCGGCGGCGGCTTTTGCATGAGGATCTCTGAGGGCGCGTCGCGGATCCTCATCAACTACGACCGCAGCTTCGACAATGTCCAGACGCTCGCCCACGAGCTCGGTCACGCCTACCACAACGTCAACCTTGCGTCCCGGCCTCCGCTGCTGCGCGCGACGCCGATGGCGCTGGCGGAGACCGCCAGCATCTTCTGCGAGACGATCATGGTGCAGGCCGGGCTCGAGAGCGCCAGCGACCGCGAGCGGCTCGCGCTGCTCAACGTCGATCTCCTGGGCGCCACCCAGGTGATCGTCGACATCGACTCGCGGTTTCGCTTTGAGTCCGAGCTCTTCCGGCGGCGCGCTGACGCCCCGCTGTCGGTCAAGGAGCTATGCGACGCGATGACCGCTGCGCAGGCCGAGAGCTACGGTGACGGCGTCGATCGCGCCACGTACCACCCTTGGATGTGGGCCGTCAAACCGCACTACTACAATGTGCGCCGTCACTTCTATAACTGGCCTTACTGCTTCGGGCTGCTGTTCGGCATCGGCCTGTACGCGCGCTACCTCGCCGACCCGGGCGGCTTCCGCGCCGACTACGACGATCTGCTCTGCGCAACGGGGATGCTCAACGCCCGTGAGCTCGCGTCACGGTTCGGGATCGACCTCAGCGACCTCGGGTTCTGGCGGTCAAGCCTCGACGTCATCCGGGCACGGATCGACGATTTCATCGCCCTCGCCGCGCACGCTTGAGGCCCGCCCCCAGACTCCACGCACCGCTGCCAAGCTCGAGGCCGCCACCCGCACCAGCCCCACGCTCCAGACCAGCGACCCCGCCACGCGGTCGACCTGGTCGGCGGGCACCCGGGCTCCACCGCCACCGGCGCGACACTGCCCACGCCGGGAACGCGTCGCCCGCGAGGCGCGACCATCGCATCCATCGCCGAGACAGCACGCCCGAACCGGCCACCAACGGCTCGGCCGAAGAGACCTGCCGGTCGCCGAAACCGCGGCTCGCCTCGTGTGTGCCGAATCCCGACGATGCCTGGGCAACTCGGCGGCCGACGGGCCTGGCTGCTTCACGCCTGGAGGGGCAGCGACTGGTCGGTGGCTGCTCTGCTGGTTGAGCAGTAGCGCGCGCAACGTCGCCGAGCCTGCTCATGGCGACGAGGGGGCCTTGCGGAGCGACCGGGTCGTTCACCTGGATTCGTGCTCGCTCGGTACTGGTCGCTGACGACGCTCGCGTGGCTGCGTCACTCAGGCGGTGATGCCGCGGATGTCGAGTTTGGCGACTAGTTCGGGGTCGTTGAACACGTCGATCGCCGCCGCGCGGTCGTTGATGACTGTGAATGCCAGTACGGCGAACGGTCGCTCGCCGTCGAACGCGACCACGCCAGCGGTGCCGTTGACCAGCGCCGGACGGACGTACGGTGCGAACCGTCGGGCTGACATTGCCCCGTGAGCGACCTGCTCGGCGCCGTGCAACTCGAGCGGTTCGCCGTCGCGGCGGTGGGCGCGGAGCACGACCTCGGGGTCGAGCACCGCCACGAGCGCGTTGAGGTCGCCCTCCCGGGCGGCGGCGAAGTAGGCGTCGACCACCGCCCGCTGTCGGGTCAGGTCGGGGTCCGGCGTCGGCGCCGTGTCGCGCACGCGGCGGCGGGCGCGGCTGGCGAGCTGGCGGGTCGGCTGCGGTGAGCGGTCGACCATCGCCGCGATCTCCTCGAACGGCACGGCGAACATGTCGTGCAGCACGAACGCGAGCCGCTCGGCCGGGCTGAGCGTGTCCAACACGACCTGCAGCGCGATCCCGACCGAGTCCGCAAGCATCGCCTCGTGCTCGGGATCGGTCCCGGCCGCGGGGTTGTCGATGATCGGCTCCGGGCGCAAGCCGTCGAGCGGCTGCTCGCTGCGAGTCCGGCGGGACCGGAGCATGTTCAGACAGATCCGGGCGACGACCGTCGTCAGCCACCGCTCGAGGCTGTCGAGCTGCTCGGCGTCGGTCCGCTGCAGCCGCAGCCACGCATCCTGGACAGCGTCGTCGGCCTCGCTGACCGAGCCGAGGATCCGGTAGGCGACCGCGCGCAGCTGGGGCCGCTGGCGGTCGAATCTGTCGGCCAGCTCGAGTTCGTTCATGCTCGTCACACCATCGGGGTCCCGCGGGTCATGGTGGATAGACCCCCGAACCCCAACCGATGTGACAGGAGGTGCCCGATGGCACGCATCCAGGGAGTATCAAGGAGCAACGCCGGCCCGATGGTCCGCCTCGTCTACAGGCTCGGACCGAGGATGATGAAGAAGATGACCGGCCGCGAGCCGCAGACCGGCAGCGGGATCGAGCCGATCGAAGTGTGGGCCCACCAGCCGAAGATGATGATGGCGATGGGCAAGTTCAACCAGGCAGTGCGCAAAGGGAAGTCCGTCGACGAGCGGCTCAAGAACCTGGTCGAGCTCAAAGGCGCGCAGATGATCGGCTGCGAGTACTGCGTCGACCTCGGCTCCCAGATCTGCCGCAACTCCGGCCTCTCCGACGACGAGCTCCTGGCCCTTCCGCGCTACCGCCAGAGCCACCTCTTCAACGACCGCGAGAAGCTGGCGCTCGACTACACGGTCGCCGTGATGCGCACACCGGTCGAGGTCAGCGACGAGCTATTCGCTCACCTCAAAGAGCACTTCAGCGACGAGCAGCTCGTCGAAATCACCGCACTCCTAACGCTCGTCAACCTCGACCGGCTCAACGCCGCCTTCGGGATCGGCTCGGCAGGGT
>JBELAG010000398.1:0-4912 GCA_049509055.1 Solirubrobacteraceae bacterium
GGCGCCAGGCGAGTACCGCGGCCGGCGCCCAACACCATCACTTCCACCCCACCCTCCTTTGATCATGATCTCACGCGCGCTTGTCACCGGTGGTGCAGGATTCATCGGCTCCCATGTTGTCGACTCGCTGCTGGCTGACGGTGTCCAGGTGGTCGTCGTCGACGACCTCTCCTCCGGCGATGCGCAGCGCGTCGCGCCCGAGGCCGATCTGCGTCAACTGTCGATCGTCGACGCCGCGGCGCTGGACGCGACGACCGACGAGCTGCGCCCGGAGGCGGTGTTTCATCTCGCCGCGCAGAGCAGCGTCACCGTCTCGGTGACCGACCCGACGCGCGACCTCCGCGTCAATGTCCAGGGGACGCTCAACGTGCTGGAGGCCGCCAAGCGGCACCGAGCGCCGGTGATCTTCACCTCCACCGGCGGCGCGCTGTATGGCAACGACGCCCCGATCCCGACCACCGAGGACAGCCTGCCGGCGCCGCTGGCGCCCTACGGGGCGTCGAAGTGGGCCGCCGAGGCCTACGTCAACACGTGGGCGGCTTCGAGCCGGATCCCCCACGCGATCTGCCGGCTGGGCAACGTCTACGGGCCCCGCCAGAGCCCGCACGGCGAGGCGGGGGTCGTGGCGATCTTCGCCAACTGCATCTACGAGGGGCGTACCCCCACGATGTTCGGTCAGGGAGCCCCGACGCGCGACTACGTCCACGTGCTCGACGTCGTCGCCGCGATGCACGCCGCTCGCGGCCACCGCGGCACGTTCAACGTTGCCACCGGCGTCGAGACCTCGGTCAAGCGGCTGTGGGAGATCCTGGCGGCCGAGTCCGGGACGACGATCGAGCCCGTGCTCGCACCGCTGCGCGAGGGTGAGCTCGAGCGGTCCTGCATCAGCCCGGCCCGCACCCGCGAGCAGCTCGGCTTCGAGCCGGGCATCGCGTTCGCCGACGGTCTGCGCTCCACCTTTCGCGCGCTGGTCGCGCAGTTTGAAACCGGCTCGCACCGCTGACCGCAGCTGGGCGGCTGGAGATCTCACACCACCCAGGGGAGGTCCAGAGCCAGGCGGGTGCGGAAGTGCTCGACGAGGATGTGGTTGATGACCAGGTGCACGTCCTCGACGATCCCGTAGTCCCGGGAGGGCACGACGATCGCCAGGTCCGCGAGGCCGGCCGCCTGGCCACCGTCGAAGCCCAGCAGGGCCACGACCTCGGCGCTCTGGACGCGGGCGTAGCGCATCGCCTTGATGATGTTGGGCGAGTTGCCCGAGGCCGAGACGACGATCAGCACGTCGCCCGCGCGGATCAGGTTGGTGAGCTGCTCGGAGAACACGTTCTCATAGCCCAGGTCGTTGGCCAGCGCCGTGACGATCGCCGCGTTGTCGTTGAGGCTGAGGATGCGGAAGCGCCGCATGTTGGGCCCGATCGTGTTCTTGCCGAGATCGGCGGCCATGTGGCTGGCCAGCGACGAGCTGCCGCCGTTACCCACCGTGAACACCTGCTTGCCGTTGCGGTAGGCCCGGCCGAGGATCTCGCCCAGTTCGACGAGCTGCGGGCGTGACAGCGAGGCCAGCGCCGCTCCCAGCCGGTCCACGTAGTCGTCGGCGAGGCCGGCGAGCGCGTCAGTTGGCATGCGGGCTCTCCATCAGCACGATCTGTGTCCCCCGTGCCGCGAAGCGGAACGGGAACTCGCGCAGCTGCTCTCCGACCGCCGCCCGGACCGCGGCCTGGCGCTGCACGGGGACGAAGAACAGCAGGAACCCGCCGGCGCCGGCGCCCAGCAGCTTGCCCCCGGACGCCCCCGCGGCGCGCGCCCGTTCATAGACGCCGTCGATCTCGTTGTTGCTCACGCCCGCGGCGAGCGAGCGCTTGAGCTCCCAGTTGCGGTGCAGCAGCTCCCCGACGGCGTCGACCTCGCCGGCCGCCAGCGCATCGCGGAACCGGTAGGCGAGATCGCGCATCGTGATCAGCGCCTCGGTGGTGTCGCCCGAGCGGATCCGGTCACGCTGATCGCCGAGCACGTCGTCGGCGCGGCGGTTGGTGCCGTAGAAGAACAGCATCAGCGACCGGTGCAGCCGCTCCAGCGTGCCCCGGGGGCTGACGATCGGGTCGGTCCGCACGCCGCCGCCCCTGACGAACTCGATCAGGTTGAAGCCACCGCCCGCCGCGGCGTACTGGTCCTGGCGGCCGATCGGCTTGTGCAGCTCCTCGATCTCGATCCGGCACGCCTCGTCGGCGAGCTGTGCGGCCGAGCGCAGCCGGCCCTGATACGCGTACAGGGCGTTGAGCAACCCGACCATCACCGCGCTCGAGGACCCCAGCCCCGTGCCGTGGGACGGCACGTCGGCGAGCGTGACGACGTCGACGCCGCGCGGGATGCCGGTCAGGCGCAGCGCCTCGCGCACGAGCTCGTGCTCGACCTCGCGGGCGGTGTCGACGATCTCGGTCCGCGAGTAGCTGACCCTGATGTCCCCCTCGAAGCGCGGGGCGACGATCACGTGGATCCACTTGTCGATCGCGGTCGAGACGACCGCGCCGCCGTGCTCGTCGGCGAAATCCGGGAGATCGGTGCCGCCCCCCACGAAGCTGATCCGCAGCGGGGTGCGCGAGATGACCATGGTGCGGAATCTAACGAGTCGCGGACCGGCTCCTACAATCGGCGCGGTGAGACTCGGCTGGGTGTTCCTCGACCGTGACGGGACGCTCAGCACGTCTCCGCCGCCCGGTGACTACGTCACCGATCCCGATCAGTTGACGCTGCTGACCGGCGCCGGCGAGGCGATCGCGCGGTTCAACCGCGCCGGCATCTGGGTCGGCGTGGTCACCAATCAGCGCGGGATCGCGCTCGGTCTGTACACGCGCGCCGACCTCGAGGCGATCCACCGGCGGCTGGCCGAGCTGCTGGCGGCGCACGGCGCCCATCTCGACGGCATCTGGTTCTGCCCCCATCACAACGGCGAATGCGACTGCCGCAAGCCCCAGCCGGGGATGCTGCTGGCCGCGCGCAGCGCGGTGCCCGGGCTCGACTTCGCCCGCGCCGCGATGATCGGCGACACCGAGGCCGACGTCGCCGCCGGGAACGCGGCGGGCGTGACCACCGTCCGGCTGGGAGCCGACATCGGGTCGGCGACGTTTGTAGCATCGGACCTCGCCGCCGCCGCCGAGCTGCTGCTCCATGACCACTGAGCTCCTCCACGACGATCCCGCGGCCTCGACGGACCCCGCGGCCCCGACGCCGGTCAGCATCTCGGTCGTGATCAGCGCCTACACCGAGCAGCGCTTCGCCGAGCTGCTGCGGGCGGTCGGCTCGGTGCGCACGCAGACGGTCGCGGCCCGCGACGTCGTCGTCGTGGTCGACTTCAACGACGAGCTGCTGGCGCGCGCCCGCGAGGTGCTGATCGGCGTCACCGTCGTCCCCAACGACCGCCGGCCGGGGCTGGCCGGCGCCCGCAACGCCGGCGCTGCGGCCTGCGCCGGCGACGTGATCGCCTATCTCGACGACGACGCGCTTGCGGCGCCGGACTGGATCGAGCAGCTGACCGCCGCCTATCGGCGGCCCGGGCTGCTCGGCGTCGGCGGCCACATCGCGCCGCGCTGGGCGACGCGCCGGCCGCGCTGGTTCCCCGCCGAGTTCGACTGGGTCGTCGGCTGCTCGTACACCGGGATCCCCGACACACCCGCTCCGATCCGCAACCCGATCGGCGCCAACATGTCGGTCCACCGCTCGGTGTTCGACGCCGTCGGCGGCTTTCGCGAGGAGCTCGGCCGGCTCGAGGAGACCGACTTCTGCATCCGCGCCGCGGAGCGCTTCCCGCAGCGCAGGTGGCTGCACTGGCCGGCGGCCCGGGTCGTGCACTGCGTCCTGCCCGAGCGCGAGACGTGGTCGTTCTTCATCAGCCGTTGCCACAACGAGGGCCTGGCCAAGGCGACGATGGTGGCGATGAACAGCCGCCAGACCGGCCTGGCGTCGGAGTGGCGCCACGTGCGGGTGACGCTCCCGCTCGGCGTCCTGCGCGGCGTCGGCGACGGGCTGCACGGGCGTCCGGCCGGATTCCTGCGGGCGGGCGCGATCATCGCCGGCCTGTCGGCCACGCTCGTGGGCTACGCCAAGGGGCTGCTCGGGCTGCGCCGCCGGCGCGGCGTGGCGCCCGGGCTGGCGCGCCGCGGCGAAACGCCCTGAGCGCCCGCGTCACCGCCGCGCCCACGCCCATGCCCGCCACGGCGCGCACCCCGACCACCGGCGCCCACCCTCACGGCGGGGTGACCACCCCGTCGGGCAGGCTGCCATAGGAGTTGGAGGTGAAGGCCGGGCGCGCGATACCGGCCTTGAAGGCGGCCACGGCGGACGGGTCGGTGTCCAGCGGCCAGTCGTCGCTGCCGTCGTACTTGTCGAAGTAGATGAACGCGTGAATGTTCGGATAGTGCGGCAGCTCGGCGAACAGGTTGCTGACCCACGCCGCCTTGTTGCCGCCGGTGGCCGAGCTGGCGGTCTCGCCGATGATCATCGGCTTGGCGGGGGCGAGCGCCGCGATCGTGTTGTAGCTGGAGGCGAAGATCTGGTTGAACGTCATCCACCCGCCGGCGCCGTTGAGGTTGCCCATGTTGTAACCGTCCAGGCATGTCCAGTTGACGTAGGCGCTGCCGGGGTACAGCTGGGCGAGCGGGGTGAAACGGTGCTCGAAGTCGACGTTGGGACACCACACCCAGGTCGCGTTGGTGGCGCCCTCCATCGCGAAGATGTCGTGCACGTGACGCCACGCCGCCACGAACTCCGCGGGCGTGTTGCCATTGGCGCCGGCATCCCACGGAAACCAGTTGCCGTTCATCTCCCAGTCGAAGCGCAGCAGGAACGGGTGACCCCACTGCGCCGCGGCCTGGGCGAACTGCTCGATGTAGCTGTCGAAGTCACCGGCGGCGACGTC
>JBELAG010000399.1:0-4909 GCA_049509055.1 Solirubrobacteraceae bacterium
GTCTGCCCCGCGCCGCCTCCGCCGCCCCCGCCGCCGGCGACAGCCAATTCCCCGAGCCGCGTGTCGTTGACGGCGGTGAACCCGCCGCCGTCGCCACCATCAGCGCCGTTGCCGTCCCCGACGCCCCCCGCGCCACCGCCGCCGAGGGGCCCGACGGTGAGATCGAGCCGATCGCCGACCGCGACGCTGCCCGCCTGGGGCGAGGCGAGGATCGGGCGCGTGGTGTGGACCACCGTCCCCGCGCCGGGAAGGCCGCCGCTGGACGTCGCGCCCCGGTTGGCGGCGCCGGGCAGCCCACCACCGCCGGCAGCGTCGATCGCCACCGAGGTCGCGTAGACCGGAACGGCGAGCCGGTAGGCGCCCGCAGCCGCGTAGGTGTCCGTCACGGTGATCGCGCCCGCCGGCCAGGCGGCGATCAGCATTCCGGTCACGACGAGTGCCGCCGTCACCGCGGCACGAGGCACCCGGAGCAGCCGCCTCGCCCGTAGCGCATGGTGCGCCCGCGCCGAATGAGCAGCGAGGAGCCTTGCCCGGGACTCGCCGATCTCCACTTGACCACGGTATATCGTCGCCGCGCGGCACAGGGAATAAGTGGCTTCTCACACGAGAACGCCGGCGCCGCGCGTCGCGTCGGGATTGTCACCCCGCTGTCACCGGCCGCGCGCCAGACTGCCGGCAAGCGATCGCGCCCGGGCGGCGCCCGCCTGCCCAACCGCGAATGCGCACGGTCCCGGAGGAGCGAGAGATGACGAACGCTTCGAAGCACGAACACGTCGCCGAGCGGGCGCTGGACTCCGAGCGACCCCGTGAGCTGCAGCGCCGGCGGCTGCTCGCGACAAGGCGCACGGCGACGGCGATCCCCGCACTGCTTGCGCTGGTGGCACTCGTCGCCGGCTGCGGAGGCTCGACCAACGGCAACCACACGCCGGCGTCGACCGGCTCCTCGCGCGCGCTGATGGCGCAATTCCTCGCCTACTCAGGATGCATGCGCAGCCACGGGGTCTCGAACTTTCCTGACCCCACCACCAGCGGCGGGATCGGGATCGTCCTGCCCAAGAGCCTGGACCTGAACGCCCCGGCGTTCAAGGCGGCCGACCAGGCGTGCCGGACACTGGCCCCGGCTGGGCACCCCACGACACCCTCGGTGTCGCCTCAGAAGTTTGCCGCCGAGCTCAGGTTGGCGCGTTGCGTGCGCTCGCACGGCCGACCGGGCTTCCCGGATCCGAACAGCCAAGGGGTGTTCGATCGCAGCAGGCTCGACAAGAGCTCACCCGCGTTCAAGGCCGCCGGTAGGGCCTGCGCGTCGCTCGTCGCCGCCGTGGGATCACTGCCCGCCGGCTGACCGACGCCTTGACCGGCGCATTCAGGATTCGGGCAGGGCAGCAAATTCACGCTTGGTCTTCCGGTACCAGGCCATTCCCGAGATCGGCCGCTTCCAGCGCCCCTTCATCTCATCGGCGGCGTGCTGGTGGTTCTCGTCTCCGGCCGCGACCATCTCCTTGAGGTGCCGATCCTGAGCCTTGATCACCTCGTCAGCGCTGTTGCCGCGATGTTCGAGCTCGCACGGCCCGCCCAGCTGTTGACAGGTCATCATCTTCATGAAGGGTCCTTTCCGATTGCCCGAGGCTACCGGACCGGGCGTTGATAGGTGTCGACCCGGAATCGTGGCGACATGCCGGCGCGCTCGTAGAGCGCCAGCGCCCGCGGATTGTCCGAAGCGACGCCCAGCTGCGCTTCGCGAAGTCCTGCGGAGGCCGAGCGGTCAAACGCCGCCTGCAGCAGCGCGCCGCCGATGCCCCGCCCCTGCCACCGCGGGTGGACCGCGAGCAGATCGACGAAGACGACCGCGTCCTCGCGCCAGCGGCGGGCGAGCAGGAAGCCGACGATCGTCGTGTCATGCACGGCGACGCAGCTCAGCCCTCGGTCCAGATCGTGCGCGTCGAGGTGCTCATCGCGAAACGCGGCGAACGACTCAGGCCGATAGTCGGGGTTGGCGGCAAAGCTGGCCGCGTCCAACGCGTGCAGCGCTACGGCATCACGATCGACGTCAAGGGCCCGCAACTCGCAACCGACGGGCATCGTGGTCGCACGCGTTCCGTGTGCCAGCGGGCAGACCATCCGCCAGTAGCTGCGTTCGTGGCAGTACCCGGCTGCGCTCAGCAGGCGCTGCGCGCGGAGGTTGCCGGCAGCGATCCACTGGCGGTGGCATTCGCGGCCGAGGTCGCGATCGCGCCCCTCGGCCCAGTGCAGCAGGTGAGCACCGATGCCCTTGCCCTCACACTCGGGGGCGACGGCGGCACGCGTACCGGGAGCTCCCACCGCGGCATAGCCGGCGATCTGACCGTTGTCGAGCTCGACCACGATCGCGTCAGTCGACAGATCGAACTCGCTCGCGCGCCACTCGTCACGCAGATCCTCCAACGTGTAATCCGGCGCGCCGAGATCGGCGATGTCGCGGGCGATGAGAACTGCCAGCACGCCTGCCGCTTCATCGAGTACCGGAGCTCGCAACCGCATCCGGCATATGTATCACCCGCACAACGACGCACGCGGTCAGCTTTGTGGCTTCACCGCGGGGGCCACGGCAGCTGCTCAGCCGGTCGCCGTCCAACTGACAGTCTCGCCTGCACTGCTGGAGCTGAAGTGCGAGGTGACCGTGCCCTTGGCAGCGCCGTGCTTGAGGAACGTGCCCGTGACCGTGTCGCTGCCGATGACCTTCGTCGACCCGGGGCCCGTCAGCCTCAGCGTGGCTGTGAACGTGCCCTTCTTCGAGATGCGGGCCGAGCCGCCGGCGGGGCTCGGGATTCCGCCGCACCCTCCGTTGCATTTGAACGGCGTGTCCACGTGCAGGTCGATGATGCTCTTGCCGTTCGGCGATACCTCGAACGAGATCAGGTCCGTGGGCCGTCCCCGGTAGTGACCGGAGTAGGACCCGCCATTGATCACGTTGGCCGCGAACGCAACCCCGGCGCTCGCGATCGCGACGGTGGCCGCGAGCACTGCGCCGCCGAAGACGTGTCGACCGAGATGGAGTCGGACGCTCATTCCCAGACCTCCGATTTGGTTGCATCGACGCGACCCGCGCGCGAAGTCTCATCACAGTTCGCGGCCCATCATCCTATGGCTGTGCCCCGCGCAGGTCAACGCGGCCGGATCCGGGACACATCGCACCGCGGAACCGATCCGCGTGGCTGCACCCCGAGGAGACAACGTGCCCGACGAGAGACCGAGCGGTAGCGAGCGGCGACGAACCCTGGCCGACGGCAACGCGATCCCCGCGCTCGGGCTGGGCGTCTGGCAGGTTCCCGAACATCACCACGAAGTTCTATCCCGCGCGCCGCGGTCCGGCGCAGGAGATCGAGAAGAGCCTGCAGCGGCTCGGCGTCGACCGCGTCGACGTCTACATCATCCATTGGCCCCAGCGAGGGCCGACCTGGGCGTGGCCCGGCATGGAGGTCGCCCGCGAGCGCGGCCTCGCCCGCTCGATCGGCGTCTCGAACTTCAGCGCCGCCGAGCTGGAGCAACTGCTCGCGATCGCCGCCACGCCACCGGTGGTCAACCAGATCCAGTTCCGTCGCCGCAGTCGCCCGGGCAACCGGCCGCACGCCGGCACAGATCCTCCTGCGCTGGTGCGTGCAGCGCGGGACGATCGTGCTGCCCAAGTCCACGCACCGCGAGCGCATCCACGACGACGCCGCGATCTTCGACTTCACCCTCTCAGAGGCCGACATGGGCACCCTGGACGCGCTCGACACCACCCGCTCGACCGACAACGCCCGCGAACGCAAGTGGTGGTGACGGAGGACTCGCACACGCCTCGGGATCGCCACCAGGCTAGATCGCGACGGTCGGGCCGTAGGGCTCAGCGCACGGGCGGCGGCTGGCCCTCGGCACTGGCGCCGAGGCCCGCACTCCACTGGCAGACGGCGCAGCCGTGGCGAAACGCCGAGCGAGCGAACTGGACCGCCGCCGCGTGGGGATCGTCAGCCGCGCGGACATCCCGCCAGTCGAGCAGGTACTCGCCCAGCGCCGGCTCCCAGCGTGCCGCCGTCGGCTCCAGAACGCCGCCGGCGAAGCCGTCGGGCGCCGGGTGCGCGTAGGCGTAGAACGCCGCGCGGTCATAGCGCTCGTCGCCGGGCCACCAGCCGATCGCGACCTCCTGGGCGTCCATCGCGTTGCGCATGATGAAGTCCTGCGCCGGGGGCTCGGCCGGCTCGCCGGAGAACAGGTTGACGGCCAGGTCAAAGGATCCCCACCACGCGTTGACCGGCGTGCTGCGGCCCCGGTAGGGGGCGCGGAACGCAGCCAGCGCCAAGGCGGCCTGGGTGGCGGCCGCGAAGTACCTCTCCACCTGCACCGGGTCATAGGTGGCGTGCTCCTCGTCCTCGTCGAGGGCCACCGTCCAGCCGACCTCCTGCGGCGTGGAGTTGATCTGGACCGGGCCCGCCACCCGTCGCACCGCCGCCAGCAGCTCACGGCAGACCGCGCCGACTGACCGCTCGCCGGCCAGCGTGATGCGCTGCTCGGTGCCTCCGCTGCCCTCCACGATCGCCTCGTGATTGCGCAGATCGAGAGCCACGACGAACGCCCCCGACCCGTCCGGGGCCGGCAGCGGGGCGGTCTCCCAACCACGGGCCGTGAGGCGCAGCGCGGCGTGTTGGAGCTCGGGCTCGCTCGGCGCCAGCGCCACCGCCAGCTTGCCGAGCACCTGGGTGTGGCCGTGTACGGTGTCGCACGTCTCGCGCCAGGCGCTATAGGAAAGGTCCGGCCACAAGGCGGTCATCACCGACACGGTAGCGCGGCGCCCAACCCAACCTGTCGCGGCGATTGCCGTTGAGCGGCTGCGGCGGGTCGCACAAGTGGTCGCGGCCCAGGGCCACGGCGTGCGCGAGCGGCTGCGCACCCGGGT
>JBELAG010000004.1:0-50707 GCA_049509055.1 Solirubrobacteraceae bacterium
GCTGGCGGTCAAGGCAGACGAGGCGGCGGTGATCCCGGCCGGCGAGCCCGATGCCGAGGCCAAGCCGCGCTCGGTGCTGATCATCTCCGCCGACATTGGCGAAGGCCACGATCTGCCGGCCCGCGCGGTCGCACGCGAGTTCCGCGACGAGGATCCCGACGCGCTGATCTCGATCGTCAACGGCCTGCCCGCGATGGGGCCGATCCTCACCCGTGTCCTGCGCGAGAACTCGGCGTTCATGTTCCAGTGGGTCCCGTGGCTGTTCGACTTCCAGTACAGGCTGTTCATGTACTTCGCGCCGACGCGGTGGCTGTCGCGCAAGCTCCTGACCCTGTTCGGGCAGCGCGGGCTGATACGGCTGATCCGCGCCCATGACCCCGACCAGATCGTCTCCACCTATCCGGGGGTGACGGCCGTGCTCGGCGAGCTACGACGGCGGGGCAAGCTGAAGGTGCCCTGCTACTCGTCGATCACCGATCTGGCGGGACTGCAGTTCTGGGCCCACCCCGGGATCGACCTGCACTTCATCACCCACCCGGAGTCCGCCGAGGAGGTCGAGCAGATCGCCGGTCCGGGCAGCGTGCGCTGGGCCAAGCCGCCGACCTCTCCCGCCTTCCTGGCGGCCCGATCGCGCGCCGACGCGCGCCGTTCCCTGCGCCTGCCGGCCCAGGGACGGGTGATCGCGGTGTCCGGCGGCGGCTGGGGCGTGGGCGACCTGATCGGGGCCACGCGCGAGGCGCTGAAGTTCGACGACGCGACCGTGCTGTGCCTGTGCGGGCGCAACGACCGTCTGCGGGCCAACGTCGTCGCTCGCTTCGGCGGCGAGCCGCGGCTGCGGGTGATGGGCTTCACCGACCGGATGGGCGACGTGCTCGCCGCCGCCGACGTGCTGGTGCACTCCAGCGCCGGGCTGACCGTGCTGGAGGCGATCATCCGGGGTTGCCCGGTCGTCTCCTACGGGTTCGGCTACGGCCACGTGCGGGCATCCAACGCCGCGCTGGAGCGCTTCAAGCTCGCCGCCGTGGCCCGGACCGAGAGCGATCTGGGCCCGGCGATCACGCTGGCCCTGGAGCAGCATCCCGAGCCCGACGGGCGCTTCGCCCGCCGCCCCTCGACGGCGTCGCTGATCCTGTCCGACGAACGCCGGGCGCGCCAGCTTCCGGTGTGGCGGGTGCGGACCGCGCGCGCGGCGGCGGCGACCGTCGCGGTGGTGGCGGTGGCGGGGTGGGCGCTGACGACCGGCGCCTCGTACTCGCTGGTCTCCCACATCGTCCACATGAAACCGGTGACCACCGTCGCCACCGATCGGCCCGAGGTCGGCATTCTCGTCGACGCCCCCAGTGGTCAGATCCCGGCGCTGGCCGGCATGCTGGCGGCCGACGGGATCCACGCCTCGTTCGCCGTCGGCCAGCCGTCGTCGCCGCTCGTGTCCAGCGTCTCGGACTTCCACGATCAGGCGCTTCCGCGCCTGCCCGCCGGCGGTCTCGTCCGCTGGCTGGGGGCCCGCGGCGAGCTGCACCGGCTGGTCGCGCTGATGGGATACCGCCGCCACTTCCTCTACGCCTCCCAGGGTCCGAGCGTCGGTCAATGGCTGATGGCCCATGGCGCCGGAGGGCGCCTGGTGGCCGGCGCGGTGTCGCTGGAGGATTCCGATGACGCGCTCGGGTTCCTGCGCCCCGGCGAGGTGGTGGAGTTCAAGCTCACCAACGCCGCCGACCTGCAGCCGCTGCTCGACAAGCTCGTCATCGGGCTGCGCTCGGAGCATCTCGCGGCGGTCTCGATCGGGCGGCTGATGCGCGACGCCGACACCGCCGACTGACGACGCCGACCGGCCCCGAGCTCGCGATCGGCCCCGACGACGTGCGGCGCGCGGCCGCGCGGCTGGCGGGAGTCGCACACCGCACGCCGGCGCTGACCTCGCGCACGCTCGACGCGCTGCTCGGCGCCCGGGTGTGGTGCAAGGCCGAGACCTTCCAGCGCGGCGGCGCGTTCAAGTTCCGCGGCGCCTACAACGCGATCGCGTCGTTGGGCCCCGCGGAACTGGCCCGCGGCGTCTGCACCGCGTCGTCGGGTAACCACGCCCAGGCGGTCACGCTTGCCGCCGGCCTGTGCCATGCGCGGGCGGTGATCCTGATGCCCGACGACGCGCCGGCGCTCAAGCTGTCGGCGACCCGCGGCTACGGCGCCGAGGTGGTGACCTACGACCGCTACCGCGACGACCGCGAGGCGCTCGTGCGCGCGCTCGCCGTCGAGCGCGATCTCGTGCTGGTGCACCCCTACGACAACCCGCTCGTGATGGCGGGGCAGGGCACGGCGGCGCTCGAGCTGCTCGCTCAGGCCGGCGCCACGCGCGCCTCGCCCGGCGCGGCCGGGCTCGACGTGCTCCTGGTGCCCGTCGGGGGCGGCGGGCTGATCGCCGGCTGCGCGACGATCGTCGCGTCGCTGGCGCCCGGCGCGCGCGTGATCGGCGTCGAGCCGCAGGCGTCCGACGACGTGGCCCGCTCGCTGGCGAGCGGCCGGCGCGAGCGGGTGACGGTCGGGCGCACGATCGCCGACGGCCAGCAGGCCGCGACCCCCGGCGAGCTGACCTGGCCGGTGATCCGCGCGCTCGTCTCCGAGGTGGTCACGGTCACCGACGAGGAGATCGTGTCCGCGATGCGGTTCTGCTTCGAGCGCCTGAAGGTCGTCGTCGAGCCCAGCGGGGCGAGCGCGCTGGCGGCGCTGCTGGCGGGACGGGTCGCCTGCGAGGGGCTGCGCGTCGGCGTCGTCCTGTCGGGCGGGAACGTCGGCGCGGAGGCGTTCGCGGCGCTGATGGGGTGAGGCGGCGGCGGCTCGGCGTTGCCCGGATGCCGGCTAGGCTAGGTGGTCGGCGGCCGGCGGTCGGGCGCTCCGCGGTCGGGCGCTCCGCGGTCGGACGCTCCGCGGTCGGGCGGTCGGGCGGTCGGGCGGTCAGGCGGTCGCGGTCCGCGTGCGCCCGTCGCTGCGCCGGCGCAGCGGATGGTCGGGGCCGGCGCCCGGCCCCGGAGTCGCCCACGCCTCGCGCGCGCTGAGCTTCTCGCCGCAGCGCTCGCACGTGGCGTGCATGTCGATCGCGCCCCCGCAGCCGCGGTGCTCGAGCACGACCGGCGGCCCGCCGGGCTGGGGGAGATTGGCGTCGCCCCACTTCATCAGCGTGACAATCGTCGGCCACAGTCCGAGGCCGGCTGCGGTGAGCCGGTACTCGTAGCGCTCGGGGTGCTCCTGATAGAGGCGCTTCTCCATGATCCCGTGGTCGACGAGTCGCTGCAGGCGCGTCTGCAGCACGTTACGCGCGATCCCGAGATCGGCCTGGATCTCATCGAAGCGGTGCACGCCGAGCAGCGCCTCGCGGACGATCAGCAGGGTCCAGCGCTCGCCGATCAGCTCCAGGGTCGCGGCGACGCTGCAGTTCTGATTCTCATAGGTGCTCTGCAGCGGCATCAGGGCAGTGTAGGCCCGATGGGTTGCACGATGCAACCTCGGCGGGCGGCCGGCGGGCTACCAGTGAACGCCGCGCGTCGCCTGGCCGAACGCGCGTCGGCTGGCCTCGGTCCGCCGGTCGGCGGGCTCGCCGCCCTCGGGGAACAGCTGGTACGCGCGGTTGACGACGAGATCCTGCGCGCCGGGCGCGATCGCGTAGGTGAGCTGGCCCAGGTTGCCCATCGCGGTCCCGATCCGCTTGGGTCGCTTGCGGATCGCCTCGGTGATCATGTTGGCGGCATCGTCGGGGCTGAGCGTCGGCAGACGGTCATAGACCTTGGTCGGAGCGATCATCGGGGTGCGCACGAGCGGCATGTAGACGGTCGTGACATGCACGCCGTCGCCGATGATCTCCGGCCCGATCGAGCGCGAGAAGGCATCCAGCGCTGCCTTGGACGCCAGATAGGCGGCGAACCGCGGCGTGTTGACCTGCAGCCCGATCGTGGAGATGTTGATGATGTGGCCCGACCCCTGGGCGCGCATCACCGGGAGCAGATCGAGAATCAGCTTGACCGGGGCGAAGTAGTTGAGCGCCATCGTGCGCTGGTAGTCGTGGAAGCGGTCATAGGAACGATCGACCGACCGGCGGATCGACTTGCCGGCGTTGTTGACGAGCACGTCGACGTGGCCGTACTCGCCGAGCACCTCCTCGGCCATCCGGTCGATGTCGTCGGTGTCGGTGAGGTCGCAGGGATGCACGTAGGCGGTCCCGCCGCGATCCGTGATCCGGTCGGCGACCTCCTGGAGCTTGTCGCGGGTGCGGGCCACGAGCAGGATCGTGCCGCCGGCCTCGCCGATCTGGATCGCGGCGGACTCGCCGATCCCCGATGAGGCGCCCGTGATCAGCACGGTGCGGCCCTTGACCGCGTCGTGCAGCGACTGGGCGAGGATGCCTCCGGCGCCCGGGATGCGCTGACCGAACGCCCGCAGGGTCCGGATCCCGTCGAACGCCATGTCGGTGAGATCAGGCGGCATCAGAGGACGGACAGTACCTGGTTGGCCATGTTCTGCTCGCCCTGTTGCGTGGGATGCAGCGGGGCGCCCGGCGAGGACGGGAGGATGCTGTTGACCCAGGCGATGCCGGCCGGCCGGCACGCGTCGTGGCCGACGCTGGAAGTGAACGTGTTGGCGTAGATCGCTCCGTTGGCCTGCGCGGTCTGGGCCAGCACGGCGTTGAGCTGCTCCTCCAGGCCATCGATGTAGCCGATATCGCCCCGGGAGATCGGCACCTTCGGCCAGCAGCCGGTTCCGTTGACGGGCAGCCCGTCGGGATACCCCACGATCACCACCTCCGCCATCGGGGCGAGCACGTGGATGCCCTGGATCACCGCGGCGACCTTGGGGCCCGCGGCGACGACCTTCACGACGTTGGGGTCGCTGCCGCTCGCGTCGTAGTGGTCCTCGCACGGCGTGCCGAACGGATCGAGCACGTCGAGCTTGGCGCACTGCACCGCGACGCCGATCAGCCCGGCATCGTTGCCGCCGATCCCGACGGTCACCAGCGCGTCGTCCGCCCCCAGCGCGTCGAACTGCGGCGGCGCGCTGATCCCGCCCTTGAAGAAGCTCTGGGACTGGGTCATGTCGGCCGTGGTGGCGCCCTGGCAGCTGGCGTCGGTGAACGACGACGGATCGATCGCGCGGGCGATGTCCGAGGGGTAGTTGTTGGTCGACCGGCCGCACAGCAGGGGCCGGCCGGTGATCGTGGGGACGAGCGGCGCCGAGGTGTAGGAATCGCCGAGCGCGACATACGGGCCCGTCGCCGCCCGGGCGGAGGCGGCCATGGCGACGGCGATCAGCAGCGCGAGCGTCGCGGCGAGCACGCCGCCACGGACGTTCCGACCGACCGGCGATGACACGGAACCCTCCTCTCGAGCGACGGCTGCGGGCCGCGAGCATATATCGACGGCTCGGCGCGATCCAGCCGCCCGGCGCGCCGGCGGATGACCCGCGTGATCCCGGCGGCCGCTCATCGGCGGCTGCTGAGCTTGCCCACGAGCAGTTCGACGGAGCGCTCGAGGTCGGCGAGCGTCGCCTGCTCGACGCCGGCGATACCGAGCTTGCGGTTCAGCCAGGCGTTGATCTCGCGGTGGCTGGACCCGTCCCGGCGCCGGACCTCGGAGACGAGGCGGTGGCGTTCCTCCCGCAGCTGCGCCCGGCGTTCGAAGGCCGGGATCTCACGCCGGCCGGCCGTCCCGTTGGTCGCCGTCGTCCCGCCGGGTGCCGCGGTCCCGTTGACCGCGGCCGGCCCGGCGGGGGCGGCGGGGCCGGTGCTGGCGGCGTTCGCGGCCGAGAGCGCGTCGGCGGTCGGCCACCGAGCCGCGAGGGCGCGCGCGGCCGCCGGCGGGGCACCGCCGAACAACGTCAGCTGAGGGGCGACGTCGGCGCTGAGCGGCACGAACTCGGGGGCCGGAGAGGGCTCGGTCTGCCGGCGCTCGGCCCGTTCCTCGAGCTCGGACGGGTCGACCTCCCCACGCCGGCGCAGGCTGCCGCGGAGCTCGTGCTCGATCCGCGCGGCGTGATCACGCAGGATCGGGTCGGCCGGCACGTAGAGCCAGCTCGGCGCGGCGGGACGGCCGGGCAGAGTGCGCACGAACCGGCCGACGATCTGGCGGAAGATGAGCGGGGTCTTGGCGGCGGTGGCGTACACGCCGACGCGCAGCCGCGGAATGTCGACGCCCTCCGACACCATGTTGACGGCCACGATCCACGGGTCGGTGGAGCTCCTGAAGGCGGCGAGCTTGGCCGCCGCTCGCGGCTCGGCGTGCAGCACGACGAGCGGCACGCGGCCGGTCGCCTCGCGCAGCAGCTTGGCGATCCGGCGCGCGTGCTCGGAGTCGGCGGCGACGACGAGGCCACCGGCGTCGGGGTGACCGTCCCGGCGGATCGCCCTTAGCCGCGTATCGGCCTCCGTGAGGATGCGCTGCAGGCCGTCCGGTAGGTCGGTCGAGATGGCGGTGCGGTAGCGGCGGCTGGCCTCCCGGGTGGACAGCACGGTCTCGAAGGTCGACTCGATCACATCGTCGCCGCTGCGCCATGACAGCGAGCCGTCGTAGGCGACGAAGCACACCGGTCGGCAGACCGCATCGGCGACCGACTCGGCGTAGCTGTAGGAGACATCGGGCTCGGCCAGGCCGTCGGCGTCGTAGCTGACGCCGGGGATCGGCGTGGCGTCGGAGCGGAAGGGCGTGCCCGACAGCAACAGCCGGCGCGGGCTCGCCGCGAAGGCCGTGGCGAACCCCACGCCCCACGCCAGCTCCTCGCCGAGGTGGTGGGCCTCGTCGGCGACCACCAGCGTGCGCGGGGGCAGCGCGCGAGCCCAGCGAGCCGGTGCCTTGGCGATCCGGGCGTAGGTCACGGCGACGCCGTGGAACCCGGTGGGCGGGCGCGGGGTACCGGAATCGGGAGCGAGATCGATGCCCATCGCATCGGCGGCCCGGGCCCACTGGCGGGTCAGCGGCGCCGTCGGGCACGCGATGACGACGGCGCCGGCCGCTCCGTTTGCCAGTTGCTCGCGCGCCAGCTCCAGCGCGGGCCGCGTCTTGCCGGCTCCCGGGGCGGCCGAGAGCAGGAACGGGCCCTCCTGCCAGCTCGCCATCGCGGCGAGCGCCCGGAGCTGCCAGGCGCGCAGGGGGGAGCGGTTGGAGGGTGGGCGAACGGAGGGCACGGGTCGGCCATCGTGAAGGACGCGCCGGACGAATCGAGCTCGTGCGCGATCCGGCGAGAACGTCCGGCGGGCATGCGAACATACGTTCGATGATCGTCTGCGTCCTGATCCCGCGCTTCGCGCTCACCACCGCCGCCGGTGACCGCGGTGAGCTGCTGCAGAAGCCGGTCGCGCTGGCCCCGGAGCCCGGAGGCGCGCAGCAGCTGGGAGAAGTATCGCTCGCCGCCGAGGCGTTCGGCGTGCAGCCCGGAATGCGCCTGGGGGAGGCGCTGGCGCGCTGTCCCGAGCTGACGCTCGTCTCGCCCGATCCGGCCGGCGTGGCCGATCTCTGGGAGCGCCTGCTCGTCCGGCTGGAATCGATCGGGGCGGCTGTCGAACCTGAGCGTCCGGGGCTGGTGTGCTTCGACGCCCGTGGGCTGCTGCGGCTGCACGGCGGGATCGAGGGCGTGTTGGGGGCGGCGCGCCGGGCGTTGCGCGTTCCCGCCCGCCTGGGGGTCGCGCCGTCGCGCTTCGCCGCGGTCGCGGCGGCGACCCGGGCCCGTGTCCGGCGCCCGGAGATCGTCGCCGGCGGGCGTCGGGGGTCGGGCGCATCGCCCGAGCTGGAAGATCGCGAGCGGGCGCGGCGCTATCTGGCGTCGCTGCCGGTGGCCCTGCTGCGTGCGCGCCCGGCGCTGGCCGACCTGCCCGTGGCGCTCGAGCGACTGGGCGTGCGGACGCTGGGGGAGCTCGCCGCCCTGCCCACCGCCGCGCTGGCCGATCGCTTCGGCAAGCGGGGCCTGATGGCCCATGAGCTGGCCTGTGGTGGTGACAGCGCGCTGCGGCCCCGGCCGGCCGGCGAGTTCCTGCGCGAGGCGCTGGACCTCCCCGAGGCGGTGTCGGGAATCCAGCTCGAGCGTGGTCTGGGCCTGCTGATCGACCGGCTGCTCGCCCGCCGGGAGCGGCGGGGCCGGACCCTGCGGGCGGTGGCGATCTCCGCCGTGCTGGTCGAGCAGGGGGGGACCTGGCGTGAGCAGGTGGTCTTCCGGGAGGCGCTCGCCGACCCGATCCGGATGCGTCTCGCGCTCGGGCCACGTCTGGCTCTGATGCCGGCCCCGGCTGAGCGGCTGAGGCTGTCGGTGGAGCGCTTCGGCCCGCCGGCGGGCGATCAGCGGGCGCTGCTGGACGACCCGGCCGCGGCGCGCGCCGTGCGGTTGCGCGAGGCGGTTCGCCAGGCCAGGGTGGCAGCCGGGCCCGACGCCGCGCTGCGCGTGCTCGAGGTCGATCCCGACTCACGGCTGCCCGAGCGCCGTGCGGTCCTGACCCCGTTCGAGGGATAGTGCGCCGCCCGGCGCAGCGAGATGTCCGGCCCCCGCCGCCTCGCCGTTCCGCGCCGCGTCGCCGTCCGCGCCGGCGATGACGGGCGGCCGCAGGTCGTCGACGGGCGCGCGATCGACGCGGTGCGCGAGTCCTGGCTGATCGAGGATCGCTGGTGGACCGACAAGCCGCTGCGCCGGCGCTACTGGGAGGTGGTGACCGTCTGCGGACGTGACGAGGTCGTCTTCCACGACCTGCTGAGCGGGAGATGGTGGCGCCAGCGCTGACCTACACTCGGGGCATGTCCCCGAGCGCCCATCTCGATCCCGGACGCGTGGCGATCGGCACCTGGAGCGGCGGGCGCTTCATGCGCTTCGGAGAGCCGATCGACGACGACCGGTTCCTCGCGACGATGGCCCCCGACGACGCGCTCCCGACGGTGATCACCGCCGACGTCTACGGCAGCGGCGACGCCGACCGGATGCTCGGGCGGGCGATCAGCGGCCGCGCCCGCGAGCGGATGTGCATCGTCGGGGCGATCGGCCACGACTTCTACGAGGGGCAGCGCAACGGCGCCAAGGGGTTTCCGCGCTTCACCGATCCCGCGCTGCGCGGCCCCGACGGGTACCGCGATTATCTGCGGATCGCGACCGAGCGCAGCCTGGAGCGCTGCGGCATCGATCGCTTCGATCTGCTGCTGTTGCACAACCCCGACCGGATCGGCTACACCAGCGAGACCGTCTGGGCGGCGATGGCCGACCTGCGCGACGCGGGGCTCACGCGCCTGATCGGGGTCGCGCCCGGGCCCGCCAACGGCTTCACGCTCGACCTGATCGACTGCTTCGAGCGGTTCGGATCCCTGATCGACTGGGCGATGATCATCCTCAACCCGCTCGAGCCCTGGCCGGGGGAGCTGTGCCTCGGCGCCGCCGCCCAGGCCGGCGTGCGCGTGATCACCCGGGTGGTCGACTACGGCGGGCTGTTCTTCGATGACCTGCGCCCCGGCCAGGCGCTCGCCGACGGCGACCATCGCGGCTTCCGGCCGGCCGGCTGGGCCCAGTCCGGGCGAGACCGGATCGATCAGATGCGGCCGATCGCCCAGCGCGCCGGGCTGACGATGATTCAGCTGGCCTGCCAGTGGAACCTCGCTCACGACCCCGTCGCGTGCGTCGCGCCGACGCTGATCCAGGAGGTCGGCGCCGGGGCGCGGCCGATCGAGGACAAGCGCGCCGAGCTCGCGGCGCTCCCGGCCGCGCCGCTGCTCACCGCCGAGGACGTCCGCGTGATCCGCCGGATCGGCGACAACACCGGCTGCATGTCGCTCAAGGGCGCCAGCCCCGAGCACGCCGGCGACGACCTGCCCGACCGCTGGGACGTCAGCGAGCGGCTGGCCGGCGTCGCGCGCCGGTGGCGGATCGAGCCCGAGCGCGACCTGCGCGCACAGGCGGCGGCATGAGCGCCGGCCACGCGCCGGCGGCGGCGTTGTTCCCGCTGACCGGAACGTGCGGGTGCGGCGCGGTGCGCTTTGAGGTCGGCAAGCCGTTCGTATCGGCCACCTACTGCCATTGCACGCGCTGCCAGCGGCGGTCCGGCACCGCCGCCTCGGCGAACGCGCGGGCCCGGTCGGCGTCCTTCCGGATCGTGCAGGGCGAAGACGAGATCCGCTCGTGGAAGCCCGACACCGGCGCCGAGAAGTTCTTCTGCGGTCGCTGCGGCTCGGCGCTGTTCAGCCGCAACCCGGCCGATCCCGAGCATGTCGGCGTCCGGCTCGGAGCGCTGGAAGGCGATCCCGGGATCCGGCCGAGCGCGCGCCAGTTCGTGGCCTATGCCGCGGTCTGGGAGCCGATCCCCGACGACGGCCTGCCGCGCCACCCCGAGCGCGCCCCGATCTGATCCCGCCCCCTCGCCGGCTCGCGCGCCCCGTATCGCCGCGCGGTGCCCGTGCCGCCTCGCCGCCTCGGGCCGCTACTCGACCCCGGCGGCGTCGGCCTGCTCGGCCCGAATCCATTCGCATCCGACCGAGAGGTCGGGCACGCCGAGCGCCGCCGCGACGTTGAGCCACATGCCATAACGGAAGAAGTCGTCGAGTCGCTCCTGATCGGCGCCCGAGAGCCCCTCCACATGGCTCACCAGCCGCGCGTACCAGAAGCGCACCCGCTCGCGGATCGCCTCGTCGTCACAGGCCGCGTAGGCGTGATGCTGGAGCATCAGGCAGTCGCGGTCGGTGTTGAGCATCTCGACGTAGGCGAGCCCCATGGCGGTGAGCACGTCGGCCTCGGGGAGCGCGATCGCGGGATCGAACGCCGCGGCGGCGGCGGTGAAGGTATCGCCGACCCGCGTGAAGCACCGCTCGACCGCGGCCAGGAACAGCTCGCGCTTGCTGCCGAACAGGCTGAACACGTACGGCTGGGCGACGCCGACCCGCCGGGCGATGCGGTCGACGGGCGTCCCGTGCAGCCCGCCGTGCGCGAACTCGTGCACCGCCGCGTCGATCAGCGCGTCCCGGCGCTCGGCGGCCGGGACGCGCCGGCGAGCGCCGGTGGCGGGGGTGTCGGATGTGGCGGTCATGAGCGGTGGGCCGGCGCCCGATCCTACGCCTCGACCAGGCTGGCGGGGGGACGGGCGGCCGAGGACTGCGCCGCGGTTCGCTCGGCCGCCTCGGCCGCGGCGTGGGCGCCGGCGGTCGCGCGGGTGCTGAACGGCAGCAGCAGCGGGATCAGGGCGCCGACGCCGAGCACCGCGGCCCCGACCCACATCGCCGGCACGAGGCCGTCGACGAACGCCTGTCGCGACTCATAGCCGCCGTGGCTGGTGAACACGGTGGCCAGCACCGCGACACCGAGCACGCCGCCGAGTTCGCGAATCGCATTGGTCGCGCCCGACGCCTGGCCGGCCTGATCGGAGCGCACCGACGCGAGCACCGCATTGGCCGACGGCGCGAACACGAGCGCCATGCCCGCTCCGCCGAGGACGAACGGCACGAGCATGCTGACGTAGCTGGTGTCCAGGCTGGTCAGGGTCGCCAGCCAGCCGAGCGCGATCGCCTGCAGGCCGAGGCCGGCCGCCATGAACAGCCGGCTCCCGTAGCGCTCTGAGAAGTACCCGGCCGCCGGTGAGACGAGCATCGTCGCTCCGGTCCAGACCAGGAGCTTGATGCCGGCCTGCAGCGGCGTGTTGCCGAGCACGTTCTGCAGGAACTGGCTGAGGAAGAAGATCGAGCCGAACATCCCGAAGTACATCGACAGCGAGACGACGTTGGTGACCGCGAAACCACGGCGGGCGAAGAAGTCCATGGGCAGCATCGGACTCGGCGTCCGGCGCTCGTGCCCGACGAAGGCGACCAGCAGGGCCGCGCCGGCGGCGAGGGAGACGAGCACGACGGGGCTGCCCCAGCCGAGCGACTGGCTGCGCACGAGGCCGAACACGATCCCGAACAGTCCGGCCGAGCCGAGCCCGAGGCCGGGGAGGTCCAGCGTCTTGGCCGGGCCGGTGCTCTCGGTCAGGCGAAGGATGGCGAGGGGGACGAGCGTCGCGCCGATCGGCACGTTGATCCAGAAGATCCAATGCCAGGACGCGGCCTGGGTGACGGCGCCTCCGACGAGCGGCCCGAGCGCGACGGCGATCCCGCTGATCCCTGACCAGACGCCGATCGCGACGCCGCGCCGGTCCGGCGGAAAGGCGTTGGCGAGCAGGGTCAGCGTCAGCGGGGTGGCGATCGCCGCGCCCGTGCCCTGCGTGGCCCGGGCGACGATCAGCGCGCCGATCGACGGCGCCAGCGCGGCGGCTGCCGAGGACACGGTGAACAGCGTCAGGCCGGCGATGAACATGCGTTTGCGGCCGAACCGGTCGCCGAGCGCGGCGCCGGTGAGGATCAGCACGGCATACGAGAGGGTGTAGGCGTTGACGGTCCATTCCAGCGATTGGATCGAGGCGCCGAGCGCGCGATGGATGCTGGGCAGCGCGACGGTCACGACAAGGTTGTCGAGCACCACCATGAACAGCCCGATCGACACGATGGCGAGGGTCCAGCTCCTGCGGCGTTCAGCGGACATGGCGATCATTTCCCTTTCTTAGTGACTACTAACTCTCGCGTGCGGGCTAGATTAGCAGTTACTAATCACTTGTCAAGACCATTTCCGTCCTCACTTCGTGCGAACATACGTTCGGTCATGTACGTGGAGCTCCACTGCCACTCGGCGTTCTCATTCCTCGACGGCGCCTCGTTGCCCGATGAGCTGGTTCCCACTGCGCTCGGGCTCGGCTACGAGGCGCTCGCCCTCACCGATCACAACACCGTCTCGGGGTCGATGGAGTTCGCCGTCTCGGCGCGGGCGCTGGGACTGCGGCCGATCCACGGCGCGGAGATCGATCTCGACGACGGATGCCATCTGACGCTGCTCGTCGCGGATGAGCGGGGCTGGTCGAACCTCTGCCGGATCCTGACGCGTGCGCACGCCCACACGCGCGACGGCCTGCCGGGGGCGCCCCCCGCCGAGCCGGTGACTGCGCTGCAGACTGTGCTCGAGCATGCCGAGGGCCTCGTCTGCCTGAGTGGATGTGCGCTGCGCGGGATCCGCGACGAGGCCACGCTGAAGGCCTTGATCGAGGCGTTCGGCCGCGAGCGCCTGCGAGTCGAGCTCCAGCGGCCGTTTCTGAGCGACGACCGGGCGCGCAACCGAAGGCTGACCGAGCTGGCCCGACGGCTGGGGGTGGCGTGTGTGGCGACCGGCAACGTGCACACGCACGACCGCTCACGCGGGCCGCTGCAGGACGCGTTCGTGGCGGTGCGGCTGCACACCACGCTGGACGCCTCGGAGCCGCTGCGGAGGGGGAACTTCAGCCACGCCCTCGCGTCTCCCGGGTCGATGGCGGCGCGCTTTTCCGAGCATCCGGAGGCGGTCGAGGAGACGGTCAGGCTGGCCGACAGCCTGCGCTTCGACCTGGGCAGCGACCTCGGCTACCGGTACCCCGGCGCCGAGGACGCGACGGCGATCCGCACGCTGGCCGAGCTGTGCACGGCCCGGATGGCCGACGGCTATGCGGGGGCGCCCGAGGCGATCGCCGACCGAGCCAGGTCGCGCCTGGAGGAGGAGATGCGGATCATCGACTCGCTCGGGCTGGCGGGGTTCTTCCTGCTGCACCACGACCTGCTGGAGCTCGCGCGGGAGGTGGCGGTGGAGGTGCGCGGTGGCGGTGCAGGTGCCGGGGGTGCCGGAGGTGCCGGCGGTGTCGATTCCCCGCGGGCGCTGCTGCCCCCGGGGCGCGGGCGGGGGTCGAGCGTCTCCTCGATCGTGTGCTTCCTCACCGGGCTCTCCCACGTCGATCCGATCGCCAACGAGCTGATGATCGGGCGCTTCCTCAACGACGAGCTGACCGCGTTGCCCGATATCGACCTCGACTTCCCCCGCGACATCCGTGAGCGGCTCATCCCGCGGGTGCACGAGCGCTACGGCCACGATCGGTCGGCGCTGGTGGCGGCGTTTCCCACCTACCGGGCCAGAGGGGCGATCAGGGAGCTGGGCAAGGTGCTCGGCCTGCCGCCCGGGGAGATCGAGCGGGTGGCGCGGGGAAGCGAGGGCTGGGACGCGCGTGAGGTCGGCAAGGACATCGCCGGCACGGGACACGATCGCACCCGCCTGACCGGGCGCTGGGCCTGGTTGGCCCGGCTGGCGGCCCAGGCCCACGGGCTTCCCCGCCACCTCTCACAGCACTCGGGGGGAATGATCATCGCGACCCGGCCGCTGATCGACTGCTGCCCGATCGTGCCCGCGGCGATGGAGGGCCGCCAGATCGCCCAATGGGACAAGGACTCCTGTGCGGACGCGGGGTTCCTGAAGATCGACCTGCTCGGGCTGGGGATGCTGTCGGCCGTCGAGCGGACGGTCGAGCTGATCGCGCGCACGCGCGGGGAGCGGGTCGATCTGTCGAGGATCCCCTACGACGACCCGGCCACGTACGAGTGCATCCAGAACGCTGAGACGACCGGGGTGTTCCAGATCGAGAGCCGGGCGCAGATGCAGTCGCTGCGCCGGACGCGGCCGGAGAACCTCCGTGACATCACGATCCAGGTGGCGATCGTCCGTCCCGGGCCGATCCAGGGTGGGGCCGTCAATCCCTACATCGAGCGCCGCCAGCGGCTGCGCGTCGAACCCGGATACCGGGTCCCCTACGAGCATCCGTCGCTGGAGCCGGTGCTGGCGGAGACACTGGGGACGATCATCTTCCAGGACCAGGTGCTGGAGGTCGCGATCGCCTTCGCCGGCTTCAGCCCCGGGGAGGCTGAGGGGCTGCGCCGGGCGATGAGCCGCAAACGCTCGGAGGCGGCGATCCAGGCCTACCACGAGCGTTTCGTGGAGGGGGCACAGCGCCGGCACGGCGTCGACGCGGAGACCGCCGAGCGGGTGTTCGCGATGGTCCAGGGCTTCTCCGGGTTCGGCTTTCCCAAGGCCCATGGGGCCGCGTTCGGCCTGCTCGCCTACCAGTCGACCTGGCTGCGCGTCCACTACTCGCCGGAGTTCCTCTGCTCGCTGCTCAACGAGCAGCCGATGGGCTTCTATCCGCCCGATGCGCTGGTGCACGAGGCCCAGCGGCGCGGGATCGAGGTCCTGGCGCCCGACGTCAACGAGAGCGAGGTGGAGTGCGACGTGGAGCCGGCCGGGCGCCGGGCCGAGTCGGCCGGCGTGGCCGCGGGGCGGGTGCGGATCGGGCTGGGGTACGTCCGTGGGGTGCGGGCCCAGGAGGTGACCGAGCTCGTCGCCGCCCGGCGGTCCCAGGGGCGTTTCCGCGGGCTCGCCGACCTGGCCTCACGGGCCGGGGCCGGCTCGTCGTCGCTGGAGCTGCTGGCGTGGTCGGGGGCGTGTGATTCCCTGGCCGGGGCCGGGAGGCGGCCGGGGACGGCGCGCCGGGAGGCGCTCTGGCAGCTGGGGGTGGTGACACCGGGTCACCGAGTGCCGGGAGGAACCCAGCTGGCGCTGGCGCTCGATCTGCCGGCTCCGCCGGCGCTGCGCGAGCTCTCGGAGTGGGAGCGGATGCTCGCCGACTACAGCACGCTGGGGCTGACCGCCCGCACGCATCCGCTGGCCCTGCTGCGGGAGCGGTTGGCGCCGGGGATGGTGACCAGCCGTGACCTCGAGTCCCTGACGCATGGGCAGCGGGTCCACGTCGGCGGGTTGGTCGTCGCCCGCCAGCGCCCGGGCACGGCGAGCGGCGTCGTCTTCCTCCTGCTCGAGGACGAGCACGGGGTGATCAACCTGATCATCCCGCCTGCGGTCTACGAGCGCCATCGCCTCACGGTGAGGACCGAGCCGCTGCTGCGGGCCGAGGGCAGGCTGGAGCGCTTCGCCGCCGCCGGTGGCGCGATCAATGTGCTCGTCGACCAGGTCGGCTCGATCGACGCCCCGGACCGGATCGTCGCCGAGATCAAGGACTTCTCGATGCTCGACGAGCAGGTCCGGCGAGGTCTGGCGCAGCAGCGGGCGGCCGGCGGCAGCGAAGCGGAGGACTTCCGGGCGGTCGCTCCGCCGGTGATGAGCTTCGCCTCCGGGCGCCGCCGATGACCCGGCCAACGTGCCGCGGCTCGCCGGCGGGCCGCGCGCCGATACGGGCCCATCCCGGTAGAGCGCGCGACTGGGACGCATCCAGGCGTGCGATCGAGCGGGATAGGTCCTAAGATGCCGGGCTCGTGCTCGCCGTCGCCGTCTTTGTCGCCTTCTGGGTCGTGGTGGCCCTGGCCCTGTTCGCGCTCGCGTCTCGCAGTGGCCGCACCACCTCGCCGGCGGCGTCGGCCCGCAGCCTGATGCGCGGCTCGAACACCACCGTCGGCGTGATGTTCGTGATGACCGCGATCGTGTTCGGCGTCGCCCTGCCCCTGCTGATGCTGACCGGCAACCACTCCAACGCCAGCGCACAGGTCGGCGGGGTCAAGCTCGACACCGCCGAGCGGACGGGCCGCGAGCTGTTCGGAGAGCACTGCGGCGTCTGCCACACGCTCGCCGCCGCCAACGCCGTGGGCAAGGTCGGCCCCAACCTCGACACGCTCAAGCCGGCGTACTCGGTGATCATCCACACGATCGCGAACGGCTGCCTGCCCAACGCGTCGGCGAGCTCCGGCGAGGCGTGCCTTGGCCAGGGCGACATGCCCGCCGAGGTCGTCGAGGGGCGCGACGCCCAGGACGTCGCCCAGTTCGTTTCCAAGGTCGCCGGCAACGAGTAGCCGCCGGGTCTCCTGGTACGATCGCCGTCCCGTACCGCTGAATTCCCATGCCGCTCCCGCGAGCTGGGAAGCGGGGGACCCAAGTTGTTGGGGCTAATCGCGCTTCTCGCGTAGCGCCGCTCTTTCGGCGCGAGCCCGTCAGCTAACCCCGCAAGCACATCGAAAGAGGGCTGTGATGCCGCAAGCTGGCGAAGCGATGTCTCGAGGCCGGGATGGCCGTAGGAAAGAGCGAAGCGTCGAGCTCTGGTTCGACCGTGATTCCGGGTGGCTCGAGCGTGAGTCGCCACGGCGCGAGCGCCCGCCGCTCGATCCCGACGGCGGCCGCGCTGCCGTGATGGAGCGCGAGCCGGTTCCGGCGCGCGGGTTGCACGGCGCCGGCGTGCCGGAGCGCCGCACGGTCACGATCCGCGGGCGGGGTGACGAGCGTGCCGTGCCGGTGCGTTCCTCGAGCGCGCGGCGACGGCCGCCGGAGCGCCGCTACGAGCGCGCCGGATTTCGCCCCGACCGCGCCGCGATGTGGGCGGTGCTGCTCGGCATCCTGCTGATCGTGGCCGCCGCCGCCACGGCCCACGCGGCCACGCTGCACCTGCTCGCACACTGACGCCTGCGCGGCGCCGCCGGCGCCGCCTGCGCCGGCGCTGCCTGCCCGGCGCCGGCCCCGCCCGGCGCCGCCCGGCGCCGCCCGCCCGGCGCCGCCCACCCCCGGCGCCGCGGGGCCGTCCCCGCTCGCCCGGCGCGTCGACGGCCCTTTATCCGTTTCTTCGACGGAATGTGATCCCTCGTTTACCGCCGCACGTATAAGGAGATAGGGCCCATCAACACGCCTTGTGCTGAGGGGTTCGTACGGGTACACTAACGTTCCGTAAGTAGGTGTTGAAAGTAAAGGGCAGGGTTTAGGAGCCTCTGCCGATCTCTCGGACCTCCCGGTGGTCAACGATGAAGATTTCCATGAGCAGATTTCAGATCCATGACGACCTGACGGCGCCCGAAGGATCGGTCGCCGTCCTGCGCGGAGCGCTGGCGTCCGGCGGTCAGCTGCCGAACTTCCTCGGCGTGCTGGCGGGTTCGCCCGCGGCGCTGCGCGGCTATGCGCGCTTTCGCTCTGAATTGCGCCACGGCAAGCTGACGCTGCCGACGCTGGAGAGGATCGCGCTCGCCGTCGCCGAATACCACCACTCCGAACCCGGCATCGCGATGCACTCGCGGGCCGCACGGGGCGCGGGGCTGGCCCTCGACGAGGTCGCGCTGGCGCGCCAGTTCGATTCCCGTGACGAGCGCGAGGCCGCACTGCTGCGCTACCTGCAAGCCCTCCTGCGGGAGGGCCGCCCGGCGATGCACCTGCACGAGGAGGCCCGCGAGGCCGGCTGGGACGACGAGCAGATCCTCGAGGCGATCGCGGCGGTCACGCTGGAGGGCTTCGCCGCGATGGTCAACGTCGCGGGGGAGATTCCCGTCGACGGCTCGACGGAGGCGTCGCGCGCACTCCAGGCCGCATGAGCCTTAAGCTTGCGTCCTGATGGCCGCCGCCGAGCCGACCGAGACGCCACGAAAGTCGCCCGGCGGCTGCTGTCCGCTGTATCACGAGGCGGTCGAGCTCGTCGGGCGTCGCTGGACGGGCGCGATCCTGCGCGTGCTGATGGACGGTCCCCTGCGCTTCTCGGAGATCGCCTCGGCGATCCCCGAGCTGTCAGACCGTCTCCTGTCGGAGCGCATGAAGGAGCTCGAGGCCCGCGGGATCGTCGAACGCAGCGTGATCCCCGGGCCGCCGTTGCGCGTGCACTACGAGCTGTCCGAGATGGGCCACGAGCTCGAGCCCGCCCTCTCGGAGCTGCAGGTCTGGGCCCGGCGCTGGTTGCCGAACCGCTGACGCCGCCGGTCAGCTGAGGACCGCGGCGCGCACCCGCCGGCCGTCGCGCCAGGTCAGCCGGGAGCCACTCAGCCGCAGCGATCCGATCGCGATCGCCGCGCCCGCGCCGAGCTCGTGCGTCGCGCCGCGAGCCCGCGACACGACCTCGGTGATCCGGTGGTGGCCGGCGATCGAGTCAGACCTGGCGATCCAGGCGCAGTCACCGTCGGCGCGGACGGCGACCGAGCCGACGGACTCGAAAGCCTCCGCGCCGACCTCGACGGTGAGCGCGTCAAGCGTGGCGATCCGCCGGCCGGTGGCCAGCGAGCGCACGACGATCTGCGCGGTGGCGAGGTCGATGCCGCACGTGCGCAGGGCGTAGGCCGCGATCGTGGCGCCGAGCGCGACCGGGCCGGCCTGCGGCGTCCGCGGGCACAGGCCGTCCGTGGAGCCGAGCGCGACCGCGCCCGGCCCGGAGGCCGCGCAGCCGTACGCGGTGGCGTGGAGCACGTAGATCCTCGCCCGCGGGTCGGAAGCGAGCGTGCGGGCCGCCGGCGGACCACACGGCACCGTTGACCCGGGCGCGAGGGCCGCGGACACGGGCGCGAGGGCCGCGGACCCGGGCGCGAGGGTCGCGGACCCGGGCGCGAGGGCCGCGGACCCGGGCGCGAGGGCCGCGGACCCGGGCGCGAGGGCCGCGGACCCGGGCGCGAGGGTCGCGGACCCGGGCGCGACAGCCGTGGACCGGTGCGCCGCGGCCGCCCCTCGGGCGGCGGCGCCGGCGCCGCCCGCGCCCATCAGGGCGACGGCGGCGAGCAGCGCCGGGACGACGGCGCGAGGCGATCTGCGGCCCATCTGGCCGGACACTACGGGCGGTGGTCCGCCCCGACAAGTAAGGTTCGCCCGCGATGCCCGAGCCGCCGCTCACCGCAGATGATGTGATCGCCTATGTCGCCGAACGTGAGATCCGGTTCATCCGGATGTGGTTCACCGACATCCTCGGCCAGCTGAAGGCGTTCTCGATCAACGCCACCGAGCTGGCCGACGCGTTCGAGGGCGGGATGGGGTTCGATGGGTCGTCGATCACCGGCTTCAACGCGATCGAGGAGTCCGACATGATCGCGATGCCGGATCCCAGCACCTTCTCGGTGCTGCCGTGGCGGCCGGAGGAGGCCGGCTCGTCGCGAATGTTCTGCGACATCCTCACCCCCGAGCGGACGCCCTACGAGGGCGATCCCCGCCATGTCCTGCAGCGGGCCCTCCAGCGCGCCGAGTCGATGGGCTTCGACCACTTCTACGTCGGCCCCGAGCTCGAGTACTTCTACTTTCGTGACTCGAAGTCCACCGAGGTGCTCGACGAGGGCGGCTACTTCGACCTGACCACGCTGGACGCCGGCTCGGACCTGCGGCGCGAGACGGTGCTGGCGCTCGAGCAGCTCGGTATCCACACCGAGTACAGCCACCACGAGGTGGGGCCCAGCCAGCACGAGATCGACATGCGCTACGCCGACGCGATGAAGATGGCCGACGACTGCATGACCTATCGGATCACGGTCAAGGAATACGCGATGAAGTTCGGGCTGCACGCCACGTTCATGCCCAAGCCGCTGTTCGGCAAGAACGGCTCGGGGATGCACACCCACCAGTCGCTGTTCCGCGGGGAGACCAACGCCTTCTACGACGCCGACGACCAGTACTTCCTGTCGGACGTCGGCAAGGCGTTCATCGCCGGGCAGCTGCGCCACGCACGGGAGATCTGCTCGGTGTTCGCGCAATGGGTCAATTCGTACAAGCGGCTCGTGCCCGGCTACGAGGCTCCCGTGTACGTCGCGTGGTCGCGCCGCAACCGGTCGGCGCTCGTGCGCGTCCCGCTCTACCACCCCGGACGCGAGCGGACGACGCGGATGGAGCTGCGCTGCCCCGATCCGGCCTGCAACCCGTACCTGACCTTCGCGGTGCTGCTCCAGGCGGGGCTGGAGGGGATCGAGCACGGCTACGAGCTGCCCGATCCGATGGAGAAGAACCTCTACCACCTGTCGCCCGACGAGCGCCGCCGCCTCGGGATCGAGCAGCTGCCCGAGACGCTCGGCGAGGCGATCGAGCTCACCTCGCAGTCAGAGCTCGTGTTGCGCACGCTCGGCGAGCACATGTTCAACCGCTACATCGAGATCAAGCGCCAGGAGTGGGACGACTACCGGGTGCAGGTCACGCCCTGGGAGCTGGAGCGCTACCTGCCGGTCCTCTGACCCCGGAGGAGGCGTGGCGCCCCGGGCGGGGGCTCACCCTCACAGCGCCGCGGCGAGCGCGGCGGGATCGGTGACCGGCGCCCGGCAGGCGAAGTGCTCGCACACGTAGGCGGCGGCGCGTCCGTCGACCGGCGTGCGTCCGGTCAGCAGCGCGACCGCGGACGCCGCGGCCGGCGCACCGTCGACCCCCGCCGCGTCCGGCGACCCCGGCCCGCCGGCGAGGACGACGTGGGGTGAGAACGCGCCGCGGACGACGCGCGCGAGTGCCGCCGCGCCGTCGCCGTCGCCGACGATCGCGACCTCCCGCACCCGCGCGAGGTGGAAGTCGAGCGCCTGCAGGGCGTGCCCGAAGCCGTGCGGATGACGCCCGATGATCGGGGCCAGCACCCGCAGGACGCCGAGCGCGCGCCGCTCGTAGCCGGCCTCGCCCGACAGCGCGGCCAGACGCAACAGGCCGAACGCCGCCGCCGACGCTCCCGACGGAATCGGCGAGTCGTCGAGATCCTTGCGGCGCGCAAAGCCGGAGTCACGGTCGGCGGCCGTCGTGAAGAAGCCGCCGCCCGGCTCGTCGGCGAAGCGCTCGATCATCGTGTCCGCGATCGCCCGCGCGTGCCCGAACCAGCGGGGGTCGAAGGTCGCCTCATACAGCGTCAGCAGCGCCTCCAGCAGGAAGGCGTGATCGTCGAGGTAGGCGTCGATGTGGGCGCGGCCGTCCTTGAAGGTCCGCAACAACCGGCCCCCCGGATCACGCAGGTCGCCGAGCACGAACTCGGCGCAGGCGACGGCCGCGGCCAGATAGTCGTCGCGCTCCAGCGCGGCGCCGGTCTGCGCCAGCGCCGAGATCATCAGGGCGTTCCAGGCGGTGAGGCGCTTGTCGTCGGCGCCCGGCCGCACCCGGGCGCAGCGGGCCGCGTACAGCGCCGCACGGATCTCCTCCAAGCGCGCGGTCGCCGGCCCGCGACCCTCCAATACGTTGCTGTGGCCCTCGAAGTTGCCCCGCTCGGTGGCGCCGAAGAAGGCGATCGCCTCGTCGGCGAGCGCGCCGTCACCGAGCGCGTCGCGCAGCTGCACCACCGTCCACACGTAGAACCGGCCCTCGACGCCCTCCGAATCGGCGTCGAGCGCGGAGAAGAAGCCCCCCTCGGGGCCGCGCATCTCCCGCAACGCCCAGTCGAGCGTCTCGGTGCACACCCGCGCGAGCAGCGGATCGCCCGAGACCTGCCAGCCGTGGAGGTAGGCCCGCGCCAGCAGCGCGTTGTCATAGAGCATCTTCTCGAAGTGCGGGACGGTCCAGGTGGCGTCGACCGCGTAGCGCGCGAAGCCGCCGCCGACCTGGTCATAGATCCCCCCGGTGGCCATCGCCCGCAGCGCGCCGAGCGACATCTCGCGCTCGCCGCGCGCCAGCAGGAACTCGATCACCGACGCCTGCGGGAACTTGGGCGCCCGGCCGAAGCCCCCGTTGACCGGGTCATGCAGACCCCGCAGCCCGTCGACGGCGTCCTCGAGCACCCGGTCGTTCAGCGGCTCCTCGGACGCGGGCAGGCGGGTGGCGGCGCCGAGCCGCTGGGCGATCTCGGAGCCCTGCAGGCGGACCTGGTCGCGGCGCTGCTCCCACGCCTCCGCCACCGCCTCGAGCACCATCCGCCAGCTCGGCAGGCCGTGGCGCGGCTCCGGCGGGAAGTACGTGCCGACGTAGAAGGGCGCCTGTTCGGGAGTGAGGAAGGCGTTGAGCGGCCAACCGCCCTGACCGGTCATCGTCTGGCAGGCCTCCATGCAGACCGCGTCGACGTCGGGATGCTCCTCGCGATCGACCTTGATGCACACGAACCGCGCGTTCATCAGCGCGGCGATCTGGGGATCCTCGAAGGACTCGTGCTCCATCACGTGGCACCAGTGGCAGGCCGAGTAGCCGATCGAGACCAGCAGCGGACGGTCCTCGCCGCGGGCGCGCGCCAGCGCCTCGTCGCCCCAGGCGTACCAGTCGACCGGGTTGTCGCGGTGCTGCAGGAGGTAGGGCGAGGTCTCCAGCGCCAGTCGGTTGGCCATGGGGCGGAGGCTACCCGCACGGCGAGGTCCCAATAGGCTTGTGGAACTGCCGCACGACCCAAAGGAGTGCAATTGCCAGCGACTCGGGAACCGGTGACGGCCGCCGACGCACCGGCCGCGATCGGGCCCTACGTTCACGCCATCCGCGCCGGCGGGCTGCTGTTCTGCTCGGGTCAGATACCGCTGGACCCGCGCACCGGCGATCTCGTCGGAGCGACCCCGGCCGATCAGGCGGGGCGCTGTCTGGAGAACCTCGCCGCCGTCTGCCATGCCGCGGGCGCCAGCCTGGGGGACGCGGTCAAGGTCACCGTCTACGTGACCGACATGTCGGCGTTCGCCGCCGTCAACGAGGTGTACGCGTCGTTCTTCGAGGCCAGTCCGCCCGCCCGCGTCGCCGTCGGAGTGGCTTCGCTCCCGCGCGGAGCGCAGGTCGAGATGGACGCGGTGGTGGCGCTCCCTGACTGAGCGCCGCCTGCACGACGCGGCCGGCGCGAGGGACCGGGCCGGCCGCCGGAGCACCGGCGGCCACGAGGCGGACGTTTCGCTGCACGACATCCATCGCGCCGCCGCGGCGGGCGCCGGGGTGATCCGCGAGACGCCGGTGCTGAGCTCCGACACGCTGACCCGGCGCGCCGGCGTGACGGTGGCGCTCAAAGCCGAGAACCTGCAGCGGACCGGATCGTTCAAGCTGCGTGGGGCGCTGGCCAAGCTCGCTGCGCTCGGCGCGCGCTGTGAGGCCGGCGTGGTCGCCGGGAGCGCCGGCAACCACGCGCAGGCGGTCGCCTACGCGGCCCGGGCGCGAGGCGTCCCGTGCGAGGTGTTCATGCCCCACACCGCGCCGATCGCCAAGACCGAGGCGGCGGCGGCGCTCGGCGCCCACGTGCACCTGGTCGGCGAGACCGTCGACGACGCGCTCGCCGCCGCCCGCGAGCGCGCGCGGACCGGCTCGCTGATGCTCGTGCACCCGTTCGACGACCCGGAGGTGATCGCCGGCCAGGGCAGCCTCGGGCTGGAGCTGCTCGGCCAGGTGCCCGACCTCTCGCGCGTGATCGTGCCGGTCGGGGGCGGGGGGCTCATCAGCGGCGTGGCGATCGCGATCAAGTCCCAGCGCCCCGAGGTGGAGGTGATCGGCGTCCAGGTGCAGGCGTGCGCGCCGTTCCCGGCCTCGCTGGCCGCCGGCGAGCCGGTCGCGGTCGACTCGGCGACGACGATCGCCGACGGGATCGCCGTCAAGCGGCCCGGGCGGCTGACGCTGGCGCTGATCGATCGCTGGGTCGACGAGATCGTGCTGGTCAGCGAGGAGGACGTGGCCGAGGCGATGGTCTTCCTGCTGGAGCGCGCCAAGCTCGTCGTCGAGGGCGCCGGCGCGGTCGGCGTGGCGGCGCTGCTGGCCGGTCGCATCGGCGCCGGCATGAGCGCCGGCATGAGCGCCGGCATGAGCGCCGGCGTGGGCGCCGGCGCGGGCGGCACGCATCCCACCGTCGTCGTGCTGTCGGGCGGCAACGTGGACCCCGGGCTGCTCGCCCAGATCGCCCGCCGCCACGAGAGTCAGGCCGGCCGGCGCTCGGTGCTGCTCGCGGCGCTGCCCGACCGCCCCGGCTCGCTGGCGCTGCTGCTGTCGCTGGTCGGACGGATGGGGGCCAACCTGCTCGACGTCGAGCACATCCGCGAGGGCCTGCACCTCCACGTGCGCGAGAGCGCGGTGCAGCTCGTGCTCGAAACCCGCGGGCCCGAGCACGCCGCCGGGGTGGTGCGCGCGGTGCGCGACGCCGGCTACGCCGAGCCGCGGCCGATCAGATAGGCGTCGCGCGCCGCCTGGTACTCGGCGGCGGCCCGCACCAGCGCGCCGATCACGCGGCTGCGCTCGTCGGCCTCCGGGTGCCATTGGACGCCGAGCACGAAGCGGCTGCCGGGCAGCTCGATCGCCTCGGGCAGATCGTCGAGCGTCGAGACACCGGTCACCGTGAGCCCGTCGCCGATCGCGTCGACGCCCTGATGGTGGTGGGACTTGGTGACGTGCAGCAGCTCGCCGGCCGCCAGCGCCGCCAGCGAACCGGCCCGGAGGCGGACGTCGTGATCGGACCCGTCGAAGGTGCCCGGAACGCGCCGGTGCTCCTCGTGGCCGAGCTCCTCGGGCAGGTGCTGGTGCAGCGTGCCGCCGAAGGTGACGTTGAGCACCTGCATGCCGCGACAGATGCCGAGGACCGGCATGTCGATCTCCACCGCCCGGCGGGCCAGCGCGATCTCGAACTCGTCCCGGTCACGGGTCGGCCCCTTGGTCTCGGGATGCGGGTTGGCGCCGTACACCGCCGGGTCGACGTCGTTGCCGCCGGACAGGATCAGGCCGTCGATCCGGTGCAGCAGCTCGTCGGGCGCGGCGACGAGGACCGGGTCCGGCGCGACCATCAGCGCGAGGCCGCCGGCGCGCTGGATCGCGCTCACGTAGCCGGCCGGCAGCAGCGCCGCATGCTGGTTCCAGACGCCGAAGCTGGCGCTCGTCACGGGGGCGCAGATGCCGATCGCGGGTGGGTGGTCGCTCATCGCCGCTCAACCTAGCGACGGCCCGCGGAGGTGCGCGCGCCGCACCTTCCCGCTCGTCGTCTTGGGCAGGTCGGCGGCGAACTCCACGATCCGCGGGTACTTGTACGGCGCCGTCTCGCGCTTGACGTGGTCCTGGAGCGCCGCGACCAGGTCGTCGCTCGGCGCCCAGCCGTCACGCAGGACGACGACCGCGCGCACGACCGCCCCGCGCTCCTCGTCGGGCGCGGCGACGACCGCGGCCTCGGCGACGGCGGCGTGGGAGACGAGCGCCGACTCGACCTCGAACGGCCCGATCCGGTAGCCGGCGGAGATGATCAGGTCGTCGGTGCGCCCCTCGAAGTACAGGTAGCCGTCCTCGTCGGCGTGGACCCGGTCGCCGGTGTGCCACGGCTCGGTCTCGGGCGCGGCCGGGCCGCCGAGGGTCCCGACGAAGAAGGTCGGGTCGGTCCGCGGGTCGGCGAGCACGAGCTCGCCGTCGTGCACCTGCAGCGCGATGCCCGGCAGCGGCCGGCCCATCGACCCCGGCCGCACAGCGCCGTCGGCGGGCACGCCGGTGAGCTGCCCGGTCTCGGTCTGGCCGTAGCCGTCGCGGATCTCCAGCCCGGTGCCCTCGCGGAAGGCGCGCAGCACCTCGGGGTTCAGCGCCTCGCCGGCGGCCACCAACCCGTGCAACGACGGCACCGGCGCAAGCTGCGCGCGCTTGGCGATCACGCGATACTCGGTCGGCGCCATGCACAGGACATTGACGCGCTCGGCGGCGAGCAGCGCCAGCCGCTGGTGGGGATCGAAGCGGGCGTCGTGCAGCAGCGCGGCGGCGCCGCGCAGCCACGGCGCGATGAACACGTTGCGCGCCGACTTCGACCAGCCGCTGGCCGCCGTGCACCACACGAGCTCGCCGGGCCGGGCGTCGAGCCAATGGGAGGCCTGCAGGCGCTGGCCGGGGAGGTAGCGCTGTCCGTGCACGATCCCCTTCGCCTCCCCGGTCGTGCCGCTGGTGAAGGTGATCAGGCACGGGTCGGACGGCGCGAGCTCGGCTGCGGGCGCCGGGTCGGCGCCGGTGAACAGCGCCTCATCGGGGATCAGCACCACCGCCGACGCGGATGCGCCCGCCGCCTGCAGCTCACCGGCATCGCGCTCGTCGGCGATGATCACCGTCGGATGGGCGGCCTCCAGGCGCAGGCGCAGGTCCTTGGCGCGCAGTTGCTCGTTGCAGGACAGCACGACGGCGCCGAGGCGAAAGCAGGCGACCATCGCCAGGACCCACTCGGGCCGGTTTCCGATCAGCGTCATCACGACGTCGCCGCGGCGCACGCCGCGGGCGGCCAGCGCGCCGGCCAGGCGGGCCGAGCGGTCGGCGACCTCGCCGAAGGTCCACTCGCGCCGCGCCCCGTCGCGCGTGATCTCGACCAGCGCGCGGTCGCCCGCCGGCGCCGCGTCGACCACGTCACGTGCGAAGTTCACGGGCGTCAGTCTGGCAGGCGCAGGGGGTGTGTCATCTGAGGGCTGAATAACAACCCTCAGATGACACACCCCCTGGTTGCTACCCTCGCTCAGATGGGATGGACCACAGGCAACGGGCCGCTGGGCAAGCATCCGGCGGGGGAATTCAACTTCGAGCCGCCGAAGCCCGGGTGGACGGTCTACCTCGAGCCGACGCCGAAGCGGATCCGCGTGGAGGTCGGCGGCGAGGTGATCGCCGACAGCCGCGGCGCGTTCATGCTGCACGAGTCCGGCCTGCAGCCGATCTACTACTTCCCGCCCCAGGACGTCCGCGCCGACGTGCTGGAGCCGACCGACCGCCACACCCACTGCCCCAAGAAGGGTGACGCGTCGTACTACACGATCCACGCCGGCGGCGAGACGGTGGAGAACGGCGCCTGGTACTACCCGGAGCCGATCGCCGCGGCGCCGCCCGGACTCGTCAACCTGATCGCCTTCTACTTCGACCGGATGGGGCGCTGGCGGGAGGAGGCGGAGGAGATCGCCGTGCACCCGCGGGACCCCTACCACCGTGTCGACGTGGTGGCGACCGACCGCCGGATCCGGATCTCGCTCGGTGGCGAGCTGCTGGCGCAGACCGAGCGCGCGCTGGCGCTGTTCGAGTCCAACCTCCCGACCCGCTGGTACCTGCCCGCCGAGGATGTGGTCGCGGCGCTCGAGCCGTCTGACACCGTTACTCGCTGCCCGTACAAGGGCACGGCCTCCTATTACAACGTCTCGGCGCCCGGGGGCGAGGACCTGATCTGGTACTACCCCGAGCCGCGGGCCGAGGTGGGCGCGATCAAGGGCCGGCTGTGCTTCTTCAACGAGAAGGTCGAGATCGAGCTCGACGGCGAGCCCGAGCAGCGACCCGACAAGACGCCGTGGAGCCCCGCCGTCAAGGTCTGAGGCGCGCTAAGTCACGCAGCGAGAATACGTAGCCGTCCCCGTGGTCACCCGCGCTGTTCCCGGCAGCCACCGGCCGGGAGCCCCCGATATCCTCGGTGAACTCAGAGACCCGAGGAGCTCCCAGCATGGCCGTTGACACCCCGTTTCAGGAGAAGACCGACGAGCAGCGCGCGATCTGCGAGATGGTGCACCAGTTCGCCGACGAGCAGATCATCCCCAACGCCGAGCACTACGACCACGAGGACGTGTTCCCCGAGCCGATCGTGGAGCAGATGAAGGAGCTGGGGCTGTTCGGGGTGATGATCCCCGAGGAGTACGGGGGAATGGGGCTGGACCTCAGCACCTACGCGATGATCGTGGAGGAGCTGTCGCGAGGGTGGATCAGCATCAGCGGGATCGTCAACACGCACTTCATCGGGTCCTATCTGCTGATGAAGTTCGGGACCGACGAGCAGAAGCAGAAGTACCTGCCCAAGCTGGCGACCGGCGAGATCCGGGCGGCGTTCTCACTGTCTGAGCCCGAGTGCGGCTCCGACGTGCAGGCGATCAAGACCTCGGCGCGCAAGCAGGACGACGGCAGCTGGGAGATCAACGGCGCGAAGATGTGGGTGACCAACGGGCTGCTGTCGACGCTGGTGTTCACGCTGGTCAAGACCGACCCGGCCGCGGAGCCGCGGTACAAGGGCATGACCTGCTTCATCTGTGAGAAGGAGCCGGGCGTCTCGGAGAACACGGGCTCGTACAAAGGGTTCAACGTGCCGCCGAAGATCAAGAAGCTCGGCTACAAGGGCGTGGAGTCGACCGAGCTGGTGTTCGACGGGTATCGCACCCCGGCTGACAGCATCCTGGGCGGCGAGGAGGCGGGCCTCAACAAGGGGTTCGGGCAGATGATGGACGCGCTGGAGCTCGGCCGGGTCAACGTCGCGGCGCGCGGCGTCGGGATCGCGCAGCGGGCGCTGGAGCTGGCGCTGAAGTACTCCCAGGAGCGCCGGGCGTTCGGCAAGCCGATCGCCGAGCATCAGGCGATCCAGTTCAAGCTGGCCGACATGGCGACCCAGGTCGACGCGGCGCGGCTGCTCACGCACCGCGCGGCGCGGCTGAAGGACGCCGGCGAGCGCTCGGACATCGAGGCGGGGATGGCGAAGCTGTTCGCGTCGGAGGCCGGGCGCTTCTGCGTGGAGGAGAGCTTCCGCATCCACGGCGGCTACGGCTACTCCAAGGAGTATGAGATCGAGCGCCTGTACCGCGACGCGCCGCTGCTGCTGATCGGCGAGGGAACGAGCGAGATCCAGCGCATGGTGATCGGCCGAAAGCTCCTGGAGCGCCACAAGATCTGAGCCACGATGGTTGCGCCGTCGCGTCAAAGCGCTACGGTGCACGACACGAGTCCAGCGACACGGGAGCTCCGAGCATGACCCGATCACCAGCGCGCAGCAGCGGCAGGATCTCCAGGCGGATGGCCGCGGGGCTGGTGGCGCTCGCGCTCGCAGCGGCGGCGCCGGCCGCGCTCGCCGCGTCGGGCTCGTCGTCGCAGCCCGCGGTCGTGCACGAGGCGATCGAGCACTCGGGGCTGATCGTGGTCAGCGGCTACGACGGCGGCGCGCCGCTCGCACCCGGCCGGTAGGCAGCGCGCGGGATAGACTCTCCGGGCCCTGTCCTCGCCGACTGACACCAAGAGCCTGATCGAGACCGCGGTCACGCGGTTCCTCGAGGAGGTGCCGTCGCTGGCGCCGCTCAAGCTGGTGGCCGGGCTGGAGCTTCGCGGACGCGGCGACATCCAGATGTACCGGGTCGAGCTGCCCGGGCCACGGGTCACCAAGGACATCGCCTCCGATGCCAAGGTCCGGCTGATGGTGCCGCGCTCGCACTTCAACGAGCTGGCCACCAAGGGTCACGTGCGCGACTGGCGCGAGGCGTTCGCCAAGGGCGACGCCAAGGCGACCGGGATCGAGCAGGTGATGAAGCTGATCGTCAACGTCGTGGAGAAGCAGGAAGAGCGCTCGCGCACCCGGCGCGCCAAGGCGCACTGACCGTCAGCGGCGCGCGGCCAGCTCCTCGGCCTCGCGCAGCTGCGTCTCGACGAGATCGAGCCCGGCATCCCAGAAGCCCGGGTCGGCGAGGTCGATGCCCACCATCGCCCCGAGCTGCTCGGGGCTGCGCGAGCCGCCCGCGGCCAGCAGCTCCAGGTAGGCGGGGGCGAAGCCCGGGCCCTCCTGCAGGTAGCGCCCGTACACCGACAGCGCGAGCAGCTGGCCGTAGGCGTAGGCGTAGACGTAGCCCGGGGTGTTGATGAAGTGCGGCACGTAGGACCACCACATCCGGTAGCCGTCGGTGATCGTCACCGAGTCGCCGAACAGCTCGGACTGGCTCTCCACCCAGGACTCGGCGATCCGCTCCACCGACAGCTCGCCCTCGGTGCGACGGCGGGTGTGGACGAGGTGCTCGAAGCGGTTCATCGCCATCTGGCGAAAGACGGTGGCGATCGCCCCGTCGATCCGCTCGGCCAGCAGGCTGAGGCGGGCGTCGTCGTCGCCGGCCGCGTCGAGCATCCGCCCGAACACCAGCGCCTCGCCGAACACCGACGCGGTCTCGGCCATCGTCAGCGGCGTGGACTGGTGGAACACGCCCTGGGGTTGGGCGAGCGCGGCGTGCAGGCCGTGGCCGAGCTCGTGGGCCATCGTCAGCACGTCGCGGCGCCGGGCGGTGAAGTTGAGCAGCACGTAGGGATGCACGCTCGGCACGGTGTAGGCGCAGAACGCGCCGCCGCGCTTGTGCGGTCGCACCGGCGCGTCGACCCAGTGCTCGTCGAAGAAGCGACGCGCCACCCGCCCGGCGTCGGGGGAGAAGGACTCGTAGGTGTCGAGCACCAGCTCGCGGGCCTCGCCGAACGAGAAGCTGATGTCCTCGCCGAGCACCGGCGCGGCGCGGTCGTAGTCGGCGAGCCGGTCGACGCCGAGCAGCGTGGCCTTGACCCGGTACCACCGCTGCGGGATCGAGAAGCGCCCCCGCACGGCCTCGATCAGCGCCATCACCGACTCGTCGGACGCCTCGTTGGCGAGGTTGCGCGACGCCAGCCAGTGCGGGTAGGAGCGCAGCCGGTCCTCGACCGCCTTGTCGTGGATGAGCGTGTTGTAGATGAACGCGCGGGTCCGCAGCCCGGGCTCCAGCGCTTCTGAGACGGCCTCCGCCACGGTCCGCCGGGCCTCGCGGTCGGGGTCCTGCAGGCGGGCGAGCGCGACGTCGAGCGGCACCTGGTCGCCGTCGAGGCCGACGCGCAGCGCGGCCATCAGCTCGCCGAACAGGCGCGCCCACGCGCTCTGGCTGGCGATCGACTTCTCGGCGAGGATCGTCTCCTCGGGCTCGGACAGCAGGTGCGGGCGGTAGCGCCGGGCGCTGCGCAGGTAGTGCGCGCAGAAGCTCAGCCCGGGATCGGCGGCCAGCTCGTCGGCGCGCTCGTCGGGGAGCGCGGCCCACTCCAGCTCGAAGAACAGCAGCTTGGTCTCGATCTCGGTGGCGCGCTCCTGCACGAGCGCCAGCAGCGCCCCGCGGCTCTGATCCGCGGTGTCGGTGGAGAAGCGCAGCGAGGCGTAGGAGCCGGCCTTGCCGACGAGCTCGTTGAGCTCCGCGAGCTCGCGCATCGCGGTGGCGAGCTCCGCGGCGTCGAGCTCGGCGAGCCGGCCGGCATAGGTCGAGGCGAAGGCGCCGGCGCGCGCCACGGCCTGATCGAGCTGATGCCCGACGCCGTCCTGCTCGTCGCCGTCGACGAGCGCGGTCAGGTCCCAGCTGCACTCGAGCAGCTCGGGGTCGGCGAGATTCTGTGCGGTGGTCGACATGGTGGAGCGAGAGCTTAGTCGGCGGATCGACCCCCGAGGCCTGGATAGGCCGTAAGGTCCACGCCCACATGCACGACGCGGCGATCTCCCAGGCGCGGACCGTCCGGCTGCTGGCGACCGGCGGCACGATCTCGATGCAGGGCCGCCACGCCGTGCCGGCGCTGGACGGCGCCCAGCTGGTCGAGGCGCTCCCGGCGCTGCGGGCGTTCGACGGGCTGTCGGCGGAGAGCGTGCTGTCGCTGCCCGGGCCGCAGATCACGCCCGCCGAGGCCCTGCTGGTGGCCCGGCGTGCGGGCCGGGCGGCGCACGATGGTGAGGGCGTGGTGATCACCACGGGGACCGACACGCTGGAGGAGCTGGCGATGCTGTGCGCGCTCACCTACGGAGGCGACGCGCCGGTCGTGATCACCGGCGCCAACCGGCCGGCGAGCGCGCCCGGCGCCGACGGCCCCGCCAACCTGTTCGACGCGGTCGCGGTGGCGGCGTCCGCGGCGGCGCATGGGCTGGGGGTGGTCGTCGTGTTCGGCGGCGAGATCCTGGCCGCGACGAGTGCGCGCAAGATCGACAGCACGGGGCCGGCGGCATTCGGGTCGCCGGTCGCCGGGCCGATCGGCCGGGTCGTGGAGGGCCGGGTCTGGCTCCACGCCCGCCCGCTGCGCCAGCCGCCGCTGGCGCCGAGCGCGCTCGATCACCGGGTGTCGATCGTCACCGCGTCGCTCGGCGACGACGGCGCGCTGCTGCGCAGCGCCGCGGCGATGGGCGACGGCGTCGTCGTCGAGGCGTTCGGCGCCGGGCACGTGACCCCCGGGATGCTCGTCGCCCTGCGCGAGGCGGTGGAGCGGGTCCCGATCGTCGTCACCTGCCGGCCGGAGCGCGGCTCGATGCTCCACGCCACCTACGGCTTCGACGGCTCCGAGCGCGATCTGCGCGCCGGCGGCGCGGTCTGCGCGCCGTTCCTATCGCCGGTCGCGGCGCGGATCGCGCTGCTGTGCTGCCTCGGCGCCGGTCTGGCGCGCGACGGGATCGACGCCGTGCTGGCGGCCTGGGACGCCTGATGGCCGGCGCGGCGCCGGCGCGGCGCCGGCGGGCTCGGTGGTCGCTGCTCGCGACGGCGGTCGCCGCGCTGGCGGCGGGGTGCGGCAGCTCGCACAGCGGGCGCGGGCCGACGCTGAGCGGCGTCCCGCTGGTCGGCGCGACGCGGATCGTGGCCCACGTGCGCCGCTGCGACAGCGGCGCCAACCCCTACTGCGCGGTGCAGCTGGTGGTCGTCGGGGACGGGTACGCGAGCTCGGGCGCACTCGCGATCGCCGAGAGCCGCCATCTGTCCAAGCTCGGCTGGAGCAGCTCGCAGGGCGACTTCGGCCTGGAGGGCGCGGCCGACTCGCCCGGTCACGGGCTGCGCCTCACCTACGCCCCCGCCAACCTCGATCTGGAGGGCATCGACCTCGGCTGGATCACCCGCGCGCCGCTGATCGCCCACGCACTCTCGAGCGAGATGTTCGATCGGGCGGCGGCGATGTCGCTCATGCTGGAGACGGGCTCGTCCTGAGCGCCAGGCGCCGGTCGGCGCCGACGCACACGGCGCTGCGCCCGGCGAGCAGATCGCGCAGGTCGTCGCCGACCAACTCGCGCCGCCAGCCGCTGAGCGTGCGCACCTCCGGCTCGGGCTCGGAGCGCCGCGCGGCGCCGACGATCAGCTCGAGCTCGGCCCGCGAGGCGATCAGCTCATAGGCCAGGCCGGCCTCGAGCGCCCGCGCTCGCAGCAGCGCCTCGGCGAGCGCGATCAGCGGCGCGTCGCCCGGCTCCGAGCGCGACCGGCCCTCGTCGCGCGGGATCGGCGCGGCGTCGCGGCCGCGCGCGATCGCCTCGAGGATCGCCTCGCCGCGGCGCTTGATCGTCGGCGGGTGCAGCCCGCGGATCTGCTCGAGCCCGGCGACCGAGGACGGGCGGCGCTTGGCGAGCTCGACCATCGGCGGGTCGGCGACGATCGACCCCACCGGGCGATCGAGCTCGGACGCGGTGCGCTCCCGCCAGGCGGCCAGCTCCCGGGCGACGGCGCGCGCGCGGGGATCGAGCTGGCCGACGCGCGGCAGTCGCTCCCAGGCGGTCTCGGGGTCACGCTCGTCGGTGGCCGATTCCAGGCGACGGCATTCCTCCTGGGCCCATTCCAGCCGACCGCTGGCGACCAGCCGCCGTTGGATCTCGTCGGCGAGATCGAGCAGGTGGGCGACGTCCTCGGCGGCGTAGCCGAGCTGCTCGGCGGTCAGCGGGCGGGCGTCCCAGCGCGTGTAGCTGGCGGTCTTGCCGACCCGCAGCCCGAGTACCAGGCCGAGCAGGTTGCCGTAGCCGGCCTGGGCGCTGGCGCCCGCGAAGCCCGCCGCGATCTGGGTGTCGAAGACGTGGTTGAGCTCGGTCCGCCAGGCACGGCGCAGGATCGCCACGTCCTGGCGGCCGGCGTGCAGGACGATCTCGCAGCCGGGGTCGCCGAGCAGCTGGGCCAGCGGTGTGACGTCGACGTCGGTGAGCGCGTCGATCAGCAGCAGGATCGGGTCCGCCCCGGCCTCGGGATTGTCGACGGCGATCTGGACGAGGCACAACAGCGCGCGATAGCGCCCCTCCGACATGAACTCGGTGTCGATCCCCAGCCGGCCGCGGGCGCGCGCCGCGTGGGCGGCCGCGGCGATCTCCGATGACGTCGCCAGGGCGGTGGGCAGCGCGGTGTCCATGGCCGGACCCTACAGGGGCGCCAGGCGCCGCGGCAGCCGTGCGACGGTGTTATACCTACCGCCTTGGTAGGATTTAGCCCATGATCTTCTCCTCCAAGGCGGAGTACGGCGTCCGGCTGATGATCGAGCTCGGCCGCCAGCGGCCCGAGCACCCGACCAGTCTCAAGGCGCTCGCGGACGCCGAGGGGCTCCCGCTGGCCTACCTGGAGCAGGTGGTGGCTCGGCTGCGCAAGGCCGGGCTGGTGATGAGCGCTCGCGGCGCGCACGGCGGCTACTGGCTGTCGCGCCCGGCCGAGGAGATCTCGATGGACGAGGTCGTGCAGGCGCTGGAGGGCTCGATCGCCCCGATGGAATGCTTTCTCAACGATCACACCGAGCGCGTCCTGTGCTCGCATCAGCCCGACGCCGGACGCGGGTGCGCGACCAAGCTGCTGTGGACCCGCGTCCAGGGCGGCATCATCCGGTCGCTGCAGAACACCACGCTGGCCGAGCTGGTCGAGTTCTCGGCACGCGGCGAGCATGAGCCGATCCCGGTGGGCGCCGGTGCGCCCCCGGCCTGACGAGATACCGAACACGCAAAAAGAGGGACATGCCCGACCTAGAGATCCGAAACCTTCACGTCCGCGCCGGTGACAAGGAGATCCTGCGCGGCCTCGAGCTGTCGGTCGACAAGGGCGAGATCCACGCCCTGATGGGCCCCAACGGCTCGGGCAAGTCGACGCTGGCCAACGCGATCATGGGCCACCCCAACCTCGAGGTCACCGAGGGCCAGGTCATCTGGCGCGGGGAGGACATCACCGAGGCCGACACCGACGAGCGCGCGCGGATGGGGCTGTTCATGGCCTTCCAGTACCCGGTGTCGGTGCCCGGCGTGACCGTCACCAAGTACCTGCGCACCGTCTTCAACGCCCACCGCGACGCCCGCGGCGAGGAGCCGATCCCGCTCAAGGAGTTCCGCCAGACCGTCGAGGCGGCGATGGCGCTCACCAAGGTGCCGGCCGACTGGTCGCGGCGCTATCTCAACGAGAACTTCTCCGGCGGCGAGAAGAAGCGGATGGAGATCCTCCAGCTCGCGCTCCAGCGGCCGGAGCTGGCGATCCTCGACGAGACCGATTCCGGGCTGGACATCGACGCGCTGCGGGTCGTCGCCGACGGCGTCAACTCGGTCGCCGGCCCCGATCTCGGCGTGCTGATCATCACCCACTATCAGCGGATCCTGGAGTACGTCAAGCCGACCCACGTGCACGTCATGTTCCGCGGCCAGATCGTCCGCGAGGGCGGGCCGGAGCTCGCCCACGAGCTCGAGGCCAAGGGCTACGGCTGGATCACCGACGACCTCGAGCAGGCCCCGGTCGCCTGATGAGCGCGATCGAGGCGATCGCCGAGGTGGCCGGCGACTTCCCGGTCCTGCGCCGCGAGTTCGACGGGCGCCCCGTGGCCTATCTGGACACCGCGGCGACGTCGCAGACCCCGCAGCCGGTGCTCGACGCGATGACTCGCTACTACACCGAGTCGCGCGCCTCGATTCACCGCGGGGTGTACCCGCTCGCGGTCGAGGCGACCGACATGTTCGAGGGGGCGCGCGAGCGGATCGCGCGGTGGCTGGGCTCCACCGTCGAGGAGACGATCTTCACCGCCAACGCGACCGCCGCGATCAACCTCGTCGCCTACACCTGGGGACGCCAGAACGTCGGCCCCGGCGACCTCGTGCTGATCACCCAGATGGAGCATCACTCCAACATCGTGCCGTGGCAGATCCTCTGCCAGGAGCGCGACGCCGAGCTGGCCTACGTGCCGGTGCTCGACGACGGCCAGCTCGACCTCGATGCGTTCGAGGCGCTGCTCGCGCGCGAGCCCAAGCTGCTGGCGGTCGTCCACGTGTCCAACGTGCTGGGGACGATCAACCCGGTCGAGCACCTCGTCCGCCGCGCGCACGCGGCGGGGACGACGGTGCTGATCGACGGCTCCCAGGCGGTCCCGCAGATCCCCGTCGACATCGCCGCGCTCGACGCCGACTTCTATGCCTGGACCGGTCACAAGGCCTATGGGCCGACGGGGATCGGCGTGCTGCACGGCCGCCGCGAGCTGCTGGAGGCGATGCCGCCGTTCATCGGCGGCGGCCACATGATCCGCACCGTCGGCGACCTGCGGTCCACCTGGACCGAGCTGCCCTGGAAGTTCGAGGCCGGCACGTCGCAGATCGCCGAGGCGATCGGGCTCGGGGCGGCGGTCGACTGGATCGCCTCGATCGGGATCGAGCGGATCCGCGCGCACGAGCAGGCGCTGATCGCCGATGCGCTGGCGCGCCTGGCCGAGGTGCCCGGCATCACCCTGCACGGGCCGACCGACGCCGAGGACCGGGGCTCGCTCGTCTCGTTCGTGCTCGACGGCGCCCATCCCCACGACGTCGGGGAGATCCTCGGCCGCGAGGGCGTGTGCGTGCGGGCCGGCCACCACTGCGCGCAGCCGCTGATGCGGCGCCTGGGGACGACCGCGACCACGCGGGCGTCGTACGCGATCCACAACAGCGCACAGGACACCGACCGGTTGATCGACGCGCTCGGCACGGTCACGCGCGTGCTGCAGCTGTAGCCGGCGAGCGTGAACGAGGACGACGATGGACGACCTGTATCGCGAGAACATCCTGGAGCACTACAAGCGGCCCCACAACTGGAGCCCGCCGGCGCCCGAGCTCGACCACGTCGACCTGGAGTTCCACGACGTCAACCCGCTGTGCGGGGACGAGCTCACCGTCAAGCTGTCCGTTGGCGAGGACGGGCGGATCGCCGGGGTGCGCTTCGAGGGCCACGGCTGCGCGATCTCGCAGGCCGCGGCGTCGATGGCCTCCGACGAGGTCAAGGGGATGAAGGTCTCAGATCTCCTCGCGCTCGACCGCTCGTTCGTGCTCGACCTGCTCGGCATCGACATCTCCGCCCAGCGGCTGAAGTGCGCGCTGCTGTCGTTGAAGGTCCTCAAGAGCGCGTCGCTCGGACGCGAGACCGGCTGGGATTCGGACGCCGACGAAATCCGATCGCAGCACTAGGTATTATTCACGCCGTGGCGACGATCATCGATGTGTGTCCGCTCTCCGAGCTGCCGCCCGGCGGCAAGCGCCTGGTCATCTGGGACGACCTGGAGATCGGCGTGTTCAACTGCGCCGGGACGGTGTACGCGATCGAGGACCGCTGCACGCATGACGACGGTCCCCTGGTCGAGGGCGAGTTCGACCCCGGGGCCTGCACGATCGAATGCCCCCGACACGGCTCGCTGTTCGACATCACGACCGGCAAGCCCAAGACCCTGCCCGCATATGTTCCGGTGGACACCTTCCCGGTGATCATCGAGGACGACACGATCAAGCTGGAGGTGGAGTAGTGGCTACTCCCGACACGATTCCGACCCCGCCGGTGCTGACCGAGCCGATCGAGAACGAGGCGCTGCGGGGGATCAACGCCGACTACACCGAGCGCTACGGCTTCCACGACGCCGAGAACTATCTCTACAAGGCGCCCAAGGGCCTCACCCGTGAGCTGGTGGCCAAGATCTCGGAGTTCAAGTCCGAGCCACAGTGGATGCGCGACTTCCGCCTCAAGGCGCTCGACCATTTCCTTGCCCGCCCGATGCCGACGTGGGGCTCGCCGATGCTCGCCGAGGTCGACTTCGACGACATCCACTACTTCGTCCGCGCCTCCGAGCGCGCCGAGCGCTCGTGGGACGACGTCCCCGAGGACGTCAAGAAGACGTTCGACCGCCTCGGCATCCCGGAGGCCGAGCGCAAGTTCCTGTCGGGCGTCGGGGCGCAGTACGAGTCCGAGGTCGTGTACCACCAGATCAACGAGAGCCTCGAGAAGCAGGGCGTGATCTTCCTCGACATGGACTCCGCGTTGCGCGATCACGAGGAGCTCGTGCGCGAGTACTTCGCGACGATCATCCCGCCCAATGACAACAAGCTGGCCGCGCTCAACAGCTCGGTGTGGTCGGGCGGATCGTTCGTCTACGTGCCGCCGGGCGTGCACGTCGAGATGCCGCTCCAGGCCTACTTCCGGATCAACACCGAGTCGATGGGGCAGTTCGAGCGGACGCTGATCATCGCCGACGAGGGCTCCTACGTCCACTACGTCGAGGGCTGCACCGCGCCGACCTACAGCTCGTCCTCGCTGCACTCCGCGGTCGTCGAGCTGCTCGCCAAGCCCGGCGCCCGGATCCGCTACACGACCGTGCAGAACTGGTCGACCAACGTGTTCAACCTCGTGACCAAGCGCGCCGTCGCGGAGCGCGACGCGACAGTCGAATGGGTCGACTGCAACCTCGGCTCCAAGCTGACGATGAAGTATCCGAGCGTCTACCTGATGGGCGAGCGCGCTCACGGCGAGATCCTCTCGATCGCCTTCGCCGGCAAGGACCAGCATCAGGACGCCGGCGGCAAGATCATCCACGCCGCTCCCAACACGACGTCGAACATCTTCGCCAAGTCGATCTCCAAGGACGGCGGGCGCGGCTCCTACCGCGGCCTGCTGGAGATTGCCAAGGGCGCCCACGGCTCGCGCTCCAAGGTCGTCTGCGACGCGCTGCTGCTCGACGAGGACTCGCGCTCGGACACCTATCCGACGATCCGCATCTCCGAGGACGACGTCAACGTCGGCCACGAGGCGACGGTCTCCAAGGTCGGCGAGGACCAGCTCTTCTACCTGATGTCGCACGGCATCTCCGAGGAGGAGGCCTCCAAGCTGATCGTCAACGGGTTCATCGAGCCGATCACCAAGGAGCTGCCGATGGAGTACGCGGTGGAGATGAACCGGCTGATCGAGCTGCAGATGGAGGGTTCGATTGGCTAGCGTGGCCGCCGGCTCCGACTTCCTCGCCGCGCGCCGCGAGCGCGCGCTGGCGAGCTGCGAGACGCTCCCGCTGCCCCAGTTCAAGGGCCACGCGGGATGGGAGTTCACCGACATCAGCGGTCTCGACCTGGCGGCCTACGCGCCGGCCGGGACGACCACCGACGGCCACGGCACCGACGCCGCCGGTCCCGAGCCGATGTTCGGCGAACTTCAGCCGCTGGCGGCGCTGCGCCAGGTCGACGGCGACGACGCCACGCTGGACGGCGCGCCCGCCGACGGCGTGCTCGTCTGCTCGCTGGAGGAGGCCGCGCGCACCCATCCCGAGCTCGTCGCGCGCCACCTCGGGACCGTGGTGGACGCCGAGGACGTGTTCGTGGCGCGCAACGATGCCGGCTTCCGCGGCGGCGCGTTCGTCTACGTCCCGCGCAACGTGACGCTCGCCGGCCCGGTGCTGCTGACCGCCGTGCAGGCCGCCTCGGGTACCGAGCTGCTGCGCCGCACGCTGATCGTGCTCGAGTCGGGCGCCCGCGCCGAGGTCTGGGAGCAGGCGCTGTCGGGCACCCCCGAGGTCGACGGCGTGTTCAACACCGTCGTCGAGCTCGTCGTCTGCGACGGCGCGCACCTGCGCTACGTCTCGGGCCAGGACCTGTCGGAGCGCAGCTGGATCTTCGGCACCCACCGTGCCGAGGTCGCACGCGACGCCGGACTGGACTGGGTCGCGCTCGGGTTCGGCTCGGCGCGCGGGCACGTCCGAATGGAGACCCGGCTCGGCGGTCCCGGAGCCGAGGCGCGCGTCACCGGCGCCTACGCCAGCCACGCCCGCCAGCACATCGACTTCGACACCACCCAGGAGCACGCGGCGCCCAACACGACGTCGGATCTCGCCTTCCGCGGCGTCCTGCAGGGGCGCTCGACGGCCGTCTGGAAGGGCAACATCATCGTCGACCCCGGCGCGCAGAAGACCGACGCGTTCCAGGAGTCGCGCAACCTGCTGATCTCCAAGCGCGCGCACGCCGACGCGATCCCCGGCCTGGAGATCCAGGCCAACGACGTCCGCTGCACCCATGCCGCCGCGATCGCTCAGGTGGATCCCGAGCAGCTGTTCTATCTGCGCTCCCATGGCCTGCCGGCGGAGGTCGCCAAGCAGCTGGTGATCGAGGGCTTCCTGGCGGCGCTGGTCGAGCGCTTCGAGCAGGGGCCGGTCCGCGAGGTCCTCGCCGCGGCGCTCGAGCGCCGGCTGGAGATGGTCCTCGCCGACTCCTAGAGACGCCGCCTCGCGGCCGTCGTCCGGCGTACGATGGCGCACTGATGGCCCGCGTGACGCCGATGGTCGCTCTCGGATACGGCAAGTTCGTGCGAGCCGACCGCGTGTACGCGCTCGTGCCGCTGGAGGGTGATGCCCGCGGCGATGGCCGGCGCACGCTCGTGCACGTGGAGGGGATCGAGGCGCCGCTGGTGGCGTCGCGCTCGGAGGCGGCGATCGCCTACGACCTCGCCGTCGCGCTCGGCCAGGCGCCGCCCCGCGCCCGCCGCGACGGCCACCCCGGCCAGGAGCCGCTGTTCTAGCGCATGGCCGCGCACGTGCTGATGTTGCGCGGTGTCAACCTCGGCAAGCGCCGCGTGCCGATGGCCGAGCTGCGGTCGCTGCTCGGCGAGGCGGGCTTCGCCGGCGTGCGGACCTACGTGCAGAGCGGCAACGTCGTGCTGGAGTCAGACCTCGCCGCCGATGCCGTCGCCGCGCGCGCACACGAGCTGATCTCGCAGCGATTCGGGTTCGACGTGCCGGTCGTCGCGCGCTCCCGCCAGCGGCTGGCGCGGGTGATCGCCGCCGATCCGTTGGCCGAGATCGTGGAGAACCCCAAGCTCTATCAGGTGACGTTCCTGTCGGGCGAGCTCGACGGCGCCGCCGCCGAGCGACTGCAGGGCCTGGTCGGCGACGGCGAGCAGTTGGCGCTCGCCGGCCAGGAGCTCTACAGCTGGCATCCGAACGGGATCGCGCGCTCCAAGCTCGCCGTCGCGCTCGGCGCGAAATGGCTCGGCGTGATGTCGACCTCGCGCAACTGGACGACCGTGGCGACGCTGCTGGAGATGGCCGGCGGATGAGCGGCACGGCGCGCGCCTACGTCGTCGCCGACGTGTTCACCGACGTCGCCCTGGCGGGCAATCCGGTGGCGGTGTTCACCGCTGCCGAGGGGCTGAGCGCCGCGATCATGCAACGGCTCGCGCGCGAGCTGAACCTGTCGGAGACCGTGTTCCTATTCGGCGATGAGACCGGCGGCGCCGACGCGCGGGCGCGGATCTTCACCCCGGCGGTCGAGCTGCCGTTCGCCGGGCACCCGCTGCTGGGCACGGCGTTCGTCGTCGGCGAGCGCAGTGGCGCCGACGCGGTGCGACTGCTGACCGGCGCCGGCATCGTGCCGATCGTCCTGCGCCGCGAGGGCGGCGCGATCGTGTTCGGCGAGATGACGCAGCCGGTTCCGACATGGGCTCTGTACGACCGGCCTGACACGTTGCTGGAGGCGCTCGGCGTGCCGGGCTCTGAGCTGCCGATCGAGGTCTACGACAACGGACCGCGCCACGTCTTGGTGATGGCCGGCGACGAGCGCGTCGTCGCCGGGTTACGCCCGGACCTCGGCGCGCTGGCGGCGCTCGGCCCGCTCGGGGTCAGCTGCTTCGCTGAGCGTGTGGCGGGCGCCGCGGCGGGCGGGGCGAGCCCGGGGGCCCGGCGGTTCACGACGCGGATGTTCGCCCCCGGACTGGGCGTCGCCGAGGATCCCGCCACCGGTTCGGCCGCCGGCCCGCTCGCCGTCCACCTGGCGCGCCACCGCCGGATCGCCTACGGCGAGCGGATCGAGATCAGCCAGGGCGCGCAGATCGGGCGGCCGTCGACGCTGCACGCGGTCGTCGAGGGCTCCGAGGAGCGGATCGAGCGGGTCGCCGTCGGCGGCGGGGCGGTGATCGTCGCGCGCGGGGAGTTCATCGTCGGCTGACGGTCGCTAGCCTGTCGATCGACGTGAAGCTCGCGACCTTCCACGCGCCGGGCCATGACCTGCCGCTGTCCGGCGTGGTGGCCGATGACGCGGTGACCGCGTTCGGCGGCCCCGACGGGGTGCGCGAGGTGCTGGCCGGTGGCAGCGTGCCCGAGGCGTCACTTGGCCGCTGGCCGCTGTCGCAGGTCACGCTGCTCGCGCCGATCCCGGAGCCGGGCACGATCTACGCGATCGGCCTCAACTATGCCAGGCACATCGCCGAGACCGGCGCCACTGCTCCCGAGCGGCCGATCGTCTTCGTCAAGGTGCGCGGATCGGTGGCGCCACCCGGCGGCCCGGTGCGCTGCCCGGCGGTCGTGCGCCGTCTGGACTACGAGGGCGAGCTGGTGATCGTGATCGGCGCCGGCGGCGCGATCGGCGGCTACTGCGTCGCCGACGACGTCAGCGCGCGCGACCTTCAGGGTCGCGAGCCGCAGTGGACGCGCGCCAAGGGCGCCGACACCTTCTGCCCGTTCGGGCCCTGGGTGACGACCGCCGACGAGGTGCCCGACCCCGGCGCGCTGCGCCTGCGCACGTGGGTCAACGGGGAGCTGCGCCAGGACAGCCCGACCTCCGATCTGGTGTTCGGCTGCCAGGCGCTCGTCGACTTCATCGCCGAGACGTGCACGCTACTCCCCGGAGACCTGATCCTCACCGGCACCCCCGGCGGCGTCGGAACGGCGATGGATCCCCCCGCGTTCCTGAGTTCCGGTGACCGGGTGAGAATCGCGATCGACGGGCTCGGAGAGATCGAGCACCCGATCGCCTAGCGGCCGGCCGGCGCCTTCGCGGCCGGCCGGCGGCTTCCGGCACCGGCGGTCTACTCGAGCGTCGCCTCGACGCGAATCTCGACGCCGCCGAGGGCGCGGGAGATCGGACAGTTCTTGCCGGCCTCCGCGGCCGCCTGCGCGAACTGCTCCCGATCGATTCCCGGCACGCGACCGAACACGGTCAGCTCAGAGGTGGTCACCGTCGGAGCGCCGTCCTTCTGATCGAGGATCACGTTGGCGCTCACCCGCAGCTGCTCGGGGGGGTGCCCGCCCTGGGTCAGCTCGTTGGACAACGCCATCGAGAAGCACGAGGAGTGCGCGGCGGCGATCAGCTCCTCGGGGCTGGTCTTGCCGTTGGAGCGCTCCGTGCGTGACGCCCAGGTGACCCCCAGATCGTTGAGCGCGCCGCTGGCGCCGTTGAGGACCCCGCCGCCGTGCGCCAGGTCGCCCTCCCAGGTGGTCGTCGCTGTTCTCTCAGCCATCGCCATGAAGATGCTGCCTTTCGTGTCAGTGTGAATCGAGGACCCGGTCGATCAGGCCGTACTCGACGGCCTCGTCGGGCTTGAAGAACCGGTCGCGCTCCATGTCGACGTGGACCTGCTCCTCCGTTTGGCCGGTGTGGAACGCGTAGATCTCGTCGGTCCGCTTGCGGATGTTGAGGATCTCCCGAGCGTGAATCTCGATGTCGGTCGACTGCCCCTCAAAGCCGGCCGACGGCTGGTGGATCAGGATCCGGCTGTTGGGCAGCGAGAACCGCTTGCCCTTCGCGCCGCCGGTGAGCAGCAGTGAGCCCATCGACATCGCGATCCCGACACAGATCGTGGCGACGTCGGGCTTGATGAACTGCATCGTGTCGTACACCGCCAGACCCGCGTAGATTGAGCCGCCCGGAGAGTTGATGTAGATGGAGATGTCCTTGTCGGGGTCCTGCGACTCCAGGTGCAACAGCTGCGCCACGATGAGGTTGGCGACCGTGTCGTCGATCGGCGACCCCAGGAAGACGATGCGCTCGTTGAGCAGGCGGCTGTAGATGTCGAACTCGCGCTCACCGCGCGCGGTCCGCTCGATGACCATCGGGACGAGAGGCATGTGTCACACCCTAGAACATGCGCGACGCGGGCATCCGCGTCACGGCGTGAGCACCGCGGTCCCGGAGAAGCGCCCGGCGCGCAGATCGGCGAGCGCCTGCTCGGCCTGCGCGAGGGGGTACGTCGTGACCGTGCTGCGGACCGGCACCTGGGGCGCGAGCCGGAGGAACTCGCGTCCATCCTCGCGCGTCAGGTTGGCGACCGACCGGATCGTGCGCTCGTGCCACAGGTCGTCGTAGGGGAACGACGGGATGTCGGTCATGTGGATCCCGGCGCACACCACCGTGCCGCCGGCAGCGAGCGCCCGCAGCGCCGCCGGGACGAGCTCGCCCGCCGAGGCGAAGATCAGCGCGGCGTCGAGTTCTTCGGGCGGCCGCTCATCGCTCGCCCCCGCCCAGACCGCGCCGAGCGATCGTGCGAACTCCTGGGTCGTGGTGTCTCCCGGGCGCGTGAACGCGAACACCTCGCGGCCCTGGTGGACGGCGACCTGGCAGATCTGGTGGGCGGCGGAGCCGAAGCCGTAGAGGCCGAGCCGGGCTCCGTCGCCGGCCAGCCGAAGAGCGCGGTAGCCGATCAGGCCGCCACACAGCAGCGGCGCGGCCTGCTCGTCGGAGAGCTCGTCGGGCAGCGTCAGGCAGAAGCGCTCGTCGGCGACGGTCAGCTCGGCGAAGCCGCCGTCGATGTCGCGGCCGGTGAAGCGGGCGTTGACGCACAGGTTCTCGCGGCCGCTGGCGCAGTAGCGGCACTCGCCGTCGGTCCACCCCAGCCAGGGCACGCCGACGCGGCGCCCGTCCGGGGCGCGCGCGACGATCTGATGGCCGAGCACCACGGGCAGCTTGGGCGCGGGGATCTCGGCGTCGCGCAGGTGCAGATCGGTGCGGCAGACACCGCAGGCGAGCACGCGCAGCAGCAGCTGGCCTGGACCGGGGCGCGGATCGGCGATCGTCGTCGCCCGCACCGGCGAACCGGGGTGTTCGAGCAGGATCGCGCGCATTCCGTGCCCGCCGGGAGCCGCTCAGGAGGCGGCGGCGAGCCAGCTCTGGACGCTGGTGTGCGACGCCGGCGGGATCCCGGTCTCCAGCTCGGCGCGGATCTCGGCGATCGTGCCGAACCGCTCGGCGACGACGTTGTGTTGGTGGATCGTCTCGAGGTTGACCTGACGCGCGGACACGAGCGCGCGGTGGTCGAGCCCGGGGAAGCGGTCGATCACCCCCCGGACCATCTCGCGCACGCAGTCCTCGACGAAACGCGGGCGCCGGTGCGCCTTCTCGACGACGTGCGCCTCGTCGGTGCGCTTCATCAGCTCATAGATCTCCGAGGACATCGACTGCTCGACGATCGTCAGCAGCGCGGCGGCATCGATCTCCTGGTCGCAGAGCTCGGGGCAGCCGACGTACAGCGTGCCCAGCCCGCGCTGGTTGTGGGTGGCGACCGGAACCGCCTCGAGGATCCGGTCGATCTCCGCCGCGTCGAAGCCGTCCGCGCTCAGGCGCTCGCGCGCCGCACCCGCGATCAGCTCCTGCGCGCACGGGCACGCGGTCATCCCCTGCGCGGTGACGCCGGTCAGCCGGCGGGTCCCGAGCGCGGTGGCCACCGCGACGCCGTGCAGCGTGTACAGCTCCTGGGTCATCACGCCCGACACGGGGGCGGGCTTGTGCTCGGGGAAGCGCGCCTCGACGCTGACCTCGGCGCGCCGCGCGCCCTGGCGCGAGCGGACGAGCTGGGCGATGTGCTCGGCCAGGGTCTCGGCCTTGAACGGATGGTCGTGGAGCAGCACCTCGCCGATCGACTCGTTGACGACCTCCTCGAAGCGCGACATGTGCGCGCCCTTCTGGTCGGGGCCGAGCTCGATGACGCACTCAAAGCGCGCGGAGAACAGCTGCTCGGAGCCGTTGTGGCCGAGCCGGATCACCTTCTCGACGGCGGTCACGCCGACCCGGGACAGGCTGAGCGCCAGCGGTGGCGTCTGCGCCTGGACGTCGATCAGCGCAGCGGAAGATGGGTGGTTTTCGGTCATCGCTCGCTACAGAGTAGAGAGCCGCGACGCTCGGCTCGACGGGTCATGACCGGGGGCATGCTGAAGGCGCCCCCGTTTGTGGTATCAATCGACGGTCGTAACGGAGGTCACAAGAAGGAGGGTCCCAGGTGAACTGGGGCGGACTCGAGGAGACGTGGGGAGGAGCTCAGGGGCTGTGAGCGTTGACGAGATCGTTCGATTGAGTGACGAGACGCCGATCGCAGAACTCGACGAGCTGCGTCCGCTGATCGCCAACGGCCAGGAGCGCGGATTCCTGTCCTTCGCGGAGATCGAGGCCTGCCTGGAGGAGGTCGACGTCACCAAGGAGCAGGTGCAGGAGCTGCACACCTACCTCGACGAGCAGGGGATCGTCGTCGTCGGCGCCGACGGCCGCCTCGCGCGGTCGGAGGGCAGCAGCGTCGAGGCGAGCGCGCAGACCGCGGCCGAGGCCGACCCCGATGCGCGCAAGCACGCCGAGGTCGACCTCACCGTCGAGCCGAGCCTTGACTCGCTGCGGCTCTACCTGCGCGCGATCGGCCGCGTCAGCCTGCTCACTGCCGAGCAGGAGGTGGCGCTCGCCCGCCGCATCGAGCGCGGCGACATGCGCGCCAAGCAGCAGATGATCGAGGCCAACCTGCGGCTCGTCGTGTCGATCGCCAAGTCCTATCTCGGCCGGGGGCTCACCTTCCTGGACCTCATCCAGGAGGGCTCGATGGGCCTGATCCGCGCCGTCGAGAAGTTCGACTACCGCCGCGGCTACAAGTTCTCCACCTACGCCACCTGGTGGATCCGCCAGGCGGTGACCCGCGCGATCGCCGACAAGGGCCGGACGATCCGGATCCCCGTGCACATGGTCGAGAAGCTCAACAAGGTCGTCCACGTCGAGCGCCAGCTGATCCAGCAGCTCGGCCGTGAGCCCACGCCCGAGGAGATCGCCCGGGAGCTCGAGACCACCGTCCGCGAGGTTCGCGACGTCCTGCGCATGGCCCAGCAACCGATCTCGCTGGAGAAGCCCGTCGGCGAGGAGGACGACTCCTCGCTCGGGGACTTCGTCGAGGACCAGACCGCCGAATCGCCGTTCGAGCTGGCCTCCGAGCGGCTGCGGCGCGAGAACCTGCGCCGCGCGCTGGCCGCCCTGCCCGAGCGCGAGCGCGAGGTGATCGAGATGCGCTTCGGTCTCACCGGCGAGCGCCCCTACACGCTGGAGGAGGTCGGGCGGGCGTTCAACGTCACCCGCGAGCGCATCCGCCAGATCGAGAACCACACGCTCAAGAAGCTCGAGGCGCTGCCCGAGGCGCAGCGCCTGCGCGACGCGTCGTAGTCGAGCCCGATCAACCCCTCCCGATCGCGCCGATCGGTGCGGATGCGTGTACTACACTCGGCGCCGTCCCGGCGGGATTCCCGAGCGGTCAAAGGGGATGGACTGTAAATCCATTGGCTCAGCCTTCGCAGGTTCGAATCCTGCTCCCGCCACTCCCGGCCTTCGGGTCGCACACCTGCGATGGAATCCGATGAACTCGAGGATCGTGAGGATCCCGGATCGGGCGGCGTCGGCGAGCCCGAGCGCGAGCGCGAGGGTCCCGTGGCCCGCGCCGCGCGGCTGCGCCGGCTGGCGGCGCACGTCGACTCACAGCCATCGCTGCTGACCGCGGCCCGCCGGCTGCGGCGCCGCCTGCCGGGCGACGAGCGCTTCGGCGATCCCCTGTCGACGGCGGGCACCCAGCCGGTGGAGGTGGTCGCGCGCCGGGTGACCGCGCTGGCGCCCGAGCGCACGAGCGTCCTGCAGGAGCTCGGGCTGGCCAGCCTGCAGATCTGGCAGTCGCTGTCGGAGGCGACGGGCCGCGGCCACGGCGACCTCGAGCTCGCGGTGATGTTCACCGACCTCGTCGGCTTCTCCTCGTGGGCCCTGCGGGCCGGCGACGATCCGTCGCTGCAGCTGATGCGCGAGGTCGGGACCGCCGTGGAGGCGGTGATCGAGCGCCGGCGCGGCCGGATCGTCAAGCGCCTGGGGGACGGGGTGATGGCCACCTTCCTGTCGCCGCAGGAGGCGGTCGAGGCGGCGCTCGACGCCCAGACCGCGGTGAGCGCGATCGAGGTGGCCGGCTACCGCCCGCAGATGCGGGCCGGCCTGCACTGGGGCTCCCCGCGCCGGCTCGGCGGCGACTACCTCGGCGTCGACGTCAACATCGCGGCCCGCGTCAGCGACGCCGCCCGGGGCGGGCAGGTGCTCGTCTCCGACACGCTGCTGTGGCAGCTTGACCTGCAGGAGCTGCGGACGTCGCGGGCCAGGCGCCTGCGAGCCGAGGGCGCGCCGCGGGACCTGCACATCACGTGCGTCTGGCGAGCCTGAGCCGCGGGGCCGGCGGGCGCGGCCACGGCACGGCTTTTGGGCGGCCGATGCAGGTTTCATTGCAGGGATCTCGGCGTGCGGGCGCGCCGCAGGCGCCGTGTTACGGTCACCGTCCCGCCTGCCCTGATCAGGTCGGGACGGCGCGGCGCACGCGCGGATGCGGCTTCATTCACGATCACTCCCAGGCCTGCGACGACCCGTCAACCGGATCGCGCTCGCGACGCTGGCGGCGACCGTCACTGGGCTGGGGGTGGCGCTGATCACGGTCGGCGCGCCGGCCGCGGCGGCTGCTGGAGGCTCGGGCAGCTCGGGCAGCTCGGGCAGCTCGGGCAGCTCGGGCTCGCCGGCGCGCGGGAGCGCGCTCCAGCAGCAGATCGGTAGCGGGCGGCAGAAGGTCTCCAGCCTGGCGGGGTCGGTGGCGGCGGCGACGCGGCGAGTCGAGGCGCTCGACGCCGGGATCGCCGCTCTCCAGCGACGGCAGAGCGCGCTGCAGGCCGACCTCGATGCCAAGCGCACGGAGCTGCTGGCGGTGGGCGCGCAGCTCGGCAGCGCCCGGACCGGGCTTGCGCGACTGGAGGCGGCGCAGGCCCGAGATCAGGGCATCCTGTCCGCCCAGCTCGTCGGCAGCTACGAGGGCGGTAGCCCCGACCTGATCACCGTGGTGCTGGAGGCCAACGGCTTCAATGACCTCCTCGAGCGCCTCGCCTTCGCCGAGCGGATCGGCGAGCAGGACGCCCGCATCACCGCCGTGGTCCGGAGCTCACGTCGCGCCGTCGCCGCGCAGGCGACTCGGCTCGGGGCGCTGTCGGCGCGAGCCCAGCGGCTCGCCGACCAGTCGCTGGCCGACCGCAACCGTGTGGTGGCGATCAGGCTGAGCCTCGTCTCCCAGGAGATCGCCTCGGCACGGGCGCGGGCCGCCGGCGCCGGTCAGCTCGCGTCCGCCCAGGGTCAGGTGGCCGCGCTCGAGCAACAGCTGGCGCAGCTGCAGGCCCGCCGGCGGGCGGCCGCCGCGGCCGCGGCGGCGCGGGCCTCCGCGGGCTCTGGCTCCTCTGGCTCCTCTGGCTCCTCTGGCTCGGGCTCTGGCTCGACGGGGTCCTCGGTGTCGGCGACCGCTCCGTCGGCGGGCGGATTCGAGTTCCCGATGCCGAAGGCCGACGTGTCGCCTCCCGGCACGTGGTCGCTCGACGACGGCGTCGACATCTCCGCCCCCGGCGGCACGCCCGAGCTGGCGGTGTGCTCCGGCACGATCGTCCTCCACGGGATCGGGGGCTTTGGCCCCTCGGCGCCGGTCCTCTCCTGCGACCGCCCGCTGTCGGGATACGACGACGTGTACTACGGCCACGCCGGGCCCGGCAACTGGATCGCGATCGGCACCCACGTCAGCCAGGGCCAGGTGATCTCCGAGGTCGGCTACGGGATCGTCGGCATCTCGACCGGCCCGCACCTCGAGATCGGATTCGCCGACTCCAGCGGCGACCCGATCGGACCGTCCAGCGCGCCGGCAATGATGTCGCTGCTGCAGGCCGCCTACTCCGGCTGACACGAGGTCGTCGACGAGCGGTCGCGGCGGTTGGCCGATGGGCCACGTCGGCGGGTCCGGTTGACTCTCCGAACCATGCATCTCGTCGCCGCGCTTGCCGGTGCGATCAGGTCGGAGGTCCATCGTGACCGCCGGTCCACACCGGCGAACGTCCATCGCCGGCCCGCTGGCGGGGTGTGATGGACATCTGCCGACCGCCGGCCCTCCGGGCGGCCGGCTCCACGTTGACCGTCGGCCGCGCGCGACCGCCACCCTCCGGCAGGCGCAATCAACCAGAGCACGCACCGACGGTGTCACAAGCCTCCGTGGCGGCCGGAGACACCCGTTGTCCGGGGTCAGTTGACTCCGGCAATCCCGGCAGGGCCTCAGCGGACCGTTGCCGAGGTCCAATCCCAAGCCCTGAGCACGCCCGGCGCTGTGCGACAACCTCGCCATCGCGGCCAACGTCATCGTCGGCGGTTTCGTGGTCTTCATCCGGTCGTTGCCGGGCGCCCGACGGTCGTCGCTCGCCGCTTCGGCGCGAGCGCCGGTTCCGTACCGTCTCCAGCCCCGCACCGGCGCTCGAGCCGATCCCGCCGTGGCCGGGGCTGCGCTGCCGCGAGCGTCGCCGACTCGGTAGTCTCGGTGCGAGCGCCCTCTTAGCTCAGCTGGTAGAGCACTTCCATGGTAAGGAAGGGGTCGTCGGTTCGAGTCCGACAGAGGGCTTTAGCTCGATTTGCAGGGGAAAGATCGCGAGCTAGGAGTCGCCGCCGACCGGCCAGAGGGTCCATTGCGGGTCCACTAGG
>JBELAG010000040.1:0-24363 GCA_049509055.1 Solirubrobacteraceae bacterium
TTGCCCAGGTGACGTCGTCCGACTCTCGCGGCTCGGGTGACCTCGATGACTTCGATGTTCTCGAGCCTCAGCGCGCGGTTCAGGCCGGCGCCGTAGCTGCCGGTGCCCTCCACCCCGGCACGCCGGACGGTGCCCAGCTGCTGTGCCCAGCGGATCAGCAGGCGCAGGCCAGCGCGGGTGGTCGGGAACGACTGGGCGGCGACAAACTGGCCGAGGGTGTCGACCAGCGCCGCGGCGTGCGTGTCGCGGTGGGTATCGACGCCGAGGATGACTTCGGCGGGCAGGCATGGCATGGTTGACAACTGCGACTCCTTCTCCCAGCGTTGGACGGGGGGGTCGCGCAGCCATCGGCCGGGACGGCGGACAGGACACTCACGGTGCTTGGCAAGGCTCCTATCAGGTCACGATCCGCCCGACCGGTCGGTGCGCTGCCCGGACCGACCAGACCGCTCGACAGCTCAACGCCAGTGCACCCGAAAGGGGGGCGAAGTCATAAGCAAGGGTCAGAGCGGGCCAGTCGATTCGGACCCCAGCAATTTTGATTGAGTGTCATAGCAGTCTCCGACCGATCCCATCGACCGGGAGATCCCGGCCCGCGTGCACGTCTGCCCGAACCCGAGGCTGACGTATTGAGATCCCTGGTCGGAGTGATGGATCACCCCCGGGTCGGGCCGGCGACGCCGCACCGCCATCGTGAGCGCGTCGATGACCAGCTCCTCGCGCATGTGATCGGCCATGCTCCAGCCAACGATCCGCCGCGAGAACGCGTCCTGCACCGCGGCGAGGTACAACCAGCCCTCCCACGTCCGCAGGTAGGAGAAGTCAGCGATCCACAAGACGTCGGGCTGCTCAGGACGAAACTGGCGCTTGACCAGGTCATCGGCGACGCGAACGCCCTGCACTCGGATGGTTGTCCGCCCGCGCTTGCGGTACACCAGCCCGGAGATGCCGGCCTGGACCATGAGCCGCTCGACCCGCTTGCGGCCGACCTCGATGCCGTGCGCCATCCGCAGCTCCGCGTGGATCCGCGGGCTGCCGTACACCCCCCGGTTCTCCTCGTGGATCTCCTTGATCTTCTCGGTCAACCACGCGTCGGTGAGCTCCCGATCAGACGGCGCACGCGTCGCCCACTCGTAGTAGCCCGAGCGCGACACCTCCAACAACTCACACGCCAAGGAGACCGGAACACCGCTGGCCTTCTCCGCTGAGATGATCCGGTAGGCAGTCACCGGGTCTCGGTCTCCCGTGCGAAGAAGGCCGCGGCTCGTTTGAGCAGATGCCGCTCCTGCTCCAGACGCTTGACCCTGCGTCTGAGCTCCCCGAGCTCGTCGCGCTCCGCGACCGTCAGCCCGTCATCACGCTCGCGACGCTCGAGCTGATCGCGCTTGACCCAGGTTGCGCAGCGACTGCTCGGTGACCCCGAGCGACGTCGCGACGTCGGCGACCGTCCGACCAGAGCGGACCATCTGCACCGCCTCTGTGCGGAACTCCTCGGCATACGGTGGGCGGGACTTCGGCATGCTGGACACCATCCTTTCGAAACGCTTTCAGCGAAAGCGCCTCAGTGTCCGGAAAATCGGGGGAATTCCAACCGCCCGCGGGTCAGCAGCGCGAACACGGCCGCCTGGTAGTTCAACACTAATCCTGCGCCCTGGCTGAAGTCCAGCCCGGCGGGCAGCCTGAACGTGAGATGGGCGGCCGCGACCGCGACTTCCGCAAACCCCCCCAGTTCGGTGAACGCCATGACGCGGTCACCCCGACCAAACGCGGCGCCGACAGGCGCTGAGCGCACGATGCCCGCAACCTCCATGCCCGGCACGAACGGCAGCTCGGGCTTCATCTGATACAGACCCCGGGTGAGCAACAGGTCCGGAAACGCGACGCCGGCAGCGTGAACCTCGATCACAACGCCGTCCCCCCGCCCCGGCGCCCGCGACCCCGTTGGTTCGCTGATGTCAGCCGGCATGAGCGCGTCGGGCCCCGCGAAAGCAGAAACCTGAAGCGCGCGCATCCGACCGCGATCCTGTCCGCCACACCACGCTGGGTAGTCCGTCGGGCTGCCCGACGCTGACGAGCGCCGCGCTGCCGCACAGCATCCCCACGGCGTCGTCGCGCACCTCTGACGCCGACCTCCGAGGCGCCTTCCAGCAGCGCTAGCAAGCGGCCGGCCGAGGTCAGTCAGCGCGTGTTCGCGCCGGCTCGAGCGCCTCGCCGACAGACCGCCATCCCTCCCACAGCATGAGAGCCCTCTAACTGCGCAACGTGCCCGACGACGTCGTCGAGCGGCTCGAGCGGCTGGCGGCCAGAGACGCGACCTCGGTCGGCGCCGTCGCGGTTCGGGAGCTGGCCGAGCCGGTCGGTGATCGTCGTCGACGCGTCCGCGGCTCTCTCCACGCTGCTCAACTCCGGGCCGGCACGGCGCGCCATGGGCGACCAACAGCTTCACGCGCCTCACCTGATCGACACTGATGTGCGCGACAACCTGTCGGACTACGACGCCTGCTACGTCGCGCTCGCCGAGGTGTTGGGGTGCGACCTGCCGCCGACGTGGACGGCGGGCGACGCGGTCAGGATGACGTGGGCGGAACCCGAGGCCTCAAGGCGACATCAGTCGCTGCCGCAGCTCGGTGACGAGCCCGGCGGCGTCGCCGGAGGCTGAGCCGAACACGTAGAAGTCGGGGCGCACGAGGACGGCGCGGGCATCGTGCTTGGCAAACCACGACCGGTAGACCTCCGCGGTGTCCATCTCCGCGGTCACCGCGACCGTCCGGCCACCGAGCGCTTCGAGATCATCTGACTCGCCCTGGCCGATCGCGATGTCCGGGTCAGACCCCAGGACGTAGAGGATGAAGCCCCGCCCGACGACGTCGTCGAACCGGCCGCTGACCCCGTCGACCGTCACCACGCCCTGCGGAAAGAGGGTGCCCGCGGTCGCGTCGTCGGTGAGCAGCGTCCCCGGACCGAGCTGCGGCTCCGGGGGCGGCGGCGGGGCGAGCGCCGGGTCCGCGGCGACCGCCAGCATCTGCTGATCGCGCATCGCCGCCGCGGCGGGATCGCTGACGCAGATGACCTTGCCCAGCTCGACCGAGCGGGTGATCGCGTGCTGCAGGTGGGCCTGGCGCTCGGCCTGGTAGGCGTCCAGCATCGCGTCGGAGGCCAGCCCCCTGAGGATCAGATCGAGCCGCCACGTGAGGTTGGCGACATCGCGGACCCCCGCTCCCATTCCCTGGCCCGCGAACGGCGGCATCAGGTGCGCGGCATCGCCGGCCAGCAGGACTGGCCCGCGGCGCCACTGCAGCGCCCATCGGGCCCGGAAGTTGTAGACCGCGGTGCGCTCCACCTCGACATCCCCCGGTTCGACCCCCGAGCGCGCGAGCAGCTTCCAGACAAAACCGGGCTCGAGGACCTCGTCGGGAGACTCACCGGGCAGCAGCATCCACTCCCACCGGCGCCGCCCGGGGCCGCCCGAGACCATCGTGGTCGGACGGACCGGATCGCAGATCTGCCGGTTGACGCCGGCGAGCAGGCCCGGGTCGCGCGGAATCGTGTCGGCGATCAGCCAGTCGAAGGCAAAGCCGAGGTCGTGGACCGCGGTGGCCAACCAGTCGCGCACGAAGCTGTTGGCCCCGTCGCACCCGATCAGGTAGCGCGCGCGGAGCGATCGTGGCTCGCCGCGGCCGGCCGGCGCCCGGTCGGCCTGGCTGCCCCCGCGCGCGCCGACCAGCACGTGACCGTCGGCCTCGGCGAGCGAGGTCACGCGCCAGCCGCGGTGAACGGTCACCGTGGGTAGTCGCCGCACGCGCGCGTCGAGGACCCGCTCCAGATCGGGCTGGGAGAACATCGTGGCGCCCGGCCAGCCCGAGGGCCCGGGTCCCGTCCAGTCCATCAGCAGCAGCGTCTGACCGACGGCGTTGCGCCACTCATACGCCGTCGCCGGCTCGGTCAGCGACGCCAGGTCGCCTGACACCCCCGCGGCGTCGAGGATGCGCGCGATCTCGTGGTCATAGTGGACGGCCCGCGGGCGCCGATAGGGCTCGGCCCGTCGCTCGAACACCGTGACCCGATGGCCGAGCGCGCCGAGCAGGGCGGCGGCCAGCTGGCCCACGGGACCGTATCCGACGATGACGACGTCAGCGTCCACGGACAGTCTGTATACAGCTGTTCGCCGGGGCGGGCACCGGCGAGCCGTGCGATGACTTCTGGCTCCTCGTACGGTCTGTAGGACTGATCACCCGATCGCGATGCAGAGAGGAGCTCATCGATGGGATCACACGAGTGTGGGACGCGTGAGCAGTGGGCGGCCGCCTACGCCGACCTGCGTGCCGAGGAGAAGGACCTCACCCGCCGCGCTGCGGCGCTCGCCGGCAAGCGCCGGGCGCTGCCGTGGGTGGCGGTCGAGAAGGAGTACCGCTTCGACACCAACGATGGCCCGAAGACGCTCGCCGAGTTGTTCGACGGGCGCTCACAGCTGATCGTGCGCCACTTCATGCACGGCCCCAAGACGCCTGAGGGCTGTCCGGGTTGCACGTTCGAGACCGACAACCTGGTTGGTGCGATCGATCACCTCGCGCATCGCGACGTGACCTTCATCCTCGCCTCGCGCTCACCGCTCGCGGTGCTCAACGCGTATAAGGCCCGGATGGGCTGGGACATCGAGTGGGTGTCCTGCGAAGAGTCCTTCGACAGCGACTTCTACGAGATCATGCACGTCCCGACGCCGCGCCGGCCGGGCAACATGCTCGATGTCATGGAGTTGATGGCGCTGAGCGTCTTCGCGCTCGACGGCGGCGTCGTCTACCACACGTATTCGACCTACGACCGCGGCACCGAGGCGCTCAACGCGACCTGGCAACTGCTCGACCGTGCGCCGCTGGGCCGCGGTGAGAACTTCGACGCCTGGCCGCGCAAGCGCGATGAGTACGTGACCGCCCGCTGACATCCTTCGGCAGCCGCTGCGCCCGGCGTGAATCGCTGTCGCTCCCGAGTGTTGCCTCGCGGCCGCCCGGCCGCGGCCGCGGTGATAGAACAGGCTCACTGTTCATGCTGCTGGGGGCCTCCAGCGGACGAAGGAGACGCAGATGAAGCGGTTCGGGTTGGCGGCGATCAGTGCCGCGGTGGTCGGTCTCGTCGGAACACAGGCGGCGCAGGCAGCGGTGTGGACCGTCCAGCCGGTGCCACTCCCCACCGGGCGAGGGATGCTGGCGAGCGTGTCGTGCGCGTCGGCGACCGACTGCATCGCGGTCGGCGAGTCGGCGTACGCCCAACTGTCGGCGGCCAGCCGGGCGAGCGCGCAGGACACGATCCCGGGGCCTTACCTTTACCAGCCGCTGGCCGAGCAGTGGAACGGCACCGGCTGGACGGTCCTGCCGATGCCGGCGCTCAGCGATCTGTCCACCGGCGGTCTGATTTCGGTGTCCTGCCCGTCGACGACGGCCTGCGTGGCGGTCGGCGGCTATGACACGAGTGCGGGAGCCACCGTGCTGCTCGCGTCGCGGTGGAACGGGGCCGACTGGACGGATCAGGCGCTGCCCTCCGCGGCCAACTCGACGCCCACGCTCGACTCGGTCTCCTGCACGGGACGCGCGGCGACGGCGTGCATCGCGGTCGGCGGCGACGCGGACCAGGCGACGGTGCCGATCGCGGAGATGTTCAACGGGACCACCTGGTCGCTCGCGCCGCCGGTCACCGTCGCCGCCGACAACGACGTCGTGTTGAGCGGCGTGTCCTGCACGTCGGCGGGCGCGTGCATCGCCGTCGGCAGCACCGGCAATCAGGGGCTCGCCGTCACCTCCGCCGCGCTGGCCGAACACTGGGACGGCAGCGCGTGGTCGGTGCTCCCCACCCCCGCTTCGCCCGCCGGCGACTTCACTCAGCTCACCGCCGTGTCGTGCCGCTACGCGACGGTGTGCACCGCCGTCGGCCGGCTCGACAACGAGTACAGCACCGCGCAGCGATGGAACGGACGCGCCTGGTCGACGCAGACGACGACGAATCCCAGCGACTCGGGCGACACCGTGCTCGACGGCGTGTCGTGCCCGACGCTGTTCTCCTGCACCGCCGTCGGCACCGCCGTGTCGACGACCCCGGCCGTCGCCGAGCAGTGGTCAGCGCTGCGCTGGGTGGCGCAGACGATCCCGGCAGCCGGCGAGACGCCCGGCGCAGGCGCGGCCTCGGTTTCGTGCTGGGCCGCCGGATCGTGCATGGCGGTCGGCCCGATCGGCGCCACCACGAGCCCCGGCGCCGACTCGCTGTTGAGCCGGCCGGCGACGATCTCCGGCTCTTAGATTAGGGTCCGCGACGAATTTAGTGGCGGATCCGGCGAGTGGCTGGGCATGGCTGGGGCCGCCCGCTCGCCCCGATCGTACTGGTGGTCCGTGAGGGCGAGCGGGTGGCTCCAGGCGCGTCCAGACGCCGTCGGAGCCGTCAATAAATTGGTCCGGGCCCTTAGTCGACCCGGCCGCCAGACGGCCCGGGCCCCCCGCGACCCCCTTAACCCGCCCCCTCGCCGTCGGCGCGTGCGGGCCGGCGCCATCGCCGATGACAAGCGCAGTCACGTCAACCGCCAGAACGTGACACATCCCCCGCGCCGTCTGAGATTTGCCGCCAAACGCGCGCTCCGACCGTCAATCCGCGCCAAATCCCAACGCCCGCGGCGGATTTGGCACGAACTGCCGGTGAACAGAGGCTGGCACGCCGACCGCAACCCAGCCATGCTCCGCGTGAGGGCTCGGCGCGCCCGGCCAACCACCAGCCGCCCGTGGGAGAATCCGGGAGTGAGCTTCCTGCGCCGCGACCGTGCCGATTCGCCGCCCGATCCGCCCCCGGACGGCATCTCGATGACGATCGATGACGTCTTCTGGATCGGCCCGCCGGCCGGCGCCGGTCTGACCGTCGCGCAGCGCGCGGTCGCCCGCCGGGCGCCGGGGACCGTTCTCACCGGGGCGCTGGCCGGCGCGGGGACGCTGAAGCCGGGCGACCACGCGCTGCATGCGGGCAGCCGGTATCAGATCGTGAGGATCGAGGTGTTCCGCGAGCACGTCGAGCGGGTGCAGCCGCCCCGCAACGTCGGGCTCGTCCTCGGCGCGCAGGTCGCCAAGGACACGTTCAACGCGGGCGAGCAACTGCGCTTCGAGCGCTGAGCGCCGGCCGCGGCCCGAAGAAGCGCGCTCAGCGTGGGCCGGGGCCGGCGCGGCGCAGCGCCCGGATCTCGGCGCCGGTCAGCGCGGCCAGGTCGGTCGGGGCGATCTCCATCTGCAGGCCGCGCCGCCCGGCGCTGACGAAGATCGTGTCAAAGCCCACCGCCGTGTCGTCGAGCAGGGTGGGGAGCGGGCGTCGCTGCCCGAGCGGGCTGATGCCCCCGGCGACGTACCCGGTCACGTGCTCCGCGCGCGCGACGGCGGCGAGGGCGGCGTGCTTGCCCAGCGACCGCAGGTCCAACGTGTCCGACGCCGGGAGCACGCACACGCGCAGCGCTCCGTCGACGGTCACGACGAGCGTCTTGAAGACGCGCGCCGGGTCCAGCGACAGCTTGGCCGCCGCCTCGAGGCCGAAGGAGTCCGCGCCCGGCTCGTGGTCGTAGGCGTGCAGCGTGATCGCGACGCCCGCACGGGCGGCCGCGCGCGTCGCCGGGGTCTCTCTGGCGCCCACGGCCCGCGCTCCGGCGCCGGCGGGGTCAGGCGGTGTGGGCGGCGCCGGCAGCCGCGAGACGGCTGTCGTCGCCGCCGCCGGCCGCCAGCCACACCGCGTCACCGCCGAGCGGGCGCCGCTGCGCGCGGCCGTCGGCGACGAGCGCCAGCAGCGCGAGCTCGGCCGCCGCGCGGTCGGGCGGATCGTTGCTGTGCGCCATCAGCGCCGCCACTTCCTGCGTGGTGAGGCCGAAATCGAAGTGCGCCAGCAGCGGGCCGGGGTCCTCGGGCGGCGCCTGGCGGTGCAGCGTCGGGTCGAGGTTGGCGATCACCACGTCATACGCCTCGACGGGCTGGAAGCCGCCCGCCTCCAGGCGGCGGCCGTCCGCGGTCTGAAAGACCAGCGACGGCGCCGTGTAGCGGACCGCTCCATCGCTGTTGCCGGCCTTGCCCTGCAGCTCGGTCGGCGAGCCGGCGGCGGCGCGGGTCTCGGCCTTGTCCTGCTCGTAGGCGGCGAGCACGCCGGGATCGTCGATCAGGGCGATGATCTGGTCGGCGTCGACCCCCGGGACGGCGGCGAGGACCTCGCGCATCTGCTCGTCGTCGTCGAACAGCAGCGCGGTGTTGAAGTTGGCCAGCTGCAGCGCGCGCAGCACGCGCCACTCGCTGCCGGGCCACTGCCGGCGCGCCGCGATCACCGCGCGGCACGCCCGCGACGACGCGCTCAGGCGTGGCTTGGGGTGCGGCGCGAACGGCATCCCGTAGCGCTCACGGAACAACAGGCCGCTGCCGGCCATCCGCAACGGCGTGAAGCCGTGCTCGACGTAGCGCGAGGTGTCCTCGCTCAGCCCGACGAGCACCAGCCGCCAGTTGAGCTGGTCGCCGTAGCGCCATTCGATCACACGCAGCGCGGGGCTCTCGGAATAACCCCACGGGCACGCCGGATCGTTGAACAGGGTGACTGAGATCGAACCGTTGATGAGTCAATGATACTCACCCGCGTCACCGGCGACGCCGGGCAGGGGTCCGCGGGCGCCGCGGCCGCGTCACCGGCCACGCCGGACGGGGGATCCGCGAGCGCCGCGGCCGGTCAGCAGGGGGAAGCGGCGGGCGCAACGGACTCGATGCGCGCCGGCGCAGGATGCGCGCCGGCCGCCGGGCGGAAGCACAGCGCGCCGGCGACGCCGGCGATCAGCGTCACCGCGCCGCCGGCCATGAACACGCCGCGCGGCCCGCCGGCGCTCAGCACGATGCCGCCGAGCAGGAACGCGGTCACCATCGCCACGTTCTGGACGGCGTCGTAGAGCCCGAAGACGCGGCCCAGCATGCGCTCCGGGGCCAGTCGCTGGAGCAGGCGCGTCTCCGAGCCGGTGACCAGCGTGTTCCCGGCGCCGGTGAGCGTGAACGTCACGCCCGCGACGAGCAGCGTGGGAGCCAGTCCGGAGCCGAGCAGCATCACACCGGTGAGCGCGGCGCCGGCCAGCCAGCGCCGGCGCAGGCGCGAGACCGCCGACGCCGCGCGCGCGTTCGCCACGCTGCCGGCGATCATCCCGATCCCGTACAGCGACACGAGCAGGCCGTAGCCCGCGCTGCCGCCGCGCAGCGGGCCGACGGCCAGCAGCGGCTCGCCGACGTTCATCATCGCCGCCGCCAGCAGCGCGCCCGACGACACGGCGATCAGGGCGCACACGCCGGGCAGTCCGACGATCGCCCGCAGCTCACGCCGGGTCCGAGCGCCCGCCGCCGGCGCGGATCCGGCCTGCTGCGGTGCCCGTCCGAGCGCGACCCGGCACAGCAGCAGCGCCGACAGCCCGAACGTCGCGCCGTTGATCGCCAGCACCGCGGCCGGTGAGAGCACGAGCAGCGCGGCCGCGCCGAGGGCGGGGCCGGCGGTCATCCCGACGTTCATGCACAGGCTGTACGCCGCATTCGCGGCCGACCGCTCGTCGGGCTCCACCAGGCCCGGCAGCGCCGAGTTGACCGCCGGGCGCCACAGCGCGGTGCCGACGCCGGCGATCAGGGCGAACACGACGGTGGTGGCGAAGAACGGCAGCAGCGCGATGCCGATGAACGCCGCGGCGCGGATCGCGTCGCCGCCGACGGCCAGCAACCGGCGATCGCAGCGGTCGGCCAGCGCGCCGAACCGGGCGCTGAGCGCGATTCCCGGCAGGAAGTCCCCGAGCAGCACCAGCGCGACCGCCCAGCCCGAGTGCAGCCGGTCATAGGCGAGCACCATCAGCGCCACGTAGGCGGCGCCGGACCCCAGCTGGGACTGGGCGTTGGCGGCGATCAGGCGGCGGTAGTCGCGGCGCGCGCGCAGGACGGTGAACACGCTATGGCCGGCGGTGGAGGTGAGAGCCCATGGCACCGGATCGGCGCGCCGCGCCCCCGGCTTGAGCCGGCCGCGGTCAGCCGGCCGGGCCGGGCCGCGGTCAGCCGGCCGGGCCGGCCGCGGACGGGCGCGGCGACGACGCGCGCCGGGCGGCGTCGCCGTCGAGCCCGAGCCAGCGGTACAGCCCGACGAAGACGAAGATCACGGTCGACAGCGATCCGAGCACGAGCATCACCCCGGCAGCGAGCTGCTGGTCGACGAGCGCCGAGATCCCGCCGGGCCGGTCGGCGATGTGGACATAGACGGGGTACAGCGGCCGGGGCGAGAACGCCAGCACGAGCGAGATCGCCCAGCCCACCAGGTTGGCGGCGGTCATGTAGTACACGCGGCCGATCGCCGACAGCCGCAGGCGCAGCGGCGGCGAGTGGATCACCTGGGCCCACAGCAGGATCGAGAACGTCAGGAACGTGGTGTGCTCGAGGATGTGCACCCAGAGATGGGTCAGCGTCAGGTCGTACAGCACCGGAACGTGCCAGGCCGCGAGGTTGATCGAGAACGCGAGCCACGACCCCGCCGGGGAGCCCAGCGCGCCTCCGGCCGCGCGCAGCGGTGCCGCCCAGCCCGAGCGCGCCAGATCGCCGGCGACCGCGCGGCGCAGGCCGAGCGGAAGTGGGCGCCAGATCGACATCCACGGATCCCCCAGCACGATCAGGGGCGCGGCGACCGACAGCAGCAGGACGTGCTGGATCATGTGCACCCAGAACAGGCGCGCGGCGTAGGAGTCGACCGGGCCCTCGAGCGCGACCAGGATCGTCACCAGGCCGCCGTAGAACGACACCGCGCGCCAGCGGGCGCGACGTCCGCGCGGGCGCCGGCGCAGGCGCACCGCCCGGCGTTCGCCGAGCACGTGCAGCGCCAGGGCGAACGCCACCAGCAGGATCGGGAGATCGGCGAGCAGCGAGTCGAGCACGAGCGGGCGGGCGCCGGGTCAGCCGCTGCCCGAGCGGCGCAGCCACAGCGCCCACAGCGCGAGCACGACGAACACCAGCACCAGCGGGAACAGGAGCGTGAGCGGCCCCGCGCCGCTGGTGTCGTCCACGCGCGCGAGCACGAGCAGTGCGGCCGCAATCATTTGACGAGGTACAGCAGGACGTAGGACACGAACGCGATTGCCGTCATCGTGTACAGGTACACCTGGCAGGCGCTCGCCGACGGAGCGAGCAGCTCGCTGCCGCCGGTGCCCAGCCGCGCCGACGCCGGCAGCTGGCGCAGCGACTGGGCGACCAGCGTCTCGATCCAGTACACCGCGCCGAGCCAGAACACGAGCTGCACGAGCGTCCATCCCCAGAACACCGACGCCCAGCCGCCGTCGGCCGTCCGGAAGGTGATCGTGGCGTACTCCAGGCCCTGCGCCACGACGACGAGGATGCCGAGCGCGAGCGCCAGCAGGCTGCCGCGCCGCCAGGCCGGCTCGGTGCCGGCGACCACGTGGCGCCGGGCGGAGTCGAAGACCACCGCACAGAGGATCGTCGCGACGAGCACGACGATCCCCCAGCTCTGCACGGGGGTGACGTGCCGGGGACGCCACAGGCCGTTGGAGTTGACCGCGCGCAGATAGAAGAACGCGAACAGGAACGACATGAACACGAACCCCGTCCCGCCGGACACCAGCCGCACCCCGACTCCGAGGTTGCCGCGCAGCTGGCGGACGTCGTCGGCCCGGGCGGCGCCCGGGTCGGCGTGAATGCTGAGGCCGGCGCTCAGCGGGGCGGAGTCGGGCGACGAGGCGCTCATGCGCTGACCTCGGCCGCCGGCGAGGTCGGGCGCAGATCGGCGACCGGCGGTGCGTTGGGCACCCCGTACTCATACGGACCGGAGTTGACCACCGGGATCTCCTCGAAGTTGTAGACGGGCACCGGCGACGGCAGCTGCCATTCCAGCGACAGCGCGTGCCACGGATTGGCCACCTCGGTCTCGCGCTTGAACACCAGCGACCAGACGAGGTTGACGACCAGGATCACCATCGACAGACCGAGGCAGAACGCGCTGATCGAGACGAACACGTTGAGCGCGAGCAGGCTCGGATTGTAACTGGAGACGCGCCGCGGCATGCCGAGCAGGCCGGCGGCGAACAGCGGGAAGAAGGTGGTGTTGAAGAAGACGAACATCGTCCAGAAATGGAGCTTGCCCAGCTTCTCCGACAGCTTCAGGCCGGTCATCTTGGGCAGCCAGTAGTACAAGCCGGCCATCAGCGCGAACACCAGCCCGCCCATGATCGTGTAGTGGAAGTGGGCCATCACGAAGTAACTGCCGTGGGTGGTCACGTCGCTGGGCACGTCGGACAGGAACACGCCAGACAGGCCGCCGATCAGGAAGTTGAAGAAGAAGGCCAGCGAGAACAGCATCGGGACGGTGAAACGGATCCTCGCCTTCCACAGCGTTCCCATCGCGTTGAGGAAGATCAACCCGGTCGGGATCGAGATCAGCTCGGTGGTGAACATGTAGAACGGCCGCAGGTTGGCGTTGATGCCACTGACGAACAGGTGGTGCTGCCACACCATGAAGCTCATCAGCGCGACGCCGAACATCCCTGACACCGCGAGGCGGTAGCCCCACAGCGGCTTGCGCGCGAACACCGGCAGGATCTCGAGCACGATCCCGAACCCGGGCAGCGCGAGGATGTAGACCTCCGGGTGGCCGAAGAACCAGAACAGGTTGTCCCACAGGAACGGGCTCCCGCCCTGGCTGGGCAGGAAGAACGAGGTGTCAACGGTCCGGTCGAGCGCGACCATGACCAGCGCGGCGAGCAGGACCGGGGCGGCGAGGACGGCGAGGATCGAGGTGGTGGTGAGCCCCCACACGAAGATCGGGATCCGGCTCCAGGTCATCCCGGGGGCGCGCATCGTGATCACCGTGGTCATGATGTTGACGCCCACCAGGGCGAGCGAGATCCCGATCAGCGCGAACGAGAACAGGTAGGCGTCGATCCCGCCGCGCGCCTCGTCGGCGAGCGGCGCGTAGCCCGTCCACCCGGTCGGGAAGCCACCGAGCGCGATCGCCGACAGCAGCACGACCCCGGCCAGGACGGTCAGCCACAGCGTCAGCGCCTCGATGCGCGGGAACGCCATCCGCCGCGAGCCGATCATCAGCGGCACCAGGTAGTTGCCGAGCGGCCCGAGCACGCCCGCCGACATCATCATCAGCATCATCGTGCCGTGCAGGCCGACGAGCGTCAGGTAGTTGCCGGAGTTGATCAGTGTCGCGTTGGAGCTGGTCAGCTCGCCGCGGATCATCATCGCGTTGAACCCCGCGACGAAGAAGAAGAACAGCACGGCGACGAGGTACTGGATCCCCACCACCTTGTGGTCGGTGCACAGCCGGAAGTAGCGCCACGGGCCATGCTCCTCGCGCTCGCGCAGCGTCGGCGGGCGGCCCAGCATCCGCCACAGCGGGTAGCTGAAGAACCCCAGGCCGCCGAGCCAGCCGAACGTCGCCAGCGTCATCCCGAGGAAGATCGCCACGTCGTTCTGGTCGGTTGACACCTGGGCGTCGATGGTGGTGGTGATCCTGACGCCGATCCAGTGGCCGATGGCGTAACCGACGATCCCGCCGACGATTCCCCACAGGATGTTGAAGCCGGCGATCTGGTTGCGAAAGGACTGCTTGCGCGTCGCGTCCGGCGAGGACAGGGTGGCGTCGTGAGCTTCCATTTAGCCCCTCCGAATCGGCTGCGGGTAGTAGACGAGGCTGTAGGGCGGCAGATCCTTGGTGATCGCGGCGTACTGCTTGACCCGGGCGGCGATCCAGGCGGCGAAAACGGGCCGGCTGACGACCGTGCCGAACGAATTCATGTGCCCGTGCCAGAGGCCGCACAGCTCGGCGCAGCGCACCTGGAAGGTTCCGGTCTGGTTGGCGTCCAGGAACGCGACGTTGTCGGAGCCGGGCACCGCGTCGGCCTTGATCCCGAGCTCGTAGGCCCAGAAGCTGTGGGCCACGTCGAGCGAGGTGATGTGGAACTCGACCCACTGGTGGACGGGCAGCTCGAGCGTCGCGGTCTCCACCCCGCCGTAGCTCGGATAGCGGAACGTCCACAGCCACTGCTGGCCGATCACCTGGATCTGCAGCGGATGAGCGCTCGCCGGCGGCGTCGACAGCGGACTCGAGCCCTGACCGCCGCCCGCGCCGTGCGAGTCGTTGTAGAGGCCGACCGTGCCGTAGGCCGCGAGACCGAGCACCATCACCGAGGTGACCGCCAGCCAGACGAGCTGGATGCGGGGGTTGGCGGCCAGCGGCGGGCCGTCGACGATCTCCGGCCCGCGGTTGCGCCAGACGGTGATCGCATAGCCGAAGTACACCCAGATCAGCCCGAACACCGGGACGGTCAGCGTCACCAGCACGACGTTGACCTGATGCTGGTCGGCCGACTGGACACTGGCGTCGTGCGGCGGGATGTGGGGCCCGAGCACGAACAGCACGAGCGGGGTCACGATCGCCGTGAAGACCGCCCACAGGATCGCGATCCGAACCCCGTGGCGGGGCTCTCCGGCGCTGGGGCCGACGGCGGCGCCGGCGCTCATACGACCTTGATCTCCCCGTCCATCCAGCCGATCGTCTGCATCGGCCCGCCGAAGCCCAGGTAGAACCCCGCCGCACACGGGACGAAGCACTGCCAGCGATACGTCCCCTTGCCGGGGGACATGAACGAGAAGGTGATCGTCGTATGAGCCTCCGCGATCGTGCACGGCGCGACGCTGCACTGGTTCTTGGCGTTGTCCCCGACTCCCGCCAGCGGAACGCTGATGCCGAGGTCGGGAACCGAGAACGTGTGCGAGGTGAGATTGGGATCCAGCGTGCTGAACGGCTTTCCGTCGAGCTGGGCGACGCCGCCCTGCGTCCCGCGGACCTGGGCCATGAACGGGTTGCGCAGCCCGGTCGCGGTGTCGTACTGGTAGATCGTGACCGTCACCAGCGTGTGGGCCGGCACCTGGTAGATCGTCGTGTGCCGCCAGCGGCCGTGGGAATCCTCGGCCAGATAGCTCACCCAGTCGGGATCCGGAGCGTGGCCGTAGCTGGGGACGGTCTGCAGGACGAGGTGAGCCGTGCCGCCGCTCACCGTCGCCGACACCGCCGGGGGCGAGACGAACAGGAAGTCGAGCAGGTACACGGCGATCAGGGCCGCCAGCACCGCCGAGATCCCGGCCACGCCGATGATTCGTCTGCTTCCGTGCATCTGAGATCGGTCTTCTACACCGGATGTGACCTCCGATACAAGTGCGAGGGTCAGATCTTGCGCTCACGAACGCGATTTCTCACCGGCCGGCCGCGCCCGGGCGGGCATCGCGAGAAAGCTGATCAATCGTGCTCAAGGCTCGCCGGCCGAGGCCGATGACAGAGCCAAGCTAAGAGGATTCCTACGCCGTTCTGTGCGTCGTCTCGCAGTCAGCGGGCAGCTTGGAGTCATCTGGACCCGATCGAAAGCGAGCCCCACATGACTCTCGTCCTCATCGTCAACGCCGCGATCGCCGTGCCGGCGCTCGCCGCGATCGTCGCGATCGCGATCTGGGGCATCAACGGATCGCGCAACGAGAGCCGGCTGCGCCTGGCCACCGTCCGCGCCCGCGCTGACCGTCACCGCCAAGCCGCCGTCGCGACCGCCACCGCCACCGCCGGCCGGCGGACCGCCGGCAGCGGCCGGCCGGTGCGCCCGTTCGCCTCGTAGTCGGAGCGCCGCGCCGGGCGATGGACGCGCGGCACCGCCGCTGGTAGGCTCGCGCCGCCATCACGCTGCGAGTCACACCGCCGGCGACGGTGCGCGCCGCGTTCTCGGCGCTCGCGCACAGCGCATTCCGCGCGGCCACCGCCGGCGCGCTGCTCGCGGCGCTCGGCGCACCCGCCGCGCTCGCGGGCCAGACGTCTGGCCCGCCGCCGCCCGCGACACGCGCTCCCGCGCACGCTCGCCGGCACGCGGCGGCCACGACCGCGACGCCCGACCCGTTCACCAGCCCGGCGCTGCGGCGGTTCCTGGCCACGCGGGCCGGGAACATCACAGCGGCGGTCTATGACGTCGCCACCGGGACGGAGTTCGCCTACCGGCCCTCGGTCCGCGAGCAGACCGCGAGCATCATCAAGGTCGACATCCTCGCCACGCTGCTCGATGAGCTCCAGGCGCGCGGGGCGAGCCTCACCGGCTCACAGCTCGGGCTCGCGACGCAGATGATCGAGCTCAGCGACAACAACGCCGCCAGCGACCTGTGGGACGACGCCGGCGGAGGCCCGGCGGTGCTCGACTACGACGAGGACGCCGGGATGGACCGCACCTCGCCCAACGACGGCGGCTACTGGGGGTTGAGCTGGACCACCGCCGAGGATCAGATCGACCTGCTGCGCACCGTCATGCTGCCCAACGCGCTGCTCGACCTCGCGTCCCGCGAATACGAGTACGAGCTGATGCGCAACGTCGTCGAAAGCGAACGGTGGGGCGTGTCGGCCGGCCTGGCCCCGGACGCGGTGGTCGCCCTCAAGAACGGCTGGCTGCCGCTGCCCGGCGGCTGGCAGATCAACAGCATCGGCTCGGTGGTCGGCTCCCGGCGCCATTACCTGCTCGCCGTGCTGACCGATGACGATCCGACCGAGGGGTACGGGATCGCGACCATCGAGCAGATCTCGGCGTCGGTCTGGAGCGACCTGCGCCCGCGCCCCCGGCGACGCCGGTGACGGCGAGGACGACGTCGCCCGACCCGCGATGACGACAGCGGGCGGTGCGCGGGCGGGCTGTCCCCTCGCGCGCACCTGCTTCGTCTGAGGGGTACACACCAACCTCAAGGAGGACGAGATGAAGTACGCGATGTTGATCTACATGGCCCCGGAGGCCGGCGACGCGGGCACGGCGGCCGAGCGGGAGTCGATCAGCCAGGAGTACTACGCGATCGCCGGCGATCCGCGCTGCGTCGGCGGCGAGCAGCTGGCGCCGGTCGACACGGCGACGACGGTCCGCGTGGCGGGCGGCGAGACGCTGCTGACCGACGGGCCGTTCGCGACCACCAAGGAGGTGCTCGGCGGCTTCTACCTGTTCGACGCCGACGACATGGACGCCGCCCTGGAGATCGCGGCGAAGATCCCGTCCGCGCGCCTCGGAGGATCGGTCGAGGTCCGCCCGCTCGTGGAGCGCGCGTCCTGATCGAGCAGATCTTCCGCGAGGAGTGGGGCCGGGTGCTGGCCTCGCTGATCGGCTTCCTCGGCGACTTCGATCTCGCCGAGGAAGCCGTCGCGGAGGCGTTCGCGATCGCCGCCGAGCGCTGGCCCGAGGACGGGGTCCCCGACAACCCGCGCGCGTGGCTCGTGACGACGGCCCGGCACCGCGCGATCGACCAGCTCCGCAGAGCACGCACCCTGACCGCCAAGGCGCCGCTGCTGGTGCCCGCGCAACCCGCCGTCGTGGAGGCCGAGACGATGAACGAGCCGATCGCCGACGAGCGCCTGGAGCTCCTGTTCAGCTGCTGTCACCCGGCGCTCGCGCTCGACGCCCAGGTCGCCCTCACGCTGCGCGCGCTCGGCGGCCTGCGCACGGAAGAGATCGCCCGGGCGTTCCTCGTGGCGCCGGAGACGATGAAGCGCCGGCTGTCGCGGGCCAAGCGCAAGATCAAGGCGACGGGAATCCCGTTCAGCGTCCCGCCCGACCATCTGCTGCCCGACCGTCTGGCGGCGGTGCTGGCCGTCGTGTACCTCATCTTCAACGAGGGCTACGGGGGCCGCGTCGATCTCGCGTCGGAGGCGATCACCCTCGGCGCGCTGCTGGCGGGCCTGATGCCCGACGAGCCCGAGGTCCACGGGCTGCTGGCGCTGATGCTGCTGCACGACTCGCGGCGCGCCGCGCGCCAGCGGGGCGACGAGGTCGTGCTGCTGCGCGATCAGGACCGCTCGCTGTGGGACGAGACGACGATCGCGCAGGGTCGTGCGCGGCTGCACCGGGCGCTCGCCCTGCACGGACGCGGCCCGTACGTCCTGCAGGCGGCGATCGCGTCGCTGATGGTCGACGATCCCCTGGACTGGGCGCAGATCGACGCGCTGCATCGCGAGCTCTCGCGGATCACGGGCTCCCCCGTCGTCGAGCTCAACCGCGCGGTGGCCGTCGCCGAGACCGAGGGTCCGGCGGCCGCCCTTGCGCTGGTCGACCGGCTGGAGCCCGCGCTGACCGGCTACCGCTACCTGCATTCGACGCGGGGGGATCTGCTGGCCCGCCTCGATCGCGGCGCCGAGGCCCGAATCGCCTTCCAGCGGGCGCTGGCGCTGACCGAGGGCGAGCGCGAGCGCCGCTTCCTGCAGCGGCGGCTGCGCGAACTGGCGCCCCCGGGCCCGAGCTGACGGAGGCCCCGGCGGGCTCAGCCGGCGCGGCGCGCGACGAGGATGCAGACGTCGCCGGTCGCCGGACCGCCGGCCAGCATGTCCCTTGCCAGCTGCTCGCCGAGCGCGTCGACCGGCAGGTGATGAAGCCGCGACGCCACGGTGGTGAGCCGGCGCTCGCGCTCGACCGGGTCATCGCCGCCGGGCAGGCCGTCGGTGTACATCACCAGCGTGTCCCCGGGCGAGAGCCGGGCGTGCGCCGTGGATCGCGGCGGGCGTCCGGGCCCCAGCGCGGGCCCGTCGGCGCCCGCCAGCAGCGACGCGGCCCCGTGCGCGCCGAGCACCAGCGGCGGCGGATGACCGGCGCGGGCGTAGGCGAGCGCCCCGGTCCGGGCGTCGAGCACGCCGCAGGCGATCGTCGCCGAGCCGGCGCCGTCGATCTCGTCGGCGAGCGCATCGGCCCGCGCCAGCAGCTGCGCCGGATCGGGGAACGCCGGCGCGACCGCGCGGACCGCGCTGCGCAGCTGGCCCATCGCGGCGATCGCCCGCAGCTGCGCGCCGCCGACGTCGCCGACGAGCAGCGCCGTCCGGTCGCCGCCGAGCGCGACGGCGTCGTACCAGTCGCCGCCGGCCGGGCGTCCGACCGCCGGCACGTGGGTCACGCCGACCGCGAGCGAGGGCGTCGGGTCGATCCTCCCCAGCATCGAGCGGTGCAGCTCGGCGGCGATCCGGTGCTCGCGCTGAGCCGCCCCGTCCTCGGCGGCGATGTCGACCAGCACGATCATCACCCGGTCGAACTGAACGCGGACCGCCCTCAGCTCCGCGCCGGGATCCCGGTCGCGGCCGGATGGCACGACCACCCGCCGCCCGCCGCCGAGGCGCCCGAGCCGCTCCGGGTGGTGCTCGATCTCGTCGGCCAGATCGGGCGCCAGCCGGCGCAGGACGCCGAGCACGTCGCCGAGGTCGTCGCCCGCGACCGCGGGGTTGAGGATGCGGGCCGCCGCGGGGTTGATCTTGCGCACGGCGCCGGCGTCGTCGATCTCGACCAGCCCGACCGGACACTGATAGAAGAGCTCCAGGAGCTCCAGTCTCTCGCGCTCGTGATTCACCGCGACCGGACGGCCAGGTACTGCCGCGGCGAGCCCGCCCGCGCGAGCAGCCGGAGCCTGACGGGGGTGCGGGCGATCCGGAACGTGAACACGTAGTCGAGCTGCTCGTCGAGCTCGTCGCTCTCGCGATAGCGCTCGGCGACGAGATAGTTGTTGGTGCACGGCCCGACATCCTCGAAGAAGCTGCGGCCCAGCACCCGGTGGCGCGCGAGGCCCGACCGCCGGCTCTCATCGGCGTTGTAGGCGATCACCTCGCCGCTGCGGTCCATCACGATCAGCCCGAAGTCCAGGTCGTCGATCAGCTTCAGCGACACCGACTCCAGCACCTCGAGCAGCCGCTCGTCGGAGAACGACGGGATCGTCCGGCGCGGCCAGTGCGACTGGCTGGCGACCGCGTCACCGTGAGCCATGGCCTCCCCTTGTCCGTTGCCCAGGCGGCCCAGGATAGATGATCGGGGGCGCCTGGAGACTCGGGCAGGCCTGCCCCGGGTTGGCGCGCACGCGACCGCCAGCTTTCACGGATGTGGCACCGGCGCTGACGGAGGATGCTGTACGTGGTGGGACATCCACCACGTACATCCGTAGGGAAGAAGGCGACATGTTCGAGAACGTCATCGTTGGGGTCGACGAGCTCTCCGGCGGGCGCGACGCGATCGCCCTGGCCACGTGGCTCGCCGGCGACGGAGGCGAGGTATCCCTGGCTCACGTCTACATCGAGAGCCTGCTTCCGGCCCGCGGCTCGCCCGGGGCGTTCAAGGCGGGGGAGGCCCGTCACACGCTGGAGGTCCTGGAAACCGCTCGCGCCGAGGCGGGGATCACCGCCGCGCTGTACCCGGTCGCCTCGTCGTTCGTCGGCCGCGGCCTGCACGAGCTGGCCGAGGAGAAGCGCGCCGACCTGCTCGTCGTGGGGTCGACGCGCCACGGGCTGCTGGGACGCGTCCTGCAGGGTGACGACATGCGCGCAGCGCTCAACGCCGCCCCCTGTGCCGTCGCGGTGGCGCCGACCGGCTTCGCCCGGCGCCCCGCGGTCCTGGCCGAGATCGGCGTCGGCTACGACGGGTCACCGGAGAGCGCCAACGCGCTCGCGGTCGCCCGCGAGCTGGCCGCCGCGCGTGGCGCTCGCGTCTCGGTCTTCCAGGCCGTCTCGCCGCCGCGCGGCGGTTACGTCGACCCGCGCCATCCCGACCCGTACGACCTGGAGAAGGACGTCGAGCGCGCCCGTGAGGCGCTCGCCGCGCTCGGCGACGTCGAGGCGCACGCGGCGTACGGCGACCCCGCCGAGGAGCTGGCGCTGTACGGAGCCTCGGTCGACCTGCTGATCGTCGGCTCCCGGGGATATGGACCGCTCGGCCGGCTGATCCATGGCAACACGTCGCTGCAGCTCGCGCGAGCGGCGCGCTGCCCGCTGCTCGTCCTGCCCCGGTCGGCGGCGGCCGATCGCCCGGCGCAGCTGCCCGGCGAGCACGACACCGCCGGCGCGAAGTGAGTGACCATGCCCGCAACTACGGAGCAGATCACGCAGTCTTCCGGGTGGCGGGAAATCCGATCCACTGATTACGTTGATTGACCATGTCTCACGCGACCAACCCATCCGACCACGAGCCTGAGCGCGAGGTCGAGCCGGACAGGGTGTACCGGCAGCTTCGGGAGCGCAACGCGCGTCAGCAGCTTCATCGTCAGCAGAAGGTGGAGCGACTGGTGGAGCAGAACGCGCATCGCGGCCCGCAGCCGTTCCGGCATCCCAGCCGCTAGTTCGCCACGGCCGGCGTCGCCGCGCAGTCCGCACGCGGCGCCGGCCTTGACGCGACCCTGACCATCAGGCGACCACCGCCGAATGGTGCCCGTGAACCTGCTCAGCCGGCTTCGTCGCGGGCTCGCGCCGCGGGAAGCGTCGTCGCCGGATGGGTGGCGGGCAGCGCGGCGGTCAGGGTCGTCCCCTCGCCCGACGAGGACTGAACTTCGATCGTGCCGCCGTGCAGCGCCGATCGCTCCCGCATGCCGGCGAGATCGAGCCCATCGGTGAAGCTCGCCGGATCCAGCGGCTCGCCGTCATCGCGCACGGTGACCCGCACGGTGTCGCCGACCTCGGCGATCTCGATCCGCACACGGTGGGCGGAGCGGTGGCGGCGCGCGGCGTTGACCGCGTCCTCGGTGATGCGGTAGAGCGCGGTCTCGAGCTCGGCGCCGTGACGATCGTCCTCGCCCGGTGAGTCGAGGTCGACGCTGATCTCGATCTGCAGCCCGTCCCGGCGCGCGCGGCCGGCGAGATCCTCGATGGCCGCCTCGAACCCGAGCTCGTCGAGCGCCGGCGGGCGCAGCTGGGTGATCAGGACGCGCAGCGCCGCGAGCTCGGCGTCCAGGCGCGCGACGGCGTCCTGCACCACCGGGATGATCGTCTGTGACCCGCCGACGCGCAACTGCGCGGCGAGCGCCACGCGCACTGCCGCGAGGCTCTGCAGAGTCCGCTCATCGAGCTCGCGCGCCCACCGCGCCCGCTCGCGCTCGACCGCCTGATGGCTCAGGCGCCGGCGCTCGGCCTGGACGGAATGCGCGGTGGCCAGCGCGGTCGCGGCGCTGGCGGCGAACGCCTCCAGCAGGAGCCGGTCATCGTCGCTGAAAGCCGGCCCATCCTCCTGGCGATCGATCGCGATCAGCACGCCGAAGTCGCGGCCGCGGAAGACGAGCGGCACCACGAGCCCGGCGTCCGCGTGCAGCCCGCTGCTCCCCGCACCGTGGCGCTCGAATCGGGCCCGGTTGGCGTCGTCCTCCAGGCGCAGCGTGATCCGGCTGCGCAGCGCGGCCGCGGCGACGCTGCCGTGCAACTCGACGCGCCGGCCGATCACGCCGCGGGGCAGCTCCCCCGCGCCGGCGACGACGATCAGCTCATCGCCGCTCTGGTGCTCGATCAGCAGCGCGCGGGCGCAGACGAGTGCCCGGCCGCGCTTGGCGACCAGCTCGAGGGCGATGTCGAGGTTGGTCTCGCCGCCCACCGCCCGGGCGATCTGCACGGTCGCGTCGAGCGTCTCGACCCTGCGCCGGAGCTCGGTCTGCTCGGTCTGCAGGCGGGAGTAGCGTCGCGCGTGGTCGATCGCCACCCCCGCGAACTCGGCCAGCAGCACGATCGCCGCCTCGTCGGCCTCGCTGAACGGCTCGCCGTCGCCGCGCTCGCACAGGTAGAGATTCCCGTAGGGCTCGCCGCCGATCACCACCGGGACCCCGAGCAACGTGCGCATGTCCGGGTGCCCCGGAGGAAACCCGTAGGAATGCGGATGTGCGCCGACGTCGGTGAGGCGCAGCGGCGCCGGGCGGCGGATCAGCTCGCCGAGGACGCCCCGGCCCCGCGGGGGCGGTCCGATCCGGCGCCGCGTCGCCTCGTCGAGCCCGGCCGTGACAAACCGTTCGAGCTCGGTCCGGCTGGGATCGAGCACCCCGAGCGCGGCATAGCGCGCGCCGACCATCGTCTGAGCCGACTCCACCACCCGCTCCAGGACGACCTCGAGGTCGAGGTCGTCGAGGATCGCGCGCGCGACATCGAGGACACCCCGAACTGCGGACAGCGGTCCCTGGGATGGCTCTGACATACCGTCGCTTTCGTCGATCCGCGGCACGGCGCGAACGACGACCCTACCAGTCGCCCGGCGAGGATCAAGCGCCCCGCCCCGCCGCTGGGGCGCGGCTCAGGCCGCCTGGACGACCGCCGGCGCGGAGCGCGCCGGCGCCCGGCGCGCGGCGAGCGCCTGCCCGACGAGCTCGACGAGCTGCTCGCGGCGCTCGTGCTGAGGATGGTGGCCCATGCCCGGCCAGATCGCGACCTGCGCCGACGGGAAGGCCGTGGTGACCGCCTGGCTGTGGGAGGACGGGACGATGCGGTCGCGATCGCCCCACACCGCGAAGACCGGGCCGTCGTAGGCGACGCGCCGCCGGTGAAAGGCCTCGCGGCCACGCGAAGCCACGACGACCGCCCGCGTGCCCTCGCGGGCGCCGGCGATCAGGCGCCCGCCCCGATCGAGGACCCGCTGCACGGTGGAGTGCTCGGGGGTGCAGTGGTTGCTGACCATCGCCATATAGCCGGCCGTGACCATCAGCCGGCTGGAGAGCGCGACCGGCAAGGTCATCTGGGCGACGTCGCGCACGACGGGGATCGAGATCGCCTCCGCCAGCCGGATCCGGCCGAAGCCGGCCGGAGCGAGCAGCACCAGGGCTTGCACGCGCTCGGGCATCTGCTCGGCGATGGCGGTGGCGACGGCCCCGCCGAGCGAGTGCCCGATCAGCGTGAAGCGGTCGATCCCGAGCTGGTCGAGTCCCTCGACGACGTCCCGCGCATAGTCGGCGATCGAGCCGCGGGCCGGCGCCTCTGAGTTCCCGAAGCCGGCGAGGTCGAAGGCGACCCGCCGGCCCCCGATCCGCCCGCACAATCCGCTCCAGCCCTCGGAGCAATCCAGCAGGCCGTGCAGCAGCACGATCGTGTCCGCCGCCGTGCCCGGCCAGCTGCGCACACCCATCGTACGGCCGTCGCACAGGCTGAACGTGGACACGTCGGGGCCGTCCTGGCGTCGGAACTGGAGAACCTGCGATCGCCGCGGAGCGCCGAGGACGAAGACCATTCCGTAGTTGTATAGATCCGGCGGGCCTGTGTACAGGCGAGAAGACCCCGATCCTGCCACGGGATTTCCCCGATCGTGCTCGCGAGCGTCCCGCGGGCCGGCCTGCGGTCCTCAGCGCACGGCAATCAGGTCGACGACGAAGACGAGCGTCTCGTCGGGCCCGATCACCCCGCCCGCCCCGCGCTTGCCGTAGGCGAGCATCGGCGGGATCGTGATCCGGCGTCGTCCCCTGACCTTCATGCCCGCCACCCCCTGGTCCCAGCCGGCGATCACCTGGCCCTTGCCGAGCGGGAACGCAAACGTCGAGCCGCGGTCCCACGAGGCGTCGAACTGCCGGCCGGTCTTCCATGAGA
>JBELAG010000400.1:0-4893 GCA_049509055.1 Solirubrobacteraceae bacterium
CACCAATCGCGAGCAGCCCGTCCGCCTCCGGGCCCTCCGCGGCGACCGGGCTGATCCCGAGCCGCTCGGCCGCGCGCCACAACAACAGCGGATCGCCCAGCGGGTCAGCCGTCGCCACCAGCAACAGCGTCCTCGCGTCGTCCGGAAGCTCCTTCAGTCGCGCCACGAAGCTCTCCTCGATCCGTCCCGTCAGCGCCGCAGCCCCGAGCAGGCCAAACCCGCCGGCCAGCTGCGTCGCCGACAACCCTCGCGGCAGCTCGATCAACGCCAGCGGATTGCCCCGCACCTCCGCGATGATCCGGTCGCGCACCCGGTCATCCAGCATCAACCACACGGCGGAGCCGAGCAGTGCCCGGGCGTCACCGTTGCGCAAGCCAAGCACCTCCAACTCAGAGAAATGCCGAAGCTCCTCCCCCGGCTCACGAGCAGCAAACAGAATTCCGACCGGCTCCGCCAACAGCCGCCGAGCGACAAACGCCAACGTCAGCGCGGAGGCCTGATCCAGCCACTGCGCATCATCCACGACACACAACACCGGCCCCTCATCCGCCACCTCGGAGAGCAAGCTCAAAAGCGCCAACCCCACGAGGAACCGATCCGGGGCCGCCCCGGTGCTCAGCCCGAACACGATCTCAAGCGCCTGCCGCTGCGGCGCGGGCAACATCCCGAGCCGGTCAAGCAACGGCGCGCACAACTGATGCAGACCCGCATAAGCCAGCTCCATCTCGGACTCCACCCCAGCCGCACGCAAAACCGTCAGATCCGACGCCGACGCGACCAGATACTCCAGCAGCACCGTCTTCCCGATCCCAGCCTCACCCCGCACAACCAGCGACCTACTCTCACCGCGACGGACCGCCCCCGCAAAGTCATCGAGCAACGCACACTCGTTGGCCCGACCTCGCGGGCTCGTGTGCTGCCAAGGTCGCCGAAGGCCCCGGTCCATTTCCAACGACCCATTCTAGGCGTCGCGATGAGTCGAGTGCAGGACTTGCAGCTTTGTCAGGCTTCGGTATTCACCGGACGCGAGAGCGTGGGATCCGTCGGCCAGCGAGGACCGCCGTACTCGAGGATAGCGGTAGGTCCCCCCACCAGGTGTATCCCGAGTTGTAGTTCGGCGCCACCCGGGCGTTGGGCCGGCCCAGACCGGGGCATCGACCAGGGGAGTCAACCGGTGCGAAGGGTCGGCCATCGCAGGAAGATGCGTGAGCCCTATGGCGACCGGCCGCAGACCTGCGTCCGATGCAACGGCACAACATTAGGAGGAGACGATGTCCGCCACTGAGGTTGCGCAAGAGAAGAGCAGCGACAGAATCGCCGTGCGCCCGTTTGAGGTCGGGTTTTCGGATGCGGAGCTCACCGACCTGAGGAGGCGCATCAACGCGACCAGGTGGCCGGAGCGGGAGACGGTCGCCGATGACTCTCAGGGCGCTCGGCTGGCGATGATGCAGGAACTCGCGGCCTACTGGGGCACGGACTACGACTGGCGCGAGTGCGAGGCGAGGTTGAACGCCCTGCCGAACTTCATCACCGAGATCGACGGGCTGGACATCCATTTCCTGCACCTCCGCTCGGAGCATGAGGACGCGCTCCCGCTGATCGTCACGCACGGCTGGCCGGGCTCGATCATCGAGCAGCTCAAGATCATCGATCCGCTCACCAATCCCACCGCGCATGGCGCGAGCGCCTCAGATGCGTTCCATCTGGTAATCCCCTCGCTGCCGGGCCACGGGTTCTCCGCGAAGCCGACCGCCACCGGTTGGGATCCCGTCCGCATCGCGCGTGCGTGGGTGGTGCTGATGAAGCGCCTCGGATATACGCAGTTCGTTGCGCAGGGCGGCGATTGGGGCGCGGCGGTCACGCAGACGATGGGCATTCAGGCAGCCCCGGGACTGCTCGGGATTCACTCGAACATGCCTGGCACCGCACCGGCCGACGTCGTGCCGGGGTTCGAGGGCGGCGCCCCGGCGCCGGCCGATCTCTCGGACGACGAGCGAGTGGCGTACGAGCAGCTGAGCAGCTTCTACTCCAAGCATGTGGCGTACGCGCAGATCATGGCGACGCGTCCGCAGACCATGTACGGGCTGGCAGACTCACCGATCGATCTTGCGGCGTTCGCGCTCGACCACGGCGACGGGACCGGCCAGCCCGGGCTCGTGGAGAAGGTCCTTGATGGGACCTACAAGAGCGATCTGACAAGAGACGACCTGCTCGACAACCTTACGCTGTACTGGCTGACGAACACCGGGGTCTCCGCGGCTCGTCTGTACTGGGAGAACAAGGCGGACTTCTTCGACGCGAAGCCGATCACTATCCCGTACGCCATCAGCGTCTTCCCCGACGAGCTGTATCAGGCGCCGCGAAGCTGGGCAGAGCAGGCGTATCCGAACAACCTCATCCACTACAACAGGCTCGACCGAGGTGGCCACTTCGCGGCTTGGGAACAGCCGCAACTGTTCTCGGAGGAAATGCGCGCGTCGTTCCGATCGCTCCGACAGACGGTAGCGGCGCAATGACCGGCACCACCTGTGCAACTAAGGAGAACGAGGAACGGTGATCAGTGTCACCCACGAGACGCTGAACGCCACTACAACCATGAAGAAGGAGAAAGGCCATGAGCATCATGGACGAGTTCCGCAGCTAATCCTAAAACAAGCGATCCGGGCGGTGCCGGGGGCGGTTCGGGGGTGGGGATCGTCGGGCGAGGCGTTCGCCGCGGTTTGGAGGTGGTGAGGGTGCGATCTGGGTGGCGTTTTGACTTGTGGTCGGCGTTTGGCGAGTGTCAGATGAAGTGATGTGAGCGGTTTCGGGGTCGCTGGTGCGTCCGGTCGGTGGACCGGTGATCGCGGTAGCGGGTGGTTTGGTCAGAGCGCGTCGTTGAGGCGGAAGAACGGTTTGAGCCATTGGTTGTAGGTGAGCACGCGCCAGCGGACTTGGCGGCCGGTGGTGAGGATCTGGCAGGGAATGGCGATGAACGCGGCCAGGAACGTGCGGAAGTCCATCGTGAGCAGGCGGCGGCGTTGCTCGGTGTGCTGCTCGGCCCAGCGCGGGTGGATGGGTAGTAGCAGCGCGCACCACGCTTTCAGGGTCCAGGCGAGTGCGGCCATGGTCATGTACGCCCAGTTCGCGCAGAGGGTGTTGACGGGGGCGTGCAGCGCGCGGACGCCGGACTTCAGTTGGCTGATCAGGTTCTCTTGGTTGCAGCGCTGGCGGGCTTCGTTGACGATCTCATCGGCGGTCATGGTCGGGTCGTTGGTGATGTAGAAGAAGTAGCGGTACTCGCAGAACAGGACGTTCTCGCCACGCTCGTTGGAGATGTTCTTGCGCAGCGCGATCACGCGGTAGTCGCGCGTGCATTTGCCGGGGCGGTAGGAGAACTCGACGACGTCCTCGGCGGCTTGGCGCAGCACCTTGTAGCCGCGTTTGCGGACGATCTCGTCCTTGACGTTGCGCGGCCGGGTGCGCGGCGTGGTGGCGATCTGCCGCTCGGCGCGGGTGACGAGCTCGCGGTAGGTGTCGGGGTCGATCCCCTGCGCCTGCTCGATCAGGTTCGTGCGGGCGTCGTTGCCGAACACGAACGTGACGCCGTCGGCGTCCCAGCGGTCGAACTCGCTGGTCAGCGCGAAGTCGGTGTCGCCGCGCAGCCGGACCTGCGTGAAGCCGGCTGTGCGGCACAGGCGGATGGCGCGGTCGTAGTAGTCGATCGAGCCCTCGTGGCTGGGGCGGTTGGCGCCCAGCAGCCCGAGATACAGGGGTTCTTTGGTGTTTGCGAGTGAGACGACGAGCGCCGAGTACCCCCACGTGCCGTTGTAGGAGATGTCGATCCCCTGCTTGGTCTCGGCGTCGGTGGCGATGATGCTGGCGTCGGCGTCGATCACCGCCGGCTGCTCGAAGAACTCCTGCGGCTGCTGGCGCCAGACCTTCACGCGGGCACGGTTGACAGCCTCCTGCAGCGCCAGCACCGCGGCCGCGTCGAAGCGCCGGCAGAAGTCCCCGGCGGTCGTCGGGTCCGGCAGGCTCTCGGTCCCGAGCGCGTCCAGGAACACCGCATCCTGACGGCGCGCCTCGATGTGCTCCAGGCGTGTGCCGCCGCACAGCGCGTTGTAGGCGATGTTGATCACGTGATCGGACTCGTGGTAGGGGCGGTGCAGCTTCAACAGCTCAAGCGAGGAGTCGATCTCCTGCGCCAGGCCGGTGGCGTCGATCACCTTGGAGATCAGCCCGAGACCGCCCTGCGCGGTGCCCTTCGTGCGCTCGGACAGCTCGTAGTGAATGTTCGCGCGCCCGAGCACCGGCCGGCCTATGTTTGGCCGCACCGCCCGTTCCAGCCGCCGCGCGATCGCGGCCTGCTGGGCGCGGAGTCTGGCGGCTCGCCTGGCGCGCTGGTTGCTCATTGACTGTTCCTCCCGGTCTCGTAACAATACCCGACAGTATATCTACTGTCTGGTAGGATGGGATACTGCCTGGGAGCAAAGACACGAGACGAGATGCCACCGACCGACACCGATCAACGCCTCGCCGACTACGAGCAGCGCTACCACGAACTCGCCGCCCAGATCGCCAACATCGGCCTGATCCACGCCGGCAGCCTCACCAGCCGCTACACCCGCTGCACCAGCCCCGGCTGCAAATGCAACGCCGACCCGCCCCAACCCCACGGCCCCTACTACCAGTGGAGCGCCAAGGTCAACGGCAAGACCGTCACCCGCCGCCTCAACCAGACCGAGGCCAAGCTCTACCAGGAATGGATCGACAACGACCGCCAACTCCGAGCGCTGATCGCAGAGATGCGCCAGATCGCGGCCAAAGCCACCGAGCTGCGACTCGAACAAGCAGCCACCCAGTAACCGAACGCGGGCTTCACCTCAACCGCCCGCACACAACACCCCGGCC
>JBELAG010000401.1:0-4885 GCA_049509055.1 Solirubrobacteraceae bacterium
GCGCTGATCTACGCGCTACTCGATGGACAAAAGACGATCCAGCCAGAGCATCTCCACCCAGCGCTCGCGCTCTGGGACTACGCCCAACGCTCCGCCTCCTGGGCGCTCGGACAAACGACCGGCGACCCGCTCGCCGAGCACATCCACACCGCCCTGCAACGCTCGCCCGACGGGCTCACCCGCACCCAGATCCGCGACCTCTGCCAACGCAACCTCCCCGCAGAACGCATCGAGCAAGCACTCACCACCCTCGCCGCCGCCGGCCGCGCCCACCACCGACGGACCCTCACCGCCGGCCGCCCGGCCGAACTCTGGACCGCCGCGCCGGCACCCGGCGCCTAAACCGCCGCCGCCACGCGCGAGTGGGTCGAATCGCTCGCCCAGCCACCCCCGACCACGACAGCCTCCTACATCCCGCCACCACCATCGTGGCGAGCGATCAACAGCGAGAGCGAAGCGGTCACAAACGCGCGACACACCACCGCACGCCCCCCGACCCGGCCGCCTTCATTGCCAGCCGTTACCCCCGCCGACCCTTTGGTCGTTCGGTCGTTCGCCTCCCCGATCACCATCCACGATGGCGTCGTCATCACCATCCAGCGTGTCCGTCAACACGCGCATCTCGGCGCCGACGACGCGCGTCCCGCTCTGCGCGGACACCGGGTGGCTGCCCTAGCGCCACGCCCCGGGTTCGGGAGCGAGCGTCGGCGTGGCCGCCCTGGGCGCGGACTACGTTCGGTGATCACCCCGTAGTCGGCGTGGCCGTAACCGTCGCGTCACTGGCTCCGCGGCAAACTGTGCTGAGCATGCGCGCGACCAAGATCGTGAGGCTGGTGACCGTCGCTGGCTCCTGCACGATCGCTCTCGCCGGGTGCGGCTCCTCAGCGAAACCGACCAGGCCGGTCGAGAGTGGCTCGACCGGGATCTCGGCCGTAGTCCGGTTCTCAAATTGCATGCGCTCGCATGGTGTCCCGGACTTCCCCGATCTCAGCGCTGGTGGGGGGCCGATGGGGCAGCAGCTCGCTCGCTCTGGAGTGAACCTGAACGCGCCGGCCTTCCAGTCCGCGATGAACGCCTGCAAGGCTCTGGCGCCGGCCGCCAAAGCGGCCGTCGGTCCGACCTTCGCTCAGAGCAAGGCGATGATGGTCGCCTTCGCGCGGTGCATGCGTGCGCACGGCCTGAACACCTTCCCCGATCCGACGTCGTCGTCGGCATCGCGGGCCTCGCAGGCGCCGCAGCCCAGCGGCGCGGTTATGAGCTACAGCGGCCCCGGCGGCTCGGTGACGCTCGACATCCCGCAATCGCTGATTCAGTCACCCGCATTCAACAGGGACTCCGCCGCGTGCGGCATGGGGACCCCGAGCGGACAGAAGCAGAAACCGCCAGCGCAATCGTGACCAGCAGGACCAGATCACGCCCAGTCTTGCCAGCCAGCGTGATCTCGGTTGTGGTCACGTCCTGCGCAATCGCGTTGGCCGCCTGCGGCTCGACCAAGCCGGCAACGACCGCAGCGAGCTTGAACCCGTCCGCCGCCACAGCGCAGCGCGCGGCGCTGAGGTTCGCACAATGCATGCGCGCCCACGGGGTGACCAACTTCCCCGACCCCACAGCCAACGGGCAGTCCCCGACCAGCGATCACGTCAACAAGCGCTCCCTGGCCTTCCAGACCGCGGTGCAGGCCTGTCACCCGCAGATGACGGCGATGGCCGACCTGAAACCCAAGACCAGCCACGCCCAGGAGCTCCGCGAGGCCGCGGATTCGCTCGCTAGCGCTAGCGTGGTCGCTGACGAGGACGTCGCGCCAGCGTGCCGTCAGCACGAGCCCGGCCTGCTGAGAAACTGGAACGAGGCTTCCTTGATCGTGGCGCTGGCGTTGGGGCAGGTCAACGAGTCAGGTCAGCGTGTGGGCTGTCGTGGCCAGGGCGTTGAGTAGTGGTGTGGTGAGCGGGTGTCGCTCGCCGGGCGGCAGCAGCGCATAGACGTCGCGAGCGGGTGCATGGCCGCTGATGGGTCGAAGCGCGACGTCGGTGAAGGCGTCGGCGAGCAGTTCGGGTGCGAGGGTGACTGCGAGTCCGCGGGTGATCAGCGCGCGGATCGCGAGTTGGTCGCGGGTGAGGGAGATGATCCTGGGCTCAAAGCCGGCGGCGCGGCAGGCGCGGACGATGATCCCGTCGGTGGAAAAGACGGTCCATTCGTCGGCCTGGAGGTCGGCGAGGCGGACCTGTGTGCGCCGCGCGAGTGGGTGGTCGGGAGCGAGCGCGACCATGAAGCGCTCGCGCAGCAGGTCGTGCCGTTCGAGTCCGGGAGGCTCGATGCGCGGCTGGGAGGCGTCTTGGAAGGCGACCGCGAGATGCAGGTCCCCGTTGCGCACTCGCGACGGCAGGTCCTCGGAGGCGCCCTCGTCGACGGTGAGTTTGATGTCGGGGTAGCGCCGGCGCAGCTGTGCGATGGCGGCGGGGACCAGCCCGGCGAGGGCGGTCGGGAAGGCGCCGATCCGCAGACGCGAGCGCCAGGCTCGGGAGGCGAGCGCGAGTTGTGAGTCGGCGAGTTGCAGGCGCTCGGCGATCACGTCGGCGTGCTCGAGCAGGACCTCGCCTTCGTGGGTGAGGGTCAGCCCGGCGGGCTCGCGCTTGAGCAGGCGTACACCGAGCTCGCGCTCCAGTGCGGCGACCTGGTTTGAGACCGAAGGCTGTGACAGCGAGAGCGTGCGTGCCGCCGCCGAGAACGAGCGCTCCACAGCGACAGTCCGGAAGGTCAGCAGCCGCCTCGGGTCCATAGGTTCAGACTATAGGACTGCACAAGATTTCATTTGCGGCTATGGGTGGAGGCGTCCACACTGACGGTCACGACGCACGGTCGCCAGCCGCGGCCCCCCATTCAACCCAGGAGCTTTGCGATGCATCACGCCACCACGACCCCGGTTCCGACGCTCGCCCTCAATGACGGGCGCACGATCCCTCAGCTCGGATTCGGCGTCTTTCAGATCGATCCCCAAGACACCGCGCACGCGGTCAGCGCAGCGCTGGAGGTCGGCTATCGCCACATCGACACCGCGCAGATGTACGGCAACGAACGCGAGGTCGGCGAAGCGGTGCGCGCCTCGGGACTGGATCGCGCCGACGTGTTCATCACCAGCAAGCTGCACAACCGCTGTCATCGGCCTGCCGACGCCCGCCGAGCGTTCGCTGCCACGCTGGACGCGCTCGGCTCCGAGTACGTCGACCTGTTCCTGATCCACTGGCCGCTGCCGACGCTGTATGACGGCGACTTCGTCTCGACCTGGAACACGCTGCAGGAGTTCCAGGCCGACGGTCGCGCCCAGTCGATCGGCGTCTCCAACTTCCAGGTCGACCATCTCCAGCGCCTCGCCGCCGAGTGCGACCTGACGCCGGCGGTCAACCAGATCGAGTTGCACCCGTATCTGCTCAACCATGACGTTGACGCCTACGGTCAGGCGCACGGCATTCGCACCCAGGCCTGGTCGCCGATCGCCCAGGGCCACGTGCTCGGCGACCCCGTGATCACCGCGATCGCTGACCGGCTCGGCCGCTCGCCGGCGCAGGTCGTGCTGCGCTGGCACATCCAGCACGGCAACATCGTCTTCCCCAAGTCAACGACGCCCGCCCGGATCATCGAAAACCACGACATCTTCGACTTCGAGCTCGAGCCGCATGACGTCAACGCGATCGACGGGCTTGACCGCGGTGAAGCAGGCCGGACCGGGCCGCACCCGGCCACGATGGCCGTGGTCCCCGGCTGACCGCAGCACAGCGCCGCTGCGCGACCGCGACCGACATACCGGAGCCGGCTGTCTGACGGCCCCCTCATCGACGCTCCCCCATCCACGCCTGACAACACCCAAAACACGAAAGCTGACGCATGAGCCCATCAACCACCATCCCACGTCCCCGGCTGGCCCCGATCATCATCATCACCGGCGGCGATCACGACGACACCTCTGACCGCGCGGCCGGCGACTATGCACAGGGGCAACGAACGCGCCGCGATCAGCCCGCCATGCCGGGCGATTTCGCGACCGGAATGCGCGCGGCCGCCCGACCGACAGCGGCCGGCGACTTCGCCACCGGCACACGGACGTCACCCACGCCAGCGCGCGCCGGCGGCGACATCGCCGCCGGACTACGAATGCAATCAGTCGGAGTCCTCTGCTACCACACCCCGACCAGCGAACCGGGCTCACTGCCGCTCGCCGCGTGACCGGCGCCGCCGGGCGGGCCGAGTCTCAACCACAGCCCACTCACCACGACAGCCAGCCGCCACGGCCACCGCCTGGCGTCCACAGCGCGAGGTCGCTGACCGAGCAAGACCCGGCCCCACTGGCTCGCCGCCCGGTGGCTCCCCGCCCCACCGCCGCGATCTCGCCCCCAGTGCTCGTCTCGTTCGGCTTCGCTCTCGGGGCGCCGGCCCGAGCAGGCCTTGGACGCCGACTGCACGCCGCCGGGGTGGGCGTCGGTGTCCAAGCTCGTGCGCTTGCATCGGCACTAAGCCGCCCGCGCGGTCGCGCGGTCGGGCCCTGCAACGGCGACGAGCAGGGCGCCCGGGACCGCGCTTCGTCGAAGTTCAGAGAGCGCGGGCGGGCTCAGCCCTGCAAGTCTCGCCGGATCCGGGGCGGGCGCGAGGGGGTGCAGATCCTCCGCGGTTCATAGGCAGAGCCGGCCGGCGTCGTCGTGCCGGGCCTCGGGCTCGGGGGTCGGCGTCGACGCCTGCGCGATTCGCATGCTCGAGGGCGATCGCGCGGCGGCGAGGCCGCGGATGCTCAGAGCGATTGTGCGCCCTGCGCGGCGGGCCGGGCCGGTCGGCGGTGATCAGTCTGTGAGGGTGCGGTAGAAGCCGAGGAGGGTCTGAGCGAGTGCGGTGGGGTCCT
>JBELAG010000402.1:0-4870 GCA_049509055.1 Solirubrobacteraceae bacterium
AGGAAAACCAGACGACAGGCCCGCGGCTTATGCCGAGTCGATCACGCCGCCAACCCAAAGCTGAGCAGGGACAGCACCTTCACCAGGACCACCGACTCGGCATAACCCGCGCCCCGGCATAATGGGTCTTAAGTTCACCCTCAGGTGTAAACGTCCCGTCGTTGCGGGTGATGGCTGTCGTTGACATGTTTGCGACGGTGCGCACGGGCCGGTTGAGCGGGACGCGGTAAGCGGGTACGATCAAAACGATCTATTGATCGTCGAGCCTGGTCGGCTCTGGCGGCGGGACAGGTTCCGGCGAGGCAACGAAGAGCGAGTGGGACAGGGCGCCCGGTTGTGCGTCGCGCGTTGAGACCGGCTTCGCCTCTCGCTGGTGATCGCTCGCCACCGATGCTGGATAGCGGGACGCGAGGCGCCGCGCGGTGCGAACGCGGGTGGGCGAGCGATGGCGACCCACTCGCGCGTAGTGGTCGCGGCCCGGGGCCGGGAGGGCGCTCAGGCGGCTTGGGGTCGCCAGATCTCGGCGGGTCGGCCGCGGCCGTCGCTGGCGTGGGTGCGTGTGAGGCGTCCGGCTTCTTCCAGCACGGTCAGCGCGCGGTCGATCTCGCGTGCTTTCTTGTTGCGCGAGAAGAGGTCGCGGACCTCGCTGCGGGTCACTCCGGCTGGTCGGTCTCTCGCGAGCGCCCAGATCTCGTCGGCGGTCGGGTCGCCGAGCGTGTCGCCGAAGATCCAGCGGGCAGAGTCGAGGCTGTAGCGCCAGACCGCGAGCGCGGCCTGGAGGTGCGGGATCGTGATCTGCTCGCTGGTGTCGAGCGTGGCGTAGATCGCGGCCAAGCGGACAACGTGCGCCTCGGCGCGCCGGGTCGCGGCGCCGAGGAGCCCTTCCTCGCCGCGCGAGAGCGGCCCGTAGACCTCGATCCAGCGTTCCCGGGCTTCGGGGTCGAAGGTGAGTTGGCGGGGCAGGCTCGCGAACCGCAGTGCGGCGAGCGTGGCGTCGCGGACGCGTTGGAGGTGGTCACCGTCGAGCCGGCCGCCGAACGGCAGCTCCTGGCTTCGCCTCACGGCGAGAAGGAGAAAGCGGTTGACGAACCCGTTCGCGAGCTCAGTGCCGGACACCAATCTGAGCAGTTCGTCTTTGGTGATGTGGCCGATGATGGCGATGTGCGCGCCGGTCGCGCGGACGGGCGCGTTCTTGGCGATCGTCTGCAACGGTTTCCCGTCCCACGCGTTTCGCACGACCGGGCTGAGCGTGTTGCCCTCGCGGGCGAGGACCTTGAGGATCTGCGCGAACTCGGCCTCGATGATCAGCCGCCGCTTGTCGCGGGCGCCGCTGTCGGCCGGGGTGGGGTCGCGGACCTCGAAGATCAGTCCCTCACCGCTCGCCAGACCCGAGGAGATGCACTGCTCGGCGAAGGTGCTGTCGGTGTGCTTGATGAGCGCTTCGACGTGATCCCAGGCTGAGCCTTTGCGTCCCTTGCCGCTGGGGCCGATCAGGATCGCGTACTCGTTGAGGTGATGGCGGGTCGCCTCGACCGGGTAGTGGACGTTGCGCCCGGCGGCGGCGCCGAACGCGACGAGGAACTGGATCAGCAGCGCCATCGGATCTGATTCCGTGTGCGGTGCGGTGCGGGTCACGAACTCGCCCGCGATGCCGTGCAACGCCGCGTCGCGCGGCGGGGCGGGCCAGCTGCTCATCGCCGGCGGACCCGGCGGTCGAGTTCGAGCTCGCGGACGCGGCCGTGCGCGAGCGCGAGCTCCTCGCGCAAGGCGGCGAGCTCCTGGCGCTGGCGCTGGTTCTCATCCAGCGCGGCCCGCAACCGGGCGCGCACTGACGCGTCGCTCGCGCGCTGACGCACCGGCAGTCGTGCCGGCGCGGCCGTGTGGATCGACCGCAGCGCCTCGATCTCGGCGCGCAGCTCCGCGTGGGCGTAGAGGAACGCGCGGCTGACGCGCGCGTGCTCGGCGACCGCCGCGAACGAGATGCTCGCGCCGTCGGCGTCCAGCGCTCGTAGCGTGCTGCGGACGCGCTGCTCGGCATCGAGCGTGCGCCGGGCGGCCGTGGCAGCGAGCGCACGAGGCGGCTCGGAGTTGCTCACGCGCCCGCCTTCCGGTCGCGGTCGGCGAGGTCGCGCAGGTCCACGACGTCACCACCTTCGTCGTGGTGGCCGAGTTGGTCGAGGCCGTCAAGGATCCGGGTGAGGCTGTGCTCGTCGCGTTCGAGCATCTCGATCAACCGCACGTTGCCCTGCGTGCGTGCGTTGCCGAGCAGATGGCGGGTTTCGGCCTGCTGCTGCTCGTGCACCGCGCGGAACGACGGGTCGGTGAGGAAGCTCTCGCACGTCAAGCAGGCGTTCGGGTGCGGGCAGGTCTGCACCAGCGGAAGCCCGCAGTACCCGTTCGGGAGCGCCTGCTTGGCCCTGGCGATCCGCTCCTTCATCCACGCCGCCTCCTCCAGCGGCCCGTCGACCGGGAGCGCGATCCGCTCACCGCGGATGTTGACCCGCTCGTGCCAGCGCGTGACCTCGCGCTTGATCGTCTGATCATGCAAGCGTGCGTAGCGGGCGGTCATCTCCAACGAGCGGTGATCGAGCACTTGCGCGATCACCGGCAGCGGAATGTTCTCGTTGACCATGCTCGTCCCGAGGTGATGGCGGAACAAGTGCGGGTGCACATCGAGCGCCAGCTCACCCGCCGCGGTGCGGATCTCCGCCGCGCGGACGTAGCGCTTGATCACGTTCGCGACCAGGCTCGGGCTGACGTGAAACGCGCCGCGCACGGCGCTGCGATGCATCGGCGAGGGGAACAGCCACCGCGTCTGCGGAAACCAGTCCGCCAGATGCTTCTCGTGGCGTTCGAGCTGCCCGGCCAACAGCGGCGGGATCGGCAGCAGCGCCTCCCGGCTCAACTTCACGTTCACATACCGCAGGTAGGGGTGCTGGTCGGGGCCGTGCTCGAGCGCGTCGCGCAGCAGCGTCACCACGCTCGAGACACGGAAGCCGGTGAACGCGAGCACCAGCACCAGCGTTCGGTCGCGCTCATCCAGCAGCGCGAGGTTCCCGGGGTCGATCCACTGCGCGAACACCCCGTCGGCGATCGTCTTCGGCAGCCCCGGATCGACACGCGGCAACTCAGCGCCGTGGATCACTGCACCACGCGGGAGTCCGGCCAGTCCGTCCTCGGCCTGCTCTTGGAGCAATAGGCGCACGGCGAGCAGACGCTGGTTGCGGGTCGCGGGCCTCCACTCCGTCTGGTGCCGAGCCCACAGCATGTAGTCCTCCAGCACCGCACGCGAGAGCCTGGCGGGCGCGGTCACCTCGCTCGCGTGCACGGCCAGCCATTGGCTGAAATGCCGGACGCTGACCAGATAGGCGCTGATCGTCCGCGGCGCCGTGTCCGACAGCAGCCGCGCGCGGGCCCAGCGCTTCGCGGCCTCCTTCAACCACGGCTGACAGATCCGCTCAAACCGCAACGTCTCTCCGCCCCGATAGCGGTGCGCGAGATCGCCGTGCGGCAACTCGGAGGAGAACCAGACATCTCGTGCCCACAACGCCTCCCAACCGGTCGGCGCTCGGCCGCCGTCAACGACACGCAGGGGTTCCGGGCTCATTCGTCATCCTTTCTGTTGCCGACGAGGTCTGCGACCTTCTCCAACACGCCACGCTCGGCCAGCACCCCCCGCAGATCCTCCGCGGTCGGATGCGTATAGATCAGCGTCGAGGACGGCGAGCGGTGCGTCAGCAACGCGCCGATCACCTCCAACTGCACCCCATCGCGATACGCCAGCGTCGCATAGGTATGCCGCAGCAGATGCGGCGTGAACTGGAAGCCGACCTTCTGCTGGGTGCGCTCCACGATCCGGTCGACGTTCGAGTAGGACAGCGGTCGCCCGACCGGCCCGCCCCACAGGTTCACGAACACGAAATCGCAGTCCACATCGCCGTATTCCTCGTGCATGTAGTCGTTCCACAGGCGCATCAACTCCGCCGGGACCGGCACCCCGCCCTCGGCGCCGCCCTTGCTCCGCGCTCGCCGCGGCCCGTCCTCGCGGGCACGGATCACGATCCGACGCTCCCACGCAACCACATCCTCGTGCCGCAACCCGAGTGCCTGCCCGATCCGCATCCCCGTCGAGGCCAGCAACGCGAACAAGAACCGATCGCGCAGCCGCTCCTGACAATCGATCACCGCCGCGACCTGCGCAAGCGACAACGTCCTCGGCAACGACGTGCGCTCCGGCAACCTCACCGCCCGGCCACGCGGCCGGCTGCGCGCGATCCCGTGCAGAAACGGCTTATAGCCGCCGCGTCCCGACCGGGTCTTGACGACCAGATCCTGCGCCAGCGTCGACCCGCGGCGGGCCTGGAACTCGTAGAACCCGACCACCCCGGACAGCATCCGGTTGACCGTCCGCGCCGACAGCCGCGCCGCCTCCTCCGCCAGCACCACGACGTTCGCGGCCGGCCGCCGCGCCCACGCAGCGAACTCGCCGAGCTCCAGCACGTCGACCTGATCCCACCGCAACCCACGCTCAGCGAGGAACGTCCAGAACGCGCGGAGATCGTGCGCGTACGCCTCGACCGTGTTCGGCGAACGCTCACAATCCGTCAACCACGCCAAATACTCGTCAACCAGCTCGACCGGCCGCAGATCCGGCCCGATCACCGTGAACGAGTCGGCAGCACGCGCGGGCAACCGAACCCGTCGCACCACGAAGCGCCTCGTGCCCCCGAAGACATCATCGTCATCCATGACGCCATGAACATAACTCCCTTTCCGCACGTCTCGGGGGTCGTATCCGTCCCCCATGTGCGTGGTAGGGACGGGTCAGGGCTGGCTGGTGTAGGCGCTGGCGGGCACTGCGAGCAGGTCC
>JBELAG010000403.1:0-4863 GCA_049509055.1 Solirubrobacteraceae bacterium
CGGTCGCTGTACGAGGTCGACCACGTCGGGCAGGCGTTCGATCGGATCGATCTCGCCGCCGGCGATGATCGGTTTGACGTCATCCATGACCACTGCGGCTTCACCGGGCTTGCCATGGCGGGTCGCATCGACACGCCGCTCGTGCACACGTTGCACGGACCGTTCACGGCCGATACCGCGGCGTTCTACGCCCGTCACGGGCACAAGGCCACGCTCGTGGGCATCAGCCGCGCGCAGCTCGCATCGGCACCCCCCGGGTTGGGGCCGATCGCCTCGATCCCCAACCCGATCGACCTGCGCGCGTGGCCGCTGCAGGAGCGCAAGGGCGACTACCTCTTGTGGATCGGACGGATGACCGAGGAGAAGGGACCGCACCGCGCGATCGCAGCGGCACGGGCAGTCGACGCACCGCTGGTGTTGGCAGGGGTGATCCAGCCCGGGCAGCAGGCGTTCTTCGACCGCGAGGTCGCCCCTCACATCGACGGCACACGCGTGCGTTTCGTGGGTGAGATCGGCGGCCCGGCCAAGCAGTCGTTGTTCGCACGTGCCCGCGGGCTGCTGATGCCGATCCGGTGGGACGAGCCGTTCGGAATGGTGATGCTCGAAGCGCTTGCCTGCGGGACTCCGGTGATCGCGTTTCCCGAAGGCGCGGTGAGCGAGATCGTGATCAACGGGAGGACCGGTTTCCTGGTGGACGACGAGCGCGCAATGGCCGACGCGATCGGCCACCTGCCGCGGATCGCCGCGCGCGACTGCCGAGACTGGGTCAGGCAACACTGCGATGGCGAAGCCGTCGCCGCCGCCTACGAACGTACGTATCGATCCGTCGCGCTCCCGCGTGTCGCCAGGCAGCTCGTACGCGTCTGATCGCACCCTGAGCGTCCTGGACGGAGACATCAGCGTTCACCTTTGACAGACGTCTCGAGGTAGAGGATGACACCGTGGATCCGGTGCTCCTCACCGAAGCGCCCGCGGCCCACGTGCGCAGCATCACGCTCAACCGTCCCGAGCAGCTGAACGCGATGACCGCGGAACTGTGCGAGGCGCTGCACGCGGAGCTGTCGGCGATCGCAGGTGACCGCTCCTGCCGCGTCGTGATCCTCACCGGCGCCGGCCGCGGCTTCTGCGCAGGCTTGGATCTCCACGGCGATGGGACGCCGCCGGGAGGCGACGGGGATGACGAGCCCCGCAATCGCCTGGCCACCCAGGAGCACATGTCCCGGCTCATTCTCAAGCTCCGCGCGGTTCCCCAGCCGGTGATCGCGGCGGTCAACGGCCCGGCGGCGGGGTTCGGGTTGGCCATGTCGCTGGGATGTGACATTCGCTACGCCAGTCACGATGCCGTGTTTCGCGCCGCGTTCATCAACATCGGCGTGTCCAACTGCGACATGGGGACGAGCTGGCTGCTTCCCCGGCTCATCGGCGCGTCGCGTTCGCACGAACTGATGCTGACCGGCAGATCGCGTCGCTCGCGCCGTGGGGCGTGCGGTTGACCAAGCGGGGCATCTGGACCGCCCTGGAGATCCCGTCTCAGCAGGCGGCGATCGAATACGAGGATCGCCAGCAGATCATGGCGACCTTTGGCAGCGGGGTCCCCAAGGCGGTTTCTGCGCATCTGGAGAAGCGCCCCGCAGAGTTCACCGACTGACGGCGGCGCAGCGGGCTCGTGACTCGGCGCAGACGGCGACCGGCAATGCGTACGTGCGCGTTACGCGCCTCGCGCGCCTCGATCGCGGCGCGTCCTGGCGATTCTGACCAAGCGGTAGGCGAGGATGAAATGCAGCGCCGCGGTCGCCGGCAGCAGCCATGGCCACACGCCGTCGTAGCCCGAGTGAGACAGGCTGGCCGTCAGGCAGAGCAGCCAGATACCGACGCCGACCCGCACCAGGGCGACCTGAAGCGGGTGCCTGGATCCGAGCGTGAAGACGCGTTTGACTGATCGATACTCGTTCATGATCCCTCCTCGGGTCGCGTCGTCGGAAGGCGCTCGCGTCCGATCGTGAACGCTCCTCCGTCCGCCTTGCTTTGTAGGACAAACCTACAACAGTTTGCGTCACAAAGTCAAGCGATCTTTGTGATTCACATGTTCGGTGCGCCGGGGCCCGCGGGAGCGCGGCGTGTGTCCACGCACGTCCGGGTAGCCGGCAGGCAGAGGGACGTGACGCGCGAGCGGCCGCAGTTCCGCGGTGGGCTCGCGGACGCTTGACTTTGACTCGCAAAGCATAGTAGGGTTTGCTCCACAAAGGCTAGGAAGGAGCGGGAGATGAGCCGTACGTCCGACGTCACCAACACCGAGACCGACGAGGACGAGGGCGGACTGGATCCCCGTCAAGCGGCGCGACTGCTGGCGCAGACCCGGCGCCGCGCTCAGCGCGGGTTCGACTTCAAGTCGCCGCGACTCTCGCTGCTCGCGGCGGTGGTGGCGTTGCTCGCGTTCGGCGCGGTGTGGCTCTCGGTCCGCGGACAGCATCCGTACAAGGGCCCGACGCCGGCCGGTCTGGTGGTCCTCTACGCCGTCGTTGTGGTCCGGATCCTCAGCGTGGTGTTCGCCCATCGCCGCGCCCAGGCGGGCGTTAGCGGCCGTTCCGCGCAGCGGCTGCAGGCAGAGGGAGCGGCCCTGGCCGTGGCGTTGCTCGCCGTGTACGTGATCATGGCGGCGCTGGCGGTCGACGGAGCGAGTGATGGGATCGTCTACGGCGTGTACGTCGCGACGGCGACGATGCTCGTCCTCGGCGTCTTCGGGGCAGCCCGCTCGGCGGTCCGGGAGGACTGGCAGCAACTCGGCGTGTCGATCGCGGTCATCCTCGTCGCCGCGGGCAGCGCGTTCGCCGGGCCCCGCGGAGTCTGGCTGAGTAACGGCGTGGGCCTATGCGTCGTGCTTGTGGCCTACAGCGCGGTGCAGGCGTGGTTGCTGCGCACGGCGCGCTGACCTGACGCGGCATTCGGGATGGCGACGAGCTAGTAGGGTGGCCGGTGGGTCGCTCGACCCTCGTGACGCCGAGCGAAGGAACGACAGCGATGACCGACAGACTTCTCCCTGCCCAGGGTGCGGGGACGTTCGATCTCGGCGGCGACCTGACGATCAACCGTCTCGGCTACGGGACGATGCAACTGCCGGGGCCGGGCGTATGGGGTCCGCCGCGCGATCACGACGAGGCGATCGGGGTGCTGCGGCGGGCGTTCGAGCTCGGGGTGAACTTCTTCGACACCGCAGACTCCTACGGACCCTACGTCGCAGAGGAGCTGATCCGGGAGGCGCTTCACCCGTATCCGGAGGGCGTGGTGATCGCGACGAAGGCCGGGCTCACGCGCTGGGGCCCGGTCACCGGCTCCGGGCCGAGCTTCTGGCCGCCGGTGGGCCGGCCGGAGTACCTGCGCCCGCAGGCGGTGATGAGCATGCGCCGCATGCGGCTGGATCACATCGATCTCTTCCAGCTCCATCGGATCGACCCGAAGGTGCCGCTGGAAGACCAGATCGGCGAGCTCAAGAAACTCCAGGACGAGGGCACGGTCAGGCACATCGGCCTCTCCGGCGTGTCGGTCGACCAGCTGCGGGCCGCGCAGGGGATCGCGGCGATCGTGTCGGTGCAGAACCAGTTCAACCTCGTCGATCGCACCACCTCGGCTAGACCGATCCGAGCCGCCCGCCGTCGGTCACCGGAACTCAGCGGGCGCAGAACAACGCGGCGACCGACTCGACGTCGTCAGCGCGAGCGGGATCGGAGGCGACCCGCACGATGATTCGGTCCCCTGCGTGCTCTAACTCCCAGTCGACGAACGAGCAGCATTGCCGTTCGGCGGCGACGAGCGCTTCGAGCTCCTCGCGAACGCCCGGTTCGACTCGGTAGGCGACCTCCAGCCGGTGACCGGCGCGGCGGGCGCTGGGATGACCCTTCAGCGACAGAGCCTCCCACCGCCGCATCCGCCGAACGCCGTCCCCGGCGCCGAGCGCGCACGCGACCGGAAGCGCGACCGGCTCTGAACCGTCGGTGTGATCCACCGCTCCATCGTCTCAGAACAGCCGTCCAGCCGACCCATGGACGTGGCGGCTTCTCATCGCCGCCGCGCTGCTACGTTTCAGGTGCGCTCCCGGCTCCGTCGGGGCGGGGAGCGCGTCGTCAGAGCTGGGGCGACGGCGATCGGTCTGGTCGCACGTTTGAACCACCGCGTTTCGGAGTACGAGGGAAGGCGATGCGGTGTCGCGTGCGAATGATGTCCGTGGCGGATCAGTGAGTCGGCGGCGTGCGAACCGCGATGGTGATCGTCGTGCGGGGAATGGCCATGCGGTGCGCGCCCGGCGACCGGCGAGCGAGCGATGAGCACGAGTCGCCGATCACGCCGGCGGCGGCCACCGGCTCGCCGGACTCGTCAGGCCGGGTCCGCCGCGCGAGCGTCGGCGCCGCGCGATCCCGGCGGCGGAGGCGACCGCCGGACGGCGCGCCCCGCGCAGGCGCGGGGGGGACCGGAACGCGAGGACTGGGAGCGGATCATGCGCAGGTTGCGCGTGAGCAATCGCGTGCTGGCGGCCGTGCTGCTCGCCCTGGCGGCCCGGGCGGTGCTGGCGGGGCTGACGGTCGCGGTGGGCGCGAGCGCGGCGGTCGTGGCGGTCCTGCTCCTCGCGTCGCTGATGCTCACCGCCCAGGGGCGCCGGCTTCAGCCCTCGTCGCCGACCGACGGCCCGCGCGCCACCACGCGGGCCGAGGAGCAGCCCGAGGCGCCGCGGGCCCGCTGAACCGGCGCCGGCGGTTGCCGCCCCGGGTCGACCCGACCCGCGGGTGCGCTACGTTGTCATGACGCGGGTCCTCGTGGGGCGACCGTTCGGTCGAACTTTTTGGGAGACGCGGGTCCGTGGAGGGTTCGATC
>JBELAG010000404.1:0-8149 GCA_049509055.1 Solirubrobacteraceae bacterium
TCAAAGCTACAGAGCTGTATAGTTCTCGCCATCTAATACACCGACTAATGGTAATCTGGCGATTTGCAGCACTTTATGGGCACGGGTGGTTTCGAACCACCGACCTCTCGCGTGTGAAGCGAGCGCTCTCCCACTGAGCTACGCGCCCGGGCGGAGCCGGATTCTACGCGGCGCCTCGGTCCCCCGTCGGGCGAGCGGGGTGCGCTCGGTCTGGGGGTGCCCGCGGCGGGGGTGAGGTGTGCCCCGCGGCGCGCTTCGACCGGACGTACTCCCTGGTCGCGCCCGCGAACTCGGGCAGGTGCGGATGCCACCGCGCCCGTCGCAGGTAGCAGAACGTGCCAATCTCGCAGGCGGTTGGAGATTTGGCACCAAACGCGCGCCAACCCGCAATCCGGCCAAATCCGCGGGGAGGGGTGGTTCGGATTTGCCGCGGATTGCGGGTGGCGGGGGCGATCGCGGCGGGGACGGTCCACCGCCACACCACCACCAGCGCCGGCCCGCCGACTCACGCCGTCGGGAGCCCGTCGAGGTGAGCTTCTCGGCCGGCCGGAGCCGTTCGCGGCGGCGTGCCAGGGGATCACGCCGCCAGGCGCGGGATCCTCGTCAGATCAGAGCCGAACGAGGGTGGGTTCGTGCATGCCGCGCGTGGTCCCGCGCAGGTCGATGAACAGGCGGGCGGCGAGGGCCAGGGCGCGGTGGTCGATGCCGGGGTGGGCGGTGACGAGCACGACGGCGTCGGCGGCGGCGGTCAGGTCGTCGAGCCCGACGCTGCGCAGGTCGAAGTCCGCCAGGGCGGGGACGTAGGGGTCGTGGTAGGAGAGGATCGCGCCACGCTCGGCGAGCAGCTCCATGATCCGCAGGGCAGGGGACTCACGGGTGTCGGCCGTCTTGCCCTTGTAGCTGACGCCGAGGATCGCGATCCGCGAGCCCTTCACCGGCTTCTCGAGGTCGTTGAGCGCGCGCTCGATCCGCTCGACGCAGTAATAGGGCATCTGCTGGTTGATCTTGCCGGCGAGCTCGATGAACTCGGTGGCCATGTGGAACTGCCGGGCGCGCCAGGTGAGATAGAAGGGGTCGACGGGCAGACAATGGCCGCCCATCCCCGGCCCCGGCTCGAAGCGCATGAAGCCGTAGGGCTTGGTGGCGGCGGCGTCGACCACCTCCCAGATGTCGAGTCCCATCCGCTCGGCCAGCATCGCCATCTCGTTGACGAGCGCGATGTTCACCGAGCGGAAGATGTTCTCCAGCAGCTTGGCCATCTCCGCCGCCTCCGGGCTCGAGACCCGCACGATCTCGTCGCACACCCGGGCGTAGACCGCGGCCGCCCGTTCGGTGCAGGCCTCGGTCATGCCGCCGAGGACCTTCGGCGTCGTGCGCAGGGTGTAGTCGGTTCGCCCCGGGTCCACCCGCTCGGGCGAGAACGCCACGTGCAGGTCGATCCCCACCCGCAGGCCCGCCGCCTCCAGCACGGGGACCAGCTGCTCGCGCGTCGTCCCCGGGTAGGACGTCGACTCCAGCACGACGAGCTGGCCGGCGCGCAGCACGTCGGCCAGGGACTGCGCCGCCGCCAGCAGCGGACCGAGGTCCGGCTCGCGGTTGGCGGACAGCGGCGTCGGCACGCAGATCAGCACCGCCTCGGCACCCGCCAGCGCGGCGAACTCGGTGCCCGCGGCGATCCGGTGCAGCACCGCGCGCAGGCGCCCGGACTCGACGTCCTCCACATAGGAGTCCCCGGCGCGCAGCGCGGCGATCTTGCTCTCGTCGAGGTCGACGGCGATCACCTCCTCGCCGGCCTCCGCGAACGCCACCGCCAGCGGCAGCCCCACGTAGCCCAGCCCGATGACACCGATCGCCATGACCCGGCGCAAGATACACGCCGCCCCTGCCGCCGACCGACTAGGATGGCGGGTGGACCGTGCTAGGCGGGGTGCTAGCGGTGCCCTGTACCCGCAATCCGCTCTAGCGGGGCTGAATTCCCTCTCGAGGGGCTTGAGGCCCGAGGTCAGCGCCCCATTTGAGGCGGTGATGGTTCGGTCCCGTTGCGATGCAGACCCGTGAACCAGGTCAGGTCCGGAAGGAAGCAGCCTTAAGCGGTCATCTGCAGGCGCGGCGGGAGTGCCGAGCCGGAGTCTTCAAACGGTGGCCGCGCCTCGGGTACGGCATCGAAAGAGGGTGCACGGTCCACTTTTTCCGCCCCTGCGGACCGGCGGGCGGCGGCCGGTGCCGGTCGGGTGCCGCCGGGCGCGACGACTAGACTCTGAAAGCCCGTGTCGACCGGCCCTTCGCTCTATCGCCGCCATCGCCCCCGGACGTTCGCCGATGTCGTCGGCCAGGAGCAGGTGGTGCGCACGCTGTCCAACGCCGTCCTGCGCGGGAAGGTCCATCACGCCTACCTGTTCGTCGGCTCACGGGGGACCGGCAAGACGAGCACGGCCAAGATCCTCGCCGCCTGCCTGAACTGCGAGCGCGGTCCGACGATCGAGCCGTGCGGGGTGTGCGACTCGTGCGTCTCGATCGCCTCGGCGACGTCGCTGGACGTGATCGAGATGGACGCCGCCTCCAACAACTCGGTCGACGACATCCGCGATCTGCGCGAGAGCGTCGCCTACGCGCCGGTCTCGGGTCGCCACAAGGTCTACATCCTCGACGAGGCCCACATGCTGTCGCCGCAGGCGTGGAACGCCTTCCTCAAGACCCTGGAGGAGCCGCCGCCGCGCACGATCTTCGTGCTCGCCACGACCGAGGCCCAGAAGGTGCTGCCGACCGTCGTCGACCGCTGCCACCGGTTCGACTTCGGGCGCCCGACCGTCGAGCAGGTCGCCACCGTCGTGCGCCGCGTCGCCGCCGCCGAGCAGATCGACATCGATCCCGGCGCGGTCGGGCTGGTCGCCCGCCATGCCACCGGCAGCTTCCGCGACGCGCTCGGCACCCTGGAGCAGCTGCTCACCTACGCCGGCGACGCCCAGATCAGCCCGGACGACGTGCTCGCGGTGCTCGGGGTGGCCGACGCCGAGCAGCTGTTCGAGGCGCTCGACGCCGTCGTCGCCCACGATCCGGCGGCCGCCCTGCGCTGCGCGGCCCGGCTGACCGCCTCCGGACGCGACCCCGGACAGATCCTGCGTGACCTGGAGATCCACGGCCGTGACCTGCTCGCCGTCCAGGTGCTGGAGGAGGTCCCCGAGGAGCTCCGCGTCACCCCCGAGCGCGACGAGCGCCTGCTGGCGCAGGCCCGCGCGCTGACCGGCACCGACGCGGTGCGGGTGCTCGACCTCGTCTCCTCCGCGCTGGAGGCGACCGCCAACGGCGCCCAGGCCAGGATCCAGCTGGAGCTCGTGCTGATCAAGGCCGCCGCGCCCGAGGTCGACCCGTCGACGACCGCGCTGCTGGCGCGGATCGAGCGGCTGGAGGGCTGGAGGCGGCGCTGCGCGCGGGCCCCGCGGCGCTGCCCGCCGGGCCGGTCGGTGCCGAGCCCGGCGGCGATGGCGGGTCCGGCGTGTCCGGGGGGGACGGCGGGACGCAGCTCGCCGGCGACCCGGCGACGACGACCAAGACCGCGTCGACGCGCGCCGGCGGTCGGCCGCCCGCGACGACGAGGACCGAGGCCGGGCCGCCCCCGGCTCCCGCAACGCCGATCCGGCCGGCCAACGGCTCCGGGCAACTCGCCCAGGCGGCCCGGCCCGCGTCGGCGGCCCCGAACGCGCCGGCGGCCCCCGCGTCGGCGGCCCCGAACGCGCCGGCGGCCGCCGCCCCGGCGGCCCCGAACGCGCCGGCGGCCCGGCCCGCCCGGGCGGCCCCGAGCGCGCCGGCCGCCCGGCCCGCCCCGGCGGCCCCGGTCGCGCCGGCGGCCCCCGCGCCGGCGGCCCCGGTCGCGCCGGCGGCCCCGGTCGCGCCGGCGGCCCCTGGCGCGCCGGTCGCGCGGGCCGCGCTCGAGGCGCCCGAGCTGGAGACGATCGCCGCCTGCTGGCCGGCGGTGATCGACATCGTCCGCCAGGAGAACCAGATGCTCGCCGCGCTGCTGGCCGACGCGCGGCCGGTCGGCCTCGACGGCAACCGGGTCACGATCGCCTTTCCCGCCGGCAAGGCGTTTCTCAAACGCAAGGCCGAGCAGGACGACTACCGCAAGGTCACGGCCGAGGCGCTGCGCACGGTGATCGGGACGATGTTCATGCTCCGTTACGAGCTGCGCGACGACGAGCCGCCGGCGGGCGCCGCTCCCATCACCCAGGAGGATCTGGTCAAACGACTGGTGGAGGAGTTCGACGCCCAGGAAGTGCTCGAGGACCCCGACGAGGAAGGACAGTGATGGCGCCCCAGCCCAACATGCAGCAGCTCCTCAAGCAGGCTCAGAAGATGCAGGAGGAGATGCTCGCCGCCCAGGAGTCGCTCAAGGACGAGGTCGTCGACGCCTCGGCCGGCGGCGGGATGGTGACCGTGCAGGTCACCGGCGACCTCGTCGTCAAGGCGATCAAGATCGATCCCGAGGCGGTGGATCCCGACGACGTCGAGCTGCTGCAGGACATGGTGCTGGCGGCGGTCAACGAGGGGATGCGCGCGGCCCAGGAGCTGGCCGCGTCGAAGATGGGCGGCATCGCCGGTGGGCTGACCGGCGGCCTCGGCGGCCTCGGGCTGCCCGGGTTCTAGACCCGTCGCACCGCGCAGCGCGTGTACGCACCCCCTATCCAGCGGCTGATCGCCGAGTTCTCCAAGCTACCGGGAGTCGGTGGGCGCACCGCCCAGCGGCTCGCCTTCCACGTGCTGCGCAGCAGCGACGAGGAGGCGCTGGCGCTGGCCGAGGCGATCCGGGAGGTCAAGCTGCGGATCGGGCTGTGCGAGGTGTGCTTCAACCTCGCCGACGGTCCCCGCTGCCGGATCTGTGCCGACGAGCGCCGCGATCGCGAGCTGATCTGCGTCGTCGAGGAGCCCTCGGACGTGATCTCGATCGAGCGCACGCACGAGTTCGCCGGCCGCTATCACGTCCTCGGCGGTGCGCTCTCGCCCATCGATGGCGTCGATCCCGAGGACCTGCGGATCGCCGAGCTGTATGACCGCGCCCGGGACGGCAGCCTGCGCGAGGTGGTGATCGCCACCAACCCGACGACGACCGGCGAGGCGACCGCGCTGCACATCGCCGCCGGCCTGCGTGAGCTCCAGCCGGAGTTGTCGGTCACCCGCCTGGCCAGCGGCCTGCCGGTCGGCGCCGACCTGGAGTACGCCGACGAGTTGACCTTGGGACGTGCGTTCTCGGGGCGCCGGGTGGCCTGAACAATGGTGCGACCGTGAATCTGAGCATGCCCGACACCGTGGTGATGAAGTTCGGCGGAACGTCGGTCGCCGATGCCGGGCGGATCAAGCACGCCGCGCGCCGGATCGTCGCCCAGCACGCGTCGGGTAAGCGGGTCGTGGCGGTCCTGTCGGCTCGCGGCAAGACGACCGACGAGCTGATCGCGATGGCCGAGGAGGTCTCGCCCGATCCCGACCGGCGCGAGATGGACATGTTGCTGTCGACCGGCGAGCGGATCTCGTGCGCGCTGTGCGCGATGGCGATCAACGATCTCGGTCACCGCGCGATCTCGCTCACCGGATCGCAGGCCGGGATCGTCACCGACACCTCGCACACGAAGGCGCGGATCCTCGACGTCCGCGCCGACCGGATCAAGGAGGCGCTCTCCGAGGACAAGATCGTGCTGGTCGCGGGCTTCCAGGGCGTGTCGACCAGCCGCGACGTGACGACGCTCGGGCGCGGCGGATCGGACACCACCGCGGTCGCGCTGGCGGCGGCGATCGACGCCCAGGTGTGCGAGATCTACACCGACGTCGCCGGGGTGTTCAGCGCCGACCCGCGGATCGTGCCCGACGCCCGCAAGCTGCCGCAGGTGAGCTTCGAGGAGATGCTGGAGATGGCCGCCTCGGGAGCCAAGGTGCTGCAGCTGCGATCGGTGGAGTACGCCCGCACCCACGGGGTGAGGATCCACTGCCGGTCGAGCTTCGATCCCGCTCCCGGTACCTTTGTCCTCGGAGAAGACGAGACCATGGAACACCCGCTGATCACCGCTGTCACCCACTCGACCGACGAGGCCAGGATCACGCTGCTCGGCGTGCCCGACCGGCCCGGCGCCGCGGCGGCGATCTTCATCGCGCTCGCCGAGGCCAATTGCAACGTCGACACGATCATCCAGAACGAGCCGCTCACCGAGGGCCGCGCCGCCGAGGTGTCGTTCACGATCGGGACCGAGGACCTGCGCGCCGCCGAGCAGGCGCTGCAGCCGGTCAGCGCGGCGCTCGGCCTCACCCGGGTGGACACCGACCGCGACATCGGGAAGGTCTCGATCGTCGGCGCCGGCATGCGATCGCATCCCGGGGTGGCCGCCAAGGTCTTTCAGACGCTCGCCGAGGAGGGGATCAACATCGAGATGATCTCCACCTCGCCGATCAAGATCTCGTGCGTGATCCGCGCCGCCGCCGTCCCGCAGGCCGTCCAGGCGCTGCACGCGGCGTTCTCGCTCGGCGCGGGCGCGATCGAAGTCGAACAGGGGGCGCGATGACCCGCGTCGCCGTCGTCGGCGCCACCGGGGCCGTCGGGCGGGTGATGCTCGACGTGCTGCGCGAGCGCGCGTTCCCCGCCGACGAGCTCGTGCTGTTCGCCTCGGAGCGCTCGCGCGGCGCCGAGGTCGACGGGCGACCCGTGGTCGTGCTCGACGAGCACGCCGACCTCGGTGGAATCGACATCGCGCTGTTCTCCGCAGGCGGCGGCACCTCCCGGGAGTGGGCGCCCCGGTTCGTGGCCGCCGGCGCGGTGGTGATCGACAACTCCTCGGCGTTCCGCACGGACCCGTCGGTGCCGCTCGTCGTCTCCGAGGTCAACCCGCACGCGCTCGCCCGCCACCGTGGCCTGATCGCCAACCCCAACTGCTCGACGATGCAGCTGATGGTCGCGCTCGCCCCGATCCACCGCGAGGCGGGAATCGAGCGGCTGGTGGTCGCCACCTACCAGTCGGTCTCGGGGACCGGCAAGAAGGCGATCGACGAGCTGGACGCCCAGGCCCGGGCCTCGCTGAACGGCCTCGAGCTGCCGGCGCCCGAGGTCTACCCCGACCACATCGCGTTCAACGTGATCGGCGCCGCCGGCAGCTTCGTCGACGGCGACGACCACACCGACGAGGAGCGCAAGATGATGTTCGAGACGCGCAAGATCCTCGAGGACGAGGCGATCGGCGTCGCGGTGACCTGCGTCCGCGTCCCCGTCCGCGTCTCCCATTCCGAGGCGGTCAACATCGAGACGCGCACGGCTCTGCCGGCGTCGCGGGCCCGGGAGCTGCTGGCCGACGCCCCCGGGGTGATCCTGGAGGAGGTGCCGTCGCCGCTGCGCGCCGCCGGCCGCGACGAGGTGTTCGTCGGCCGGATCCGCCGCGACGAATCACACCCGCGCGCGCTCTCGATGTTCGTCGTCTCCGACAACCTGCGCAAGGGCGCGGCGACCAACGCCGTCCAGATCGCCGAGCTGCTGATCGCCGACCCGGCGCTGCTGGCCGGCGAGCGCGCCGGCTCGGCCGCCGACTGAGCACGGCTTCACGGCGCCGGCGGCGCTTAGCTTAGCCGAGCGCCCGCAGCTCGCGCCGGGTGCTGACGCCGAGCTTGCGGTAGATGTGGCGGGCGTGGGTGCGGACGGTCTCGACGCCGACGTGCAGCGCCGCCGCGATCTCGGGGTTGGAGTGGCCGCTCTGCAGCAGCTCCAGGACGTCGGCCTCCCGCGGGGTGAGCGGCACCGGGCCGGTGGGCTCGTAGGACGGCGGCCCGGGCGGGGGCAGCACCTGCAGCCCGCGCGACGCGAGGTAGATGGCGTGCAGGACGTCGCGCGCCTCGGTGTTCTTGGCCAGGCAGGCGGTGGCGCCGAAGCCGATCAGCTGCCGGCATTCGGCCGACGAGGGGTTGTTGGCGAGCACCAGCAGGCGAGCGCGCGGCACCGCGGTGTGAACATCGCGCAGATCCGAGGGCCGGTACAGCGAGCCGAAGCTGAGGATCCCGACGTCGGCGTCGTGGGCCGACAGCGTGGCCGCCAGCTGTTCGCGCGGGACGTCGGTCGCCACCAGCGACAGGTTGGGATCGTCGTCGATCAGCGACTGCAGCCCGCGCGCGACGATGTCCTCGAACT
>JBELAG010000405.1:0-4851 GCA_049509055.1 Solirubrobacteraceae bacterium
GCCGAGGTCTACGTCGACGGGACGACCCGCCACGCCGTCTGCGAGCTGTGCACGTCACGCGCGCTGCACGGTGGCTGGGTGCGCGAGGGGACGATCCCGGCCTACGACGAGTCCAGCGCCCGCCCCGACCGTCGCCGGTCGCTGCTCGGGCGGTTCCGCGGCCGCCGTGACGGCGCCGCGGGGCGGGGCGGCGCGTCCGACGAGCGCGACGGCGAGGGCCAGGGCGAGGACGCTGCGCGCTTTGAGCTCGCGCCACCGCCGCCACGACCGGAGCCCGCCGACGACGGCGGGTCGCGGTCGCGCTCGGCGGGCAACGGCGCGCCACGATCGCGGCCGGGCGGCGGGCGGTCACGGCCGGTCCGCGCCGCGCGGTCGCTGGGCAACAGCGCGGGCCGCGGCGGGTCGGGGCGCGAGCCGGGCAGTCGCGAGCCGCGCCACGTGCGCGCCGTGCCGACGAGCATCGAGCACAAGATCGCCTCCGCGGTCGCCGAGTTCAACGCGTCGGAGCATCCGCGCACCGTCGCCGGGATCACCCGCTCGCTCGGCCTGCCCGACGTCTCGGTGCATCCCTCCGACGCGACCGGCAGCAGCGTCTGCGTGATCGTCGCCTGGGAGCTGTGCTGGTACCGCTACGAGGTCGACCTCTCCGACGAGGTCCCGAGCATGCGCGTCGCCGGTCAGGGGTACGAGCTCGACGAGCTCAGCGCGCTGGATCGCCAGCTCAACGCGGCCGCCGACGACCGCGGTCAGCTCACCCTCGGCGACTAGCCGCCGGCGCCCTCACACCCCGGCGCCGTCGCGCCGCAGCGCCATCCACTCGGCCTCCGCCCGCGCGCCGTCGACCACGGTCAGCAGCCCGCTGCCCGCCAGCGTGCCGCCGCGCTGCTCGGGGGCGACGATCGCCAGCGCTCGCGTCGATCGCGTCAGCGCGGTGTACAGCGCGCCGGGCCCGCCGCCGGGGCGCTGGGCGAGGATCGCATCGGGATCGACGACGATCACCGCGTCGAACTCCAGGCCCTTGACGACGTGCAGGTCGAGCAGGTTGAGCGCGGCCGACAGCGAGCCGGCGGTGGCGTCGGCGAACGGCAGCGCCGCCAGCGCCGCGCGCATCTCGGTCAGCCAGCGGTCGGGCGTGACGATCGCGACGCTGCCGACCGCCTCCGACATCGCGGCGGCGAGGCGCACGACGGTCTCGCCGATCGCCGGGCGCGCGGCGAGCACGGCGACCGGCGGCCACTGCGCGTGGCGCACGCCCTCCGGCACGTCCGCGGTGACGCCGGCCAGCTCGGCGGCGAGGCGCAGGAAGTCGTCGGGCACCCGGTAGCTGATCAGCAGGTCGCGCGCAGCGAACGCGCGCACGCCGGCCTCGGTCAGCACGGCGTCCCAGCTCGACAGCCCGGCCTCGGTCGTGCGCTGCGCGATGTCACCCAGGATCGTCAGCGACTGGCGCCGGGCGCGGCGGACCACCATTCGCAGCTCCATCGCGGTGAGGTTCTGGGCCTCGTCGACGACGACGTGGCCGAAGGTGCGCAGCTCGGGTTCGATCAGCCAGCGGGCCTCGTCGAGCAGCGCGATGTCGGTGGCGCTCATCTCGCGCGTGCGCTGCGGCGCCGACAGTCCGAGCAGCAGCTCGATCTCGTCCCCGCCGAGCAGCTCGCCGGCGACCTCGCGCAGTCGCCGGCGGTTCTTGTAGAGGCCCTCCACCAGCCGCTCGGGCGCCACCCGCGGCCACAGCCGGTTGGCGAGCCGCTGGTACTCGGCGGTCTTGCGCACGGCGGTGACGATCTCGGCGGTCGCGGCGAGCACCGTGTCGCGGGAGCGTTCGGCCGCCCGGGCGGCGATCCGCTCCGCCAGCCGGGCCCGGAAGCGGGTCCGCGCCCCCTCATAGCTGCGGGCGGCCTCGCGTGCCTCCCGCACCAGCGATCCGATCTCCTCCGCGCTGAGCGTCACCGACACCCGCCCGACGGTCACGGCGTAGCTCTCCTGCTCGGGCGCCCGTAGCCGGCTCCACAGCAGGCGGTGCAGCACGAGCGCCATCCGGCCGCTGCCCTTCAGCGTCGCCACCGGCGCGCTCTCGTCGACGTGCTGATCGCGCCGGGCGACGAGCGCGTCGATGTCGCGCTGCTCGACGGCCCGCTCGCCGAGCGCCGGCAGCACCTGACCGATGTAGGCGATGAACGTCCGGTTGGGGCCGACGACGAGCACGCCGGCGTTGCGCAGCGCCGGCTCGGCATACAGCAGCCACGCCGCGCGGTGCAGCCCGACCGCGGTCTTCCCGGTCCCCGGCCCGCCCTGGATGACGAGCGCGGGCACCGGCTCCTCGGTGATCACGTCGTACTGCTCGGGGGTGATCGTCGCGATGATCTGGCGCATCTCCCCGACCCGCCGCCGGGTGATGTCCTCGATGATCGCCTCGGTGAGGTGATCCTCGCCCGGGCTCGCGAACCCCTCGTCGACGAAGCCCAGCAGCCGCCCGTCCTCGATGTCGAGCCGCCGCCGGAGCGTGATCCCGCGCGGATCGCGGGGCGTCGCGGCATAGAAGGGCTCGGCCGCCGGCGCCCGCCAGTTGATCGCCAGCAGGCGGCTGCGGCGATCCACGACGAGATGGCGCCCGACGTACGTCGGGCCCGCGCTGACCCGGTCGATGCGACCGAAGTACAGCGGGCCGCTGGCCGCGGTGTAGGCGCGCAGCCGCTCGCGGCGCAGCTGGTCGAGCGCGTCGTTGGCGAACTCATCGATGCCGCTGCTCGGCCGCCGCGCCGACAGCTCCGCCAGCGCCCGATCGAACGCCTCGATCGTCGCATCGAGATGCTCCTGCTCCTCGCGCAGCGCGTGATCGGCCTCGGTCACGAGCGACGACTGTAGACCGCGGCGCTGGACGGACGTTCGATGGCGCGCCGCCGGGCATCTCGAATACCATGCCCTCTGTGATCTATTGCGTGGTCCCCGAAGCGCTGGCCGACGACCTGCTGCCGAAGCTGACGAGCTATTACGCCGATGACCCCAACGTCACGGTGATCGTCGACCGCCGGTCGTCCTCGCGGCGCACCAGCACGTCGGGCGGCGGCAAGCGCGAGGTGCGCGACCGCCGCCGCGCGCGCATCCCGGGCGAGATCCCCGAGCTGGCGAGCGATTGAGCGCCGGCGGCGGCGCGGCCGCGGACGGCTCCGCGACCGGCGATCGGGTGATCGTCCATGTCGACGGCGGCGCGCGGGGCAATCCGGGCCCGGCGGCGATCGGCGTCGTGGTGTCCGGCATCGACGGGACGGTGCTCGACGAGGTCGGCGAGCGCATCGGAGTGGCGAGCAACAACGTGGCCGAGTACCGGGCGCTGCTGCGCGGGCTCGAGCGGGCGAAGGCGCTCGGCGCGCGCGAGGTGGAGCTGGTCAACGACTCAGAGCTCGTCGCCCGGCAGGTGACCGGGGTCTACAAGGTCAAGCATCCGGCGATGAAGCCGCTGCACGAGCAGGCGCTGGCGGCGCTGCGCGGCTTTGACCGATGGTCGATCCGCAGTGTCCCCCGGGCGCGCAACGCCCGCGCCGACGCGCTCGTCAACGAGGCGCTCGACCGGCATCGCTGAGCGGTGGCGCGCCGTAGACGGCGGCCTCCGCGACCTCAGGTCGATAATCTTGTGAACGTGAACGTAAGCGATCCCCTGATCGAGCTCAGCACCCGCCTGCACCACACCGCGCACCTGCTGCGGGCCGGCGAGCTCGAGCCCGATGCGACGCTGGCACTGGTCGAGGAGTGCGCCCGGCTGGCATCGGAGGCGAGCGCCCACCTCGACCAGCGGGCCCGCGCCGCCCTGGAGCCGCTGCCCGACCTGCCCGGTCAGCTTCCGCTCCCGGCGGCCTAGGCGCAACGCTTGGCCGCCGCCGCCGCGACGTCGACGTCCGCCTATCCGGAGCACCTTCGCTCCGACGTCGATCGCTATCTGGAGTCGATCCGCTTCTCGGATGAGTTCGCGACCTCCGGGCTGGAGGAGGCGATGCGCTACTCGCTGCTGGCCGGCGGCAAGCGGATCCGCCCGGTGCTGGCGCTCGCCACCGCCGGCGCGCTCGGCCTGGCGCGCGACGACGTGCTCCCGCTGGCCGCGGCGATCGAGCTGATCCACACCTACTCGCTGATCCACGACGACCTGCCGGCGATGGACGACGACGATCTGCGGCGCGGGCGACTGACCTGCCACAAGGCGTTCGGCGAGGACGTCGCGATCCTGGCCGGCGACGGGCTCTACGCCGAGGCGTTCAAGCTGCTGCTCTCGCGTCAGTCCGGCGAGCCCGCGGGGGTGCTGGCCGCGGCCCGCGAGCTGGCCGGCGCCACCGGCGTGCAGGGCATGGTCGGCGGGCAGTACCTCGACGTCGCCGGCACCGCGCCCGAGGGCGCCGCGGGGCTGCGTCGGCTGCACGAGCTCAAGACCGGCCGGCTGATCGCGGCGAGCATCGAGTGCGTGCTGCTGCTCGCCGGCGAACACAAACCTGTCACAATCTCATCATTCCGCACCTTCGCGAGCGAGCTGGGGGTGCTGTTCCAGATCGTCGACGACATCCTCGACGTGACCGGATCGGCGCAGACCCTCGGAAAGCAGCAGGGTGCCGATGAACGGCTGGGCAAGCGCACGTACGTCACCGAGTTCGGGCTCGACGGTGCGCGACGGCTGGCCGAGGAGTCGCACGAGCGGGCTCGTGACGCGCTCGCCGCCGCCGGCGTGAGCGCGACCGCCACGGCGGAGCTCGAGCAGATCACGGACTTCATCGCGACACGGAGCTACTGATGTCAGACCTCTTGCCCAGCATCCACCAGCCGCAGGACCTCCACGGCCTCAGCGACGAGCAGCTGCAGGAGATCGCC
>JBELAG010000406.1:0-4821 GCA_049509055.1 Solirubrobacteraceae bacterium
TGGTCGGCGACGAACTGGCGGGTGGCGTCGTGTGCTTCGACGATGAGGATCTGGTGAGGACTCATCGAGACTCCTTGCTTGTCGGGTAGGTACCGGACGCACGGCGACCCGCCCCCCTCCGGAGAGAGAAGGGGCGGATCGTCGGGTAAGCCCGGCGGGTGGTGGTCGCTACCGCCCGGCGAGGGCGGCGAGGCCGGCGGAACTGGCGGGATCGGTGCTGCAAGTCAGGCGCTGGCAGCTGAACGACACGTGCTCATAGGTCGGCAGGTGGTGATGCCAGACGATCAGCCGGCACGCCTGCTCCCGGCCGCAGCACACGGCCCGCGGATGGTCGGGGTCGATCAGCGGCGCCGCCCACGACAGGTCGGCGGGCAGCGCCTGGCGGCAGCGGTGCGCGTGCGCGGGCCAGGTCGCTCTGAGATCCTCCGGGCGCGGCTGCAAGAGGTGAGTGCCCGCCCCGGCTTGGTTCTGGTCGACCTCGGCGATTGCTGCCGGGCTCACGTCCGTCTGGCGTCGTGGGTGAGTGACTCGTCTGGGGGCCAAATGCAGCCGGCTCCCTACAGCAGCCAGCGGTCGGGGACGAACACGCCGACCAGCGGCCGGCCCAGCTCATCCTCGACGGTCATGATCGCCAGCCTGGCGGCCCGCGTGAACAACGGCGCGAACCGCGTCCGGTCCGGGCGATCGGCGACGTGGGCTGGTGGCCGCAGCACGTGGCGGTCGGCCTGGTCGTGGGTTGCGGTGACGGGGTTGGGCATGACTTCTCCTTCACTGGTCGTGGTGGTGTGTCGCCGGCGGGGTTGCGGGCGCGCTGCGTGCGAGCCGGCGGGAACGGCGTCGCTTGTCGTGCTCAGCGCCAAAACGCCCGCCGCGTAATGGGCTGGGCGCGGGGGATCGGCCGGGCGCGCTGCGCGCACCTGAGCGCGCTGCGGGGCGCGCGGGCGATGATCGCGTAGGCCACGCACACCGCCAGCGCGAGATCCGGGTCACGCGTCGCGCGGGGGGAGATGCGAGCGGCGTCGCGGGCGATCGCCCACAACGCCCGACGCGCCTCCGCGCCGACCTCGGAGAATCGCCCGGTCGCCAGCGCCCGCTCGAGCTGCTCGCGCTCCGCCGTCCACGGCCCGGCGGCCGGGTGCCCCAGCGCGGCGAGCGCGTCGGCGACGCTGGCCAGCTCACCGGCCCGGTCGATCCGCGCGCGGGCCTCCTCCCGGGCCGCGTCCGCGGCCTGTTGGCGGCGCTCTCGGAACGCGGCCAGATCGCGGTCGCGGCGCGACACCCGCCCCTCCCGGTTCGCGGTGGTGCCGTCGACGGCGAGCTGCTCGTCGGCGTCCAGCGGTCGCGTGGCCGGCGGGCCCGGCGAGGCGGCGCCGGTCTGGGCTGCCCGAGCCGGTAGCGCGGGCCGCGGCTCCGCGATGTCCGGCGTGGTCGGTGCGGCCGGTGCGACGGGGCTGACCGTCGCGGCGCGCCGGTCGTGGCGGTCGAGCGCGCGCTCGACGATCCGGTCCAGCTGCTCGCGGACCTGTCGTTCCGCGTGGCGCTGAGTGGGCGACAGCGTCGATGTCGCGGACGCGGTCGGGATCGGTGTGGTGGTGGTGCGTTTGCGGTCGCGGTCCTCGCGGCGCTGAGCCTTGCGCTCCATCCTCGCCTGGCGGCGCTCGCGCACCAGCTCGCGGCGGTCGGAGTCGAACTTCAGCATCGAACCCATGACGGGCCTCCTGTCAATGCGGGTGTGAGCGAGCCCCGTTACGGCGGCTCGCGGGTCGTGTGCAGCTCGCGTCACCCCGACGCGAGCCGGTCCTTCATCGCAGTGGCGCGCATCGCCGTGGTGGCCGGCGATTGCGGTGCACTGCTGTGCTCTGCGCGTCGTCATGCCGCGGCGACGCTCAGACGGTCAGGCGCCCGTGCCCCGGTCTCGGGGCATTCGGGTCAAGGGCCCGCGGGACGACGCGGGCAGGCGGGCGGCCCTTGCCGGGAAGCTTGGGCCTACGGCGAATGGCAGAGCGAGCCGGGATGCTGTTGCGGTCAGGTGCTCACCGCAACGCCGGGCGCGCAGCGGCGGTGAGCGCGGGGTGCGCTACTGGTCGGGATAGCGGCCGTGCAGCCGCTTGTGCGCTCGCTCATAGACGCTGCGGGTGCCGGTTCGCGGATGGCGCTCGCCGAAGGCGACCAACGCCAATATCGGCCCGGGCTCTGGGGAGAAGACCATCCCGAACGGCCGGTCAGACGGGGCAGATCCGGCGATCGGGACGTACGCCTTCAGGAGCCCGGCAAGCCTCGTCTGGTCCCCGCCGAGCTCGGCACACCGCTGAAGCTGCCCCAGGGCGATGCCTTGCTGTCCGAGGTGGCGGCGTTCGCGTTCGGCGGCGTTCCGGGCCGGGGAGCGCGGGTCGAGGCGTTGGACCTCCTCCCGCCAGACCTCGCGATCGATCCGTACCGCGACCCGGCTGGGATCGCGGCGCGGTGCAGGCACGAGCTACCCCTCGCCGTCGGAGGGCAGATCGCCGAAGTGCCGCTCGAACTCCTCCGGGGTCAGCGGACGCGTGCCGTGTTGGGCGTGAATCTCGGCGACCGTCTTGGTGATCGCCGGCTCGAGCGTGACCCCTCCATGCTTGTCGGAGACCACGTCATATTTTCGGCCTTCGATCTCGACCACGTCGCCGATCCCCACATCGAGCTTCTTCGCGGTGACAGCCATCGCGTTGATGGTAGTTCTCCAGTGGCTGGTGATCGCCGCGTCAGCGGGCCGGCATCGCGGGCTGTCGGTCCCTCGTGCGGCATGCCCAGCGAAAACCGGTCAGGCGATCAGGATCAGACTGGCGTCAGGACTGCAGCCAGTCTCGGTCGCGACGGAAATGCAGCGAGCGGATCTGCTCGCGGGTCCGGCCGATCAGGTCGCCCTCGCACACCAAGACCTCATCGGCATACCAGCGCAGGGCCTCGGTCTCGGTGCCGTCGCTCCAGCACACGACGGCGCGGCGGCTGGCCATCGACCCGACGGGCAGGTCATCGAACCGCAGAACCTCCTCGACCACAACGGCAGCCGGGTTCACGGCAGTTCGCCACGGTCGTCCATCGCGATCAGCTCGTGCAGCGGCGGCAGGTTCCCGGCGTCGATCATCGCCGCGATCGCCGCCTCGTCGAGCAGCCGGCGATCACGGGTCAGCACGCCGAGCAGGTGTTCTCCGTCGTCGGTGTGGACGATGATCGCTCCGCCCTGCTCGAGCATCTCGATCACGCGTGCCTGGTGCTCGCGCAACTCAGACAGCCGCATGCCGGTGGCGGGGTGAGGAAGGCCGTCGTCGGGCATGATCCGATGGTACGCCGCCCGGCTGATGAGATAGGCGTTCACTTCGATCCTCCCTTCTTTGAGAAGGCGTCGAGCAACGGCTCAAGCCGCCTGGTGGCAAGCTCGTACGCATTCGGGGTTGGCGGTGTGGGGTGTCCGGCTGCGACGGCGAGGATGACCACCAGCCGGATCTGTGACCGTGATGCCTCGGGCGTCCAGTAGACGATCCGCCACCGCGGGCCTTCGCTGGGGTCCTGATCGCCGCGACGCAGGGTCGGGCGTCGCGCCCGGAACAGATCGTCGGGTCGGTCGTCGTGGTCGAAGTAGATCCGTCGACATCCATGCTCGGCCAGCAGCCCTCGCTCGACACGGGCGCCGAGGTACGGTTCGAGCGCCAGCCGGCGGATGTAGCGGCGGGCGATCTCGGCGCGCTTGCGGTCAAGCAACTGCAGTTCCTGCTGCACCTCCGGGTGCAGAGGAGCGATCAGGGTGCGCACGCGCGCACCTCCCTTCATTCGCAGGAGAGGAAGACGGGGCGTGGAGGGCCCGCCCCGGGCGAACCGGGACGGGCGCCTCCAGACCCCTGGGAGGGGATGCGCGTGGCTAGTGGATGCCGCTCAGCAGGTCAAACCCGCCGCCGTCGCGCATCATCACCAGCTCCATCACCCGCCCGTACTCATCGGTGCAGGTGAAGCACAGCGCGTGCTGGCCGACCTCTGACTCATAGCCGAACTCCATCGGGTCGGGCACGAAGTTCACCGCCCGGTCCAGCAGATACGAGCACGGCTCCCGGCCGTCAAACCACGCCATCGCCCGCACCTGCCCCAGCGACGGCAGGTGCGCCAGCCGACGCCAGCCGCAGGCGAGGCGGACGATCGCGCGCACTGCCCGCACGATGCGGACGCGAGCACGCCGGCGAGGCGGCCGTTTGTCGGCGAGGTGGTGCGCGCCGCTGATCGCGGTGCTACGGTTTTCCGTCATCGAGTGGTCCTCCTTATGAGGATTTCTGTCGGCCCCGGAGCAGCCACTCTGGGGTCGACGCGTTTATGGGAACGTCACGACACCCGGCGCCACATGGCGTCGGGCCAGGTCTCAGACCATCGGGGCCTCCTCTCGGTTGGATGCGGCGCCGACCTCAGCGGCCGGCGAAGATCGTTGGGCGGGCCGTCCGTGACGTCGCCCTCGACGGACTCCGACGTGCTCGGCTACCCGGCGCCGGGGGTCGGTCTACGGCTGACCGCGACCGATCAGGGCCCCATCGACGGCCCGCGTGTTGCGGGGCTCAGGTGCCCGGCCCGCGGGGCGGTGGGGAGGCGCGATCATCGATCCTGCGCCGTGTGTCTGCTCCCGGTGCCGTGCACGGGCAACCGGGCCACGCCGCTGAGTGTCTGTCGCGCTTACGTGAAGCCGCCGTCGGACACCCAGAGCGCGTACTGCATCATCCGCTCATAGCGCCCCGCGGCGATCTCGTCGAGCGGGTTCGCGCCGCTCAGGAAGTCGACGTTGCCATCCAGCCACCACCCTGCGAGCGT
>JBELAG010000407.1:0-4806 GCA_049509055.1 Solirubrobacteraceae bacterium
TCGGTGACGCGCGGGTGCAGCGCCGTTCCGCGGGCGATCACCGGCCCGGACTCCAGCGGGTGCTTGGTCATCGGCCCGAGGTCGATGCCCGGCTGATCGGTGGCGAAGATCACGTCGACGACGATCGCCAGGTCGGGTTCGAGCGCGAACGTGCTCGTCCGCGCCCCGGCGAACGTCGTCTCCTCCTGGGCCACCGCGAGCGCCACCACATCGCCGGGCGCGCCGCCGTTGGCCGCGACCAGCCGCGCTGCCTCGGCGGCGACGTAGCTGCCGACGCGGTTGTCCAGCGCGCGCGAGCTGATGCGCCCGTTGGGAAGCTCGATCGGCTCGACGTCGATCACCGCCACATCGCCGATCCGTACCAGTTCGCGCGCCTGGTCGCCGTCGGCGGCGCCGATGTCGATATGCAGGTCCTTGATCTTCGGCGCCTTGTCACGCTCGTCGGACTTGATCAGGTGGATCGGCTTGCGGCCGATCACGCCCGTGACGTCGCCGCCGCGCGTGGCGATCTTCACCCGCTGGCCGACGAGCACGACGACGTCCCAGCCGCCGACCTCGCCGAAGCGCAGATGCCCCTCGTCCTCGATGTGGGTGATATGCAGGCCGATCTCGTCGATGTGGCCGATCACCGCCAGCGTCGGACCGCCGGCGGTGCCGGGGACGCGCGCCATCGAGGAGCCGACGATGTCGCCGCGGACGTCGGCGGAGAACGGCGCGCAGCCCTCGCGCCAGACGGTGGCCGGGCCGGTCTCGTGTCCGGAGGGGCCGGACGCGATCAACAGCCGGTGAAGCAGCTCAGGCGTCGCCATGCGGGTGCAATCTAGTGCAGGAGTTCGCGGAGGACGAATTGGAGGATGCCGCCGTGGCGGTAGTAGCGCTGCTCCTTGGGCGTGTCGATCCGCACGGTCACCGTGAACGTCGTGTCGCCGGCCTTGACCGTCAGCTGCCGCGGCACCTCCTCGCCGCCGGCGATCCCGGCGATCGTGAACTTCTCGCGTCCGCTGAGGCCGAGCGACTGGGCGGACTCGCCGTCGGCGAACTGGAGGGGCAGCACTCCCATCCCGACGAGGTTGGAGCGGTGGATGCGCTCGAAGCTCTGGGCGATCACCGCCCGCACCCCCAGCAGGCGGGTGCCCTTCGCCGCCCAGTCACGCGACGAGCCCGAGCCGTACTCCTTGCCGGCGAGCACGATCAGCGGAATGTGCTGTTCGATGTAGCGCATCGCCGCGTCGTAGATCGACATCTGCTCACCGGACTCGTCGCCGAGGTACAGGGTCACTCCGCCCTCGGTGCCTGCCGCGAGCTGATTGCGCAGGCGGATGTTGGCGAACGTCCCCCGCATCATCACCTCGTGGTTGCCGCGGCGCGACCCGTAGGAGTTGAAGTCCGGCGCCTCGACGTGGTTCTCGTTGAGGTAGTGGGCGGCCGGCCCGTCGCGCTTGATCGATCCGGCCGGCGAGATGTGATCGGTGGTGACGCTGTCGCCGAGCACCGCCAGCACGCGCGCGTCGACGATGTCCTCCACCGGCTCGGGCTCGCGCGGGAGGTCCTCGAAGAACGGCGGGCGCCGCACATACGTGGAGCGCTCGTCCCAGGCGAAGCGCTCACCGGTCGGCACCTCCAGCGAGTTCCAGCGCTCGTCGCCGTCGAACACCTCGCCGTAGCTCTTGCGGAACATGTCGGACCGCACGGCGTCGGCCACCGTCCGCGCCACCTCGGCCGAACCGGGCCAGATGTCCTTGAGGAACACCGGCTCGCCGTGCGTGTCCTCGCCCAGCGGCTCGTCGTAGAGGTCGATGTCCATCGTTCCGGCCAGCGCGTAGGCCACGCACAGCGGGGGCGAGGCGAGATAGTTCATCTTCACGTCGGGGTTGATGCGGCCCTCGAAGTTGCGGTTGCCCGACAGCACCGAGACGACCGCCAGGTCCTCGGCCCCGACGACGTCGGAGATCTCCTGGGGCAGCGGGCCGCTGTTGCCGATGCACGTCGTGCAGCCGTAGCCGACGAGATTGAAGCCGAGCGCGTCAAGGTACTCGTCGAGGCCGGCGCGCTCCAGGTACTCGGTGACGACCTTGGAGCCCGGGGCCAGCGACGTCTTGACCCACGGCTTGACCGTCAGTCCCCGCTGCACCGCGTTGCGCGCCAGCAGCCCCGCGCCGAGCATCACCGACGGGTTGGAGGTGTTGGTGCAGCTGGTGATCGCCGCGATCACGACGTGGCCGTGGTCGAGCTCGGCCTTGGTGCCGTCGGCGAGCGTCACCGGCGCGCGGGAGCGTCGCCGCTGCGCGACCTGGGCCCCTCCGGTATCTCCCTGGGGGCCGTGGCCCTCGCCGTTGGGCACATGCGTGGAGACGGGATCCGAGGCCGGGAAGGACTCGGCGATCGACTCGTCCTCGTCGTCGGGCTCGGGCAGCAGTCCTTCCAGGGCCATCCGGAAAGCGCCCTTGGACTCCGTCAGCGAGACGCGATCCTGCGGGCGCTTGGGCCCCGCGATGCTCGGCACGACGTCGGACAGGTCGAGCTCGATGTGATCGGAGAACGTCGGCTCCTCGGAGCTCTCGTCGTGCCACAGCCCCTGCTCCTTGGCGTAGGCCTCGACGAGCGCGATCAGCTCCTTTGGGCGCCCGGAGAACTCCAGGTAGCGCAGCGTCTCGGCGTCGATCGGGAAGATCGCGCAGGTGGAGCCGAACTCCGGGGACATGTTGCCGATCGTCGCGCGGTCGGCGAGCGGCAGTCCGGCCAGTCCGGCGCCGTAGAACTCGACGAATTTGCCGACCACGCCGCGCGCCCGCAGCATCTCGGTGACGGTCAGCACGAGGTCGGTGGCGGTTGCCCCTTCGGGCAACTCGCCGGTGAGCCTGAACCCCAGCACCTGGGGGATCAGCATCGACATCGGCTGGCCGAGCATTGCCGCCTCGGCCTCGATTCCGCCGACGCCCCAGCCGAGCACCCCCAGCCCGTTGATCATCGTGGTGTGCGAATCGGTGCCCACGAGTGTGTCCGGGTAGGCCTGGTTGCGCTCGTCGTTGACGAACACCACGCGGGCCAGGTATTCGAGGTTGACCTGGTGCACGATCCCGGTGTCGGGCGGCACGACCGCGAAGTTGTTGAACGCACCCTGTCCCCAGCGCAGGAAGGCGTAGCGCTCCTGATTGCGCTCGAACTCCAGCTCGGCGTTGCGCTGGAACGCGCGCGGCGTGCCGAACGCGTCGACCTGGACCGAGTGATCGATCACCAGCTCGGCCGGCACCAGCGGGTTGATCTTCGACTCGTCGCCGCCGAGCTCGCGCATCGCGTCGCGCATCGCCGCCAGGTCGACGACGGCGGGGACGCCGGTGAAGTCCTGCATCACCACGCGCGCCGGGGTGAACGCGATCTCCTTGGACGGCTCTGCCGCGGCGTCCCAGGTGGCCAGCGCCTCGACGTCCTGCGCGCGGATCGACTCGCCGTCCTCGTTGCGCAGCAGGTTCTCGAGCAGGATCTTGAGCGAGAAGGGGAGCCGTGCGACATCGAACCTGGGCTGCAGGGCGTCCAGGCGGAAGATCTCATACGAGCGCTCGCCGACGCTGAGCGTGGCCTTCGCGTCAAAGCTGTTGGAGGGCATTCTGAGGCTCCTGGGCTTCTGGTTTCAGCGGTGTCGCTCGTACTCTAGGGTGCGCCGCCCCCACGCGCGGGCGGGCAGCGCGGCTCCTCCTACCTTCGTCTTAGGGTCATCTTCGAAGTGTCTTGCGCCGATACGGAATTCTGGGCACGTACCCAGGATCTCAGTCAAGGAGCCAGTCAATGCCCGTCCTCATCCGATCTCTCTCCGGGCTTGCCGCCGTCGCCGTCGGGGTGGTGGCCGCTGTCGGTGTCTACGCCGAGGCACACCGGGCGCCCGACCAGCCGTGACGCCGCTGCCGGCTCTTAGCCTTCTCTCACTCGCGCCTCGCATCCTGACCCGATGAGCTCCAACTCCGCTTCGGTGCGCGCGCCCCTGCGCGAGGCGCGCTTCGCCCGGCGCGCGGTTCCGGCGGTGCGCGCCGTGCGCGCGCGGCCCGAGCTCGCCGGGCTGATGGCCGTTGCCGCCGTCCTCAACCTGTGGGGACTGAGCATCAACGGCTGGGCGAACACCTTCTACTCCGCGGCCGTCCGCTCGATGACGACCAGCTGGCACGACTTCCTGTTCGCGTCGCTGGACAAGACCGGTCTGATGACCGTCGACAAGCCGCCGCTGAGCCTGTGGGTGGAGGCCCTGTCGGCCCGCATCTTCGGTTTTCACCCGCTCAGCATCCTCGTCCCCGAGGCGCTGATGGGCATCGCCGCGGCCGCGCTCACCTACGACCTCGTGCGCCGCCGCTTCGGCCGGCCGGCGGGCTTCGTGGCCGGGCTGGCGCTGGCGACCACCCCGATCACGGTCGCCATGTCGCGACACAACAATCCCGACCAGCTGCTCGTCCTGTGCTGCGTCGCCGCGCTGTGGTTCGCCGTGCGGGCGCTGGAGGACGGGCGCACGCGCTGGCTGGTGTGGAGCGGCGTCTGCGTCGGGCTCGGCTTCGAGACGAAGATGGGTGTCGCCCTGTTCGTCGTCCCCGGGATCGTCGCGGCGTACCTGTGGACCGCCCCGCGCGGCCGGCTCGCGGCGTTGCGTCAGCTGACCGCGGGCGGGGTCGCGCTGGCCGTCGTCGGTCTCGCCTGGCCGGTGCTCGTCACCCTCACCCCCGCCGCCGACCGCCCGTGGATCTCCGGCACGTCGGACAACAGCATCTGGTCGCTGATCTTCAACTACAACGGCCTCGGCCGCGTCACCGGCCAGACCGGCGCTCC
>JBELAG010000408.1:0-4791 GCA_049509055.1 Solirubrobacteraceae bacterium
GTTCGAGAACAACCGCCGCCTCCGCGAACTCCTCAGCGAACTCGAAGCACTCTCACTCCAAGCCGCTCAGACCGCCGAAGGGTGGGGGGAGAATTGACGATCGAGAAGTGCGGAAAGGGAGCTGGGGCGCGAGAACGACGGGCAATGAGGGGTGGGCGGGCACGGGCGCCGCCGGGGGTGCGCGCGAGGGGAGACCGCTTCGCTCTCGCTAGCGATCTCGCTTCGCTCGATGAGGTTGACGCGACGTGCGCTGAGCACTCTGATCGCATCCGTGCGACGTGTCGGGCGGCACGTGTCAGGCGGCGGGGGCGAGCACGGGGATCCAGATCTCTGCGGCTCGACCGCGCTGGACCGGGCGGGTCTCGCGGCGCAGCCGCCCGGCGTCTTCGAGGACGGAGAGTGCGCGTTCGATCTCGCGGCGCTTTTTGTTGCGGCTGAACACCTCGGAGACCTCGGTGCGGGTGAGACCAGCGGGGCGCTCCTTGGCGGCTTGCCACAGCTCGTCGGCGGTGGGGTCGCCGAGCGCGTCGCCGAAGATCCAGGCAGCGGAGGCGGCGCTGTAGCGCCAGACCGCGAGGGCGGCCTCGAGGTGCTCGAGACCGATGTGCTCGGAAAGGTCAAGCAGCGCGTAGATCAGAGCCAGGCGGACTGTGTGTGCCTCGGCGCGGGCGGTCGCGGCGCCGGCCAATCCGGGCCTGGCCGTGGACAGCTGCTCGTAGGTGTCGATCCAGCGCTCGCGGGCGGCGTCGTTGAACGTGATCGGGCGATGTTGTTGGGCGAAGCGCAGCGCCAGGCGCACGGCGTCGCGGATCTCGGCGAACCGGGCGCCGTCGAGCGCGCCGCCGAATGGCAGGAGTTTTGAGCGCTTGACCGCGACGAGCAAGAAGCGGTTCGCGAATCCGTTCGCCAGCTCGGTCGCGGTCAAGTAACGAAGCAACTCGTCGCGGGTGATGTGACCGACGATGGCGATGCTCGCGCCGGTAGCGCGCAGCGGGTCGTTGCGCACGATCGTCTGCAACGGCTCTCCGTCCCACGCCTGGCGAACGATCGCAGACAGCGTGTTGCCCTCGCGCGCGAGCACCTTCAGCGTCTGGGCGAACTCGGGCTCGACCACCAGGCGCCGCTTGTCCGCGGGCGCCTGGCCGTCGTCTTTGTCAGCGTGGTCGCGGACCTGGGCGATCAACCCTTCCCCGGATGACAGACCGCCTGCCAGGCAGCCGGAAAACGCCGAGTCGGCGTCGCCGAGCAGTCGGCGGACGTGGCCCCAGGAGCTGCCTTTGCGTCCGGTGGCTGTCGGGCCGACCAGCACGACGAACTCGTTGGTGTAGTGACGGTCGGCCTCAACCTGGTAGTAGGTGCCGCGGCCGCATGCGCACCCGAAAGCGACCAGGAACTGCGAGAGCAAGGCCATCGGGTGCGCTTCGGAGTGCGGCTCGGTGCGCAGCACGAACTCGCCGGCGGGGCCGTGCAGCGCCTGCTCGCCGACGGGAGCGGGCCACTCGCTCACCGCGCGCTCCGCTGCCGGCTTGCGAGCTTGAGTTCACGGATCTCGCCGTGGGCGAGCGCGAGCTCGTCGCGTAGCTGCGCGTTCTCGGCACGGAGTTGCTTGTTCTCCTCGAGCGCGCCGCGCAACCGTGCGCGGATCGATTCGTCGCTTGCGCGCGGGTGCCGGTGCGGCCGCGACGGGGTGCTGTGGTGCTCTTCGCGGAGCTGCTGGATCGTGGCGCGCAGCTGCGGGTGGGCGTAGAGATAGCGGGCGCTGACGCCCGCTTGTGCGGCGACGGCCAGGAACGTGATCGGCTGCCCGCGCCGGTCGAGCTCTGCGATCGCGTGACGGGCGCGCTGCTCGGCGGCGACCGACCGGGCGGCGGCCGCGCTGCGCAGCGCTGTGGATCGTGCAGTACTCACGAGCGCTCCTCCGGCCGCTTGGCGTCGCGGCGGCTGGCCAGGTCGATCACGTCGATACCGCAGGGCTCGGCGTCGATCGCGTCGAGGCCGTCGAGGATCCGGCGTAGCGATCGCTCGTCCTGCTCGAGCAGTTCCACGAGCCGCACGTTCTCGTTCTCTCGCGCGCGCTCACCTAGCGCCTTGGTGTCGGCGAGTTCGCGCTCGTGGACGTGTCGGAACGAGCTATCGGTGAGGAAGTTGGCGCAGCTCAGGCACGCGTTCGGGTGCGGGCATGACTGCACCAGTGGCAGGCCGCAGTACCCGTTCGGGAGCGCCTGCTTGGCGCGCGCGATCCGCTCCTTCATCCACGCCGCCTCTCCGAGCGGCCCGTCGACCGGGAGCGCGATCCGCTCCCCGCGGACGTTGACCCGATCGTGAAAGCTGTCCATCTCGCGCTTGACGGTCTCGTCGTCAAGGTGCGCGTAGCGGGCGGTCATCCGAATCGAGCCGTGATCGAGCACCCGCTGGATCACCGACAGCGGCACCCCGTCGTTGACTAGGCTGGTGCCGAGGTGATGACGGAACCTGTGCGGATGCAGCCAGCTCGCCAGCCGCCCGCGACTGTCGCGGATCTCCGCGATCACCACGTAGCGCTTGAGCATGTGCCGGACTCCCTTGAGCGACACGTGATGCTCGCCACGCGAGGCGCCTCGGCGACCGGCCGGCGGGGAGGGCAACAACAGGCGGGTGCCGTCAACCCCGAGCGTGTCGGTGAGGAACTGCTCTTGACGGCGCAGTTGCTCGTGCAGCACGGGCCCGATCGGGATCACCGCCTCGCGCCGCAGCTTCACGTTGAGATAGCGCAAGTACGGGTGCCCGTCGGTGCCGATCTCAAGCGCGTCCCGCGCGAGTGTCACGATGCTCGAGATCCGCAGCCCGGTGAATGCGAGCAGCAGGATGATCGTGCGGTGCTGCTCGGAGGGCAGCACCGCCAGGTTGGCGTGTTCGATCAGCTGATCGAACACGGGCGCCTCGATCCCGCGCGGGAGCTGCTGCTCCGCTGAGGGAACCTCGCCCGCGTGGATCGTCGCGCTGCGCGGCATCCGCGCCAGCCCGTCCTGCCACTGCTCCTCCAAGAACAGCCGGACCGCAGATACCCGCGAGGTCTTCGTGCCTGGCGCCAAACCGCTTGAACGGATCGACAAAAGCCAATCCTCGAGCACTGTCCGGGTGATCTGCGCCGGCGAGCTGACCTCGGGCACCCGGTCGGCCAGCCAGCCGCTGAACATCGCCACGTGATGCACGTAGCTGCTCATCGTGCTCGGCGCTCCGCCCGCGAGCACACGGGTGCGTGCCCACCGCTTGGCTGCGTCCTTCAACCACGGCTGCGCGATCCCGTCGAACAGGATCGCCCCGCCGCGGCTGACGATCTGCAGATCGGCGTGCGGCAACTCCCGCAGCGGCCACCGATCAGACGCCCACAGCTCTGCCCAGCCATCAGGCACCTGCCCGCCATCGATCGCTGCCAACCCGTTGGTGGTCATGTGAGCAGACCCGCCACCCGGTCAAGCACCCCACGCTCGGCCAGCACGCCACGGAGATCCTCCGCGGTCAGATGCGTATAGACCAGCGTCGAGGACCGCGAACGATGTGTCAGAACCGCGCCGATCACCTCAAGCGCGACCCCGTCACGGTACGCCAACGTCGCAAAGGTATGGCGAAGCTGATGAGCGGTGAAGTGAAACCCGACCAGCTCCCGCGTGCGGCGCACCAGCTCATTGACCGACGAATAGCTCAACGGCCGACCGATCTCGCCCTTCCACAAGTTCACGAACACGAAGTCGGACTCCAGCGCCCCGTACTCCTCGTGCATGTAATCTGACCACAAGCGGATCAGCTCGCCCGAGACCGGCACCGACCCCCGCGCGCCGCGCTTGGACCGCGCCCGCCCGCTGGCGCCCTCGCGCGGCACGATCTCGATCCGCCGCTCCCACGAGACGACATCCTCATGCCGCAACCCGAGCGCCTGCCCGACCCGCATCCCCGTCGACGCCAGCAGCGCGAACAAGAACCGATCACGCAGCCGCTGCTGGCAGTCGATCACCGCCGCCACCTGCTCCAAGCTCAACGTCCGCGGCAGCCGCTGACGCTCGGGCAGCCGCACCGCCCGGCCGCGCGGCCTGGCCCGAGCGATCCCGTGCAGAAACGGCTTATAGCCACCGCGACCGCTGCGCGTGCGGACCACCAACCGCTCCGCCAACGTGTTCCCACGCCGCCCCTGGAACTCGTAGAACGACACCACCGCCGTCAGCATCCGATTCACCGTCGACGCCGACCGCTTCGCCGCCTGCTCGCTAAGCACCAGCACGTTCGGCGCCGGCCTCCGCGCCCACGCCGCGAACTCGCCCAACTCCGCGACCGACACCCGATCCCACTCCAGATCCCGCTCGCCCAAGAACGACCAGAACGCCGCCAAGTCGCGCGCATACGCCTCGACCGTGTTCGGCGAACGCTCGATCCCCGTCAGCCAGCCGAGGAACTCGTCGACCAGCCCCACCAGCCGACCGTCCGGTCCGACCACCGTCCACGACTCCACCCCGCTCGACGGCATCCGCACCCGCCGAACTGCGAACCCCCGCGGCATCCCACCGACGTAATCGTCATCCATGACGCAACCCAACATAGACCCGCAACCGGACGGATCTACACCGCCGACGTCACAGACATCGGCAACACCCCCACATATCGCCTCAGCGCTCCCGCTCCAGACGCCGCCCGTGGACGTCATTTACACGAAACGACGACCCCACATAAGGGTGAAAAGCAGGAGCCCAAGCCGGCAAAGCACAAGCTCGAAGCCGTCTGATGCGGGCCCCGGATCGCCGTCCCAAGCGTCGTGTCACG
>JBELAG010000409.1:0-4774 GCA_049509055.1 Solirubrobacteraceae bacterium
GAAGCGGCGCTCGTGCTCACCGAGGCGGCGCAGCGCCACCTCGCTGACGTGTCCCTCCACCTCGACGCGGTAGCGCTCGGGCCCGATCTGCGCGACCGCGCAGCGGTAGGACTGCCCGTGATGGCGCAGGTCATAGCTCCGCGACAGATCGGTCGACGCCTCCGGGCGCCCGCGCCGCGCGAACGCGTAGAAGCGGGCACGGTCGACACCGGTGTCGCGCTCGGCGAGCTCGATCGCGGCCTGGAGCAGCGCGATGTCGCCGTGGCGGACCGGCACCGCCTCGCCGCTGAGATACAGCCGGTCCAGCCACGACGTGTCGACCTCGCCGGCGATCACCTCGGGATGGTCCAGCAGCGCCAGCAGAAAGCCCTGGTTGGTGGTGCCGCCGTCGACGACGGCGACGGTGTCGGACACCGCGCGGCGCAGCCGCGCGAGCGCCTCGTCGCGGGTGGAGCCCCACGCGATCAGCTTGGCGATCATCGAGTCGAACTCCGGTGGGATCCTGTCGCCCTCGCTCACGCCGGTGTCCACGCGGATGCCGGGGCCGTTGGGATAGCGCAGCACGGCCAGCCGGCCGGGAGCGGGGGCGAAGCCGAGCGCCGGGTCCTCGGCGTTGAGCCGGGCCTCGATCGCGTGGCCGATCCGTGGCGGCGGGTCGCCCTCCAGGCGCCCGCCGGCCGCGACATCAAGCTGGAGCTTGACGAGGTCCAGACCGGTCACCGCCTCGGTGACGGGGTGCTCGACCTGCAGACGGGTGTTGACTCCGATGAACGAGAAGCGCTGCGACGACGGCTCGTAGAGGAACTCGACCGTGCCGGCGTTCTGATAGCCGGCGCGGATCGCGAACCGCCGGGCCGCGTCCATCAGATGGCCCTCCTGCTCGGCGCTGAGCGCGGGGCTGGCCGATTCCTCGATCACCTTCTGGTTGCGTTGCTGACAGCTGCAGTCGCGCACGCCGACCGCCCAGGCCGTGCCGTGGGTGTCGGCGATGATCTGCACCTCGATGTGACGCGCCGGGGCGATCACCTTCTCGATCAGCAGCGTCCCGTCGCCGAACGCCTGCAGCGCCTCGGCGCGGGCGCTGGCGAACGCGGCGGCGAGCATCTGAAGGTCGTCGACCCGGCGGAGGCCGCGGCCTCCGCCTCCCACCGCGGCCTTGATCATCAGCGGCAGGCCGATCCGTCCCGCCTGCTCGAGGGCGTCCTCGACGGTCGCCACCGGCCCGCCGCTCCACGGCGCCACCGGGACGCCGGCCTCCTCGGCCAGTTGCTTGGCGGCGATCTTGTCACCGAGCCGGCGCATCACATCGGCGCTCGGACCGACGAACACGATCCCGAGCCGCTCGCACAGGTCGACGAACTCGGGCATCTCGGAGACGAATCCCCAGCCGACCCACACCGCCTCGGCGCGCGCCGCCAGGAGCGCGCGCTCGAGCGCCGGGAGGTCGAGGTAGCCGCTGCGCCAGCCGCCGAGCCCGTCCTCGATCAAGCTGGGGCCGACCAAGACCGCCTCATCGGATTGGCGGACGAACATCGCGTCGCGCTCGTCGCCGGTGTACAGCGCGATCACCGTGAGCGGATCGGTGCGGTGCGTGTTGAGCTCGCGCGCGGCATGGATCAGGCGCATCGCCGCCTCGCCGCGGTTGACGATCGCCAGCCGTGAGAAGGTCCTCTGCATGTTCGCCGCCTACTTGTCGTTCATCGCGGTACGGATCGACGCGAGCGCGTTCGCATCGAGCTCGCCGGGCAGCTCGGAGGTGCGATACCCCTCCAGCCGCATCCGGACGTGGCCGGATTGATCGACCACGTCGGCGTCGACCGCGCCGTCGCGCGGGGTGACCACCGCCCACAGCCGCGTCGGCTTCTTGGTCGTGCGGTAGCGCACGACGCGGTCGATGTGCAACGGGAGCGCCATCCGCCCGGTCGTGCCGATCTCCAGGATGCCGGCGGTCTGGAAGCACAGCTCGATCAGCCGCGGCGCGAGCTTGGTCTCCTGCTCGGCCGGCTCGTGATTGTGCGGGAGGTCGGCGGCCAAGCTGCCGATCACCTGCCCGTTGTCGCGCCAGGCGCGCTCGAGCACCTGGTAGGCCGGGCCGTGGAAGTAGATCTCATAGACGTGATCATGATCCACGCCGGCCTCGCCGGTGTCCACCTCGGCGGGTGACACATCGGACTTCGGCGCGGCGATCGACTGGCGAGCCAACCGCACCTGGCCTGTGAAGTGCCGCGTCTCCTGCTCGGCGGAGCCCCGCAGGGTCCGGCGCCCGATCAGCTCGCAGTCGGCCACCAGCGTTGCACCGCCGCCGTCGCGCAGCCGTGCGTTGAGCACCACCGCCCGCGGCTCGTCCCGGTAGAACTTGAACGGGGCCATCAGCTCGACGTCGTCGAGCTCGATCACCTCGAAGCCGCCCGTCAGGGCGCTCGCCGTCTCGGCGAAGCCCTCCATGCCCATCACGCCGGGCAGGACCGGGATCCCGTCGATCCGGTGGTCGTAGAGGAACGGCTGCGCGGCCGGGTCGAGCTCGGTGACGACGCTCAGCACGCCATCGGCGCTGAAGCCGGTGATCCGGCCGGTCATCGGGCCGGAGTTGGCGGGCAGCGCCGCGGCCGCGCGCTCCAGATCGAGACCGCCGGTCTCATGGCGCGGTGCGGTGAGGATCCCCAGCGATCCGGCGACGAGCACCTCGGCGCCGTCACCGGCCGAGGTCAGCTCCCGGCGCACCACCGTCGAGCCGATGCTCGGCGGCAGCATGTCGATCCCGGCGGCCTTCATGATCGTGGGGATCGAGCCGCGGCTCGCCATGCCGATCTGGGCCCACGCGGTCCAGTCGATCGCGAGGCCGCGCGTGACGCCGCTGCGGCGCATGTGCGAGATGCTCTTGCACAACAGGTCGTTGGCGGCCGAGTAGTCGGTCTGGCCGCGGTTGCCGAACCGGCCGGCGATCGAGCTGAACACGATCACCGTCGAGGGCGCCTGCGCGCCGTCCCCACCGGCGGTGAGCGCCGCCATCAGGTTCAGATAGCCGTGCGCTTTGACGTCGAACACGAGGTCGTACTCCGACTGCGGCTTGTCGGTCAGCGGATGGCTGATCTCCAGCCCGGCGCAGTGCACGACCGCGTCGATCCGGCCGCTCGCCGCGCGTGCCGCGGCGACCGCCGCCGCGACCTGGTCGGAATCGGTGAGGTCGACCTGGTGCCAGTGGGCCGTGCCGCCGGCACGCTCGATCTCGCCGATCGTGTCGAGCGCGACCCGGGCCCGCTCGATGCGCGCCAGCTCGCGTTCGATCAGCTTCGGCGTCGGCCGCTTCCCGGCCCCCTTGATGCGATCGGCGAGGGCTCGCTTGAGCCCCTCGTGGTCGGCGACGAACTGGGCGACGTCGGGATCCTGCGGGTCCGGGGCGCCGACCAGGTCGAGCAGGTGGAAGGTCGCGCCGCCTGCCGCCGGCGCCAGGTCGGCGACGATCGACTGGACGATGCTGCCCGCCGCCCCCGTCACCAGGAACGTCGTCTCCTTGGTCGGATCGCGCTGCGCGTCGTGCTCGGCGGGACGCTCGAGGAGCGCCACCGACCACCGCAGGTCCTCGGCGTAGCCGATCTCGACCGCGCCCGGATCCTGCCGGGTCTCGTCGAGCAGCGTCTGGGTCACGACGGCGGCCGTCGCCTCGCCGAAGTCGACCGCCTTGACCAACGCCTCCGGGCGCTCCTGGGCGATCGCCTTGGTGAAGCCGGTCACGGCGCCGCCGAAGAACGACGTCGCGCCCTCGGCCTCATAGCCGTGACGGCCGCCGAGCCGCGTGGCGGACACCAGGAACACGCGGTCCCCGGCGAGCGCCCGCATCGTCACCGCGGCCAGCTTGACCCGCGCGTGCAACGCGGCACGGCGCGCGTCGGCGCTGAGCTCGCTGAGCGGACCCTCCTGGTCGAGCGCCGGCAGCCAGTAGACGCCGTCGACCGGCGCCGACGCCGTCCACTCGGCGAGCGTCCGCTCGAGCGCCTGCACCTCGGGGGCGCCCGTGATCGTCAGCACCTCGACGCCGAGCTTCTTCAGCGAGCGGGTGAGCGCCGTCGCCACGCCGCCGGCATCGGGCATCACGACGACGCGCGTGCCCGTGCCGAGGGTGACGCCGGTCGGCACGCACAGCTCCAGCGGCGGGCGCAGCACCGGCACCGGGACACGGCGCGGGTAACGCGACTCGTCGGCCTCGTCGGCCTTGTCCGCCTGGGCTGTGCGGTCGGCCTGGGCCGCCGGGGTGGGCGGCTCGGTGGCCGGGGCAGATTCGGTCAGCCCGGCGCGGTCGCGGATGAATCCGGCGACGTGGCGGAGGGTGGGGTAGTCGCGGAGGCTGAGCCGGTCGTCGCGTTCGATGCCGTAGGACTCGCGCAGGGCGGCGAACACCTCGGCCTGTTTGACCGTGTCGATCCCGAGGTCGGCTTCGAGGTCGAGGTCGAAGTCGAGCAGTTCCGGCGGGTAGCCGGTCTGCTGGGCGACGACGTCCAGCACCGTGGCGTCCAGTTCGTCGGCGGCTGCGGGTGCGGGCGGGGCCGCGGGGGCGGCGCCGGGTCCGGGGAGGTCGGCCTTGTCGCGGATGAATCCGGCGATGTGGCGCAGGGTGGGGTAGTCACGGAGTTTGAGCTGGTCGTCGCGTTCGATGCCGTAGGACTCGCGCAGGGCGGCGAACACCTCGGCCTGTTTGACGGTGTCGATCCCGAGGTCGGCTTCGAGGTCGAGGTCCATGTCGAGCAGTTCCGGCGGGTAGCCGGTCTGCTCGGCGACG
>JBELAG010000041.1:0-24252 GCA_049509055.1 Solirubrobacteraceae bacterium
GCCCGACGATCGCCGGTGTGCTGCTGATCGCCTCGTGGCTGAGCCATAGCTGGCGTTCCCCGAACCCGCTGATCGACCTGCGGACGTTCACGCACACGCGCGCCGGCGCGGCCGCGGGCACGTTCCTGCTGTTCGCGATCTCGGTGTTCGGCACGATGCTGCTCGTTCCGCTCTATTACCAGGCGGTGCGCAACGCGTCAGCGCTGCAGGCCGGCCTGCTGATGGCGCCGGGCGGGGTCGGCGCGATGCTGCTGATGCCCCTCGCGGGTCGCCTGACCGATCGGTACGGACCCACCTGGCTGCCCGCCACCGGCCTGCCCCTGGTGGCCATCGGGCTGATCCCGTTCGTGTTCGTCGGGGCGCACACGTCCTACGTGCTGCTGTGCGCCGGCAACTTCGTCCAGGGTCTCGGGATGGGGCTGTCGATGATGCCGAACATGACCGCCGCCATGCAGGCGGTTCCGCCCGCCGCGATCGCCCGGACGAGCACCGCGATGAACATCATCCGCCAGGCCGGGGCATCGGTCGGCACCGCGGTCCTGTCGGTGATCCTCGCGTCGGCGATCACCAGCAACCTCAGCGCGGTCCTCGGCAGCCGCGCCTCGCACTCCGGTGGCCTCGCCACCCTCCAGGACCTGCCGGCGCGCGCGCACGCCGCGATCGCCGGGCCATTGGCCAGCGCCTTCTCCTCGACGTTCCTGTGGGCGCTCGTGCTCATTCTCGTCGCCCTGATCCCGGCGGTGGGAATGGCTCTCTCGGGCCGCCGCCGCCCCCTCACGGCGTCCGCCGCCGCTCGCCCGGTCGTGCTCGAGTAGCGCCTGCCTCGTCAGCGGTTCGAGATCGAGCAGCTGCTCTACAGGCACGCGGGGGGCTGACGCGGCGAGCTGGGCGCGAGTCAGACGGCGGCCAGGCGTGCCTGGCCGATCTCGAGAGCGTCTGCGGTGTCGGCGTAGACGTTGCGGCCGGCGAGCGACTCCTCGTCGTCGTTGAAATCCACCGCGCCGTTGACCTCGATCACGACGTATCCGTGTTCCGGGTCGGGCAGGAGATCGACTCCGACGAGATCCGCGCCGATCGCGCGGGCAGCATCGATGGCGAGCGCTCCCGCCTCCGCCGGCGGGGCCGCCGAGATGAACCGGCCGCCGAGGGCGACGTTGGTCCGCCATTCGCCCGCGGCCGCCTCGCGTCGTCCCGCTCCGACCACGCGGTCTCCGGCGACGACCACGCGCAGGTCGTATCCCAGCGGAGGCACGAAGTCCTGGACGAGCAGACCGTGACGGCGAAACCAGCCCCGCCGCCCGATCGTCGCCAGGCTCCGCTCGACCTCGCCGGCGTCACGGCAGACCACCACGTCCTGGCCCCAGCTGCCGAACCGCGGTTTGAGCACGAACGGCGGGACCAGCGCGCGCACCTCGTCGAGGCTCGTCGTGTGCAGGGTGCGCGGATGCGGAATCCCGGCCTCCGCCAGCCGCAGCGCGGTCTGGCGCTTGTCGTGGGCGGCGAGCAGCGCGGCGGGCCGGTTGAGAACTCGGATCCCCCGACGTTCGAGCGCGGCGATCTCAGCCAGTCCCGGCTCGATCCCGTCAAGCGCGGACATCACGTCCAAGCGCACCAGCGCGACGTCTCCAGGCCCAAGCCGCCGGCGAGCCTGCGGCGGGGAGAGGAGCTCGGCCCGGATCCCCAACCGCCTCCAGCCGTCGACCAGCCGCGCGTTCGACGGCGCTGACCTCCAAGCGACGACCGCGGTGCGTGTCTGCGCAGATATCACCCTTCCTACCCTGCAGACTCCGCGGCCCGGGAGCATCCGTGGGAGCCGGCGGTCGCCATCCGGGTCAACCACATAGATCGTTCGATGTCGGGGTCGGCGGGCTCCGGCCGGTGGCACTGGGAGTAGGGTTTCTCGGCGTCGGCTCGGTGGTCATTCGCCGGTGGCGTCTGGCGACTGAGCGGCGATGATCCGTGACCCCGTCAGAGCCATTACCAACGCCGGGTCCGCGCAGGCACCTGCTCGGGCTGGCGCATCGTGCCCATCGGTCCGCTGGCGCTGTCGACGAGGCTGAGCTCGTGGCCGGGCTGCGCCACAGGGACGAGGCGGCGTTTGTCACGATGGTGACGTCCTATCACCAGACTCTGTTGCGGATCGCGCGCCTGCATGTCAGCAGCATGGCGGTCGCGGAGGAGGTCGTGCAGGAGACGTGGCTGGCGGTGATGACGGGAATCGATCGCTTTGACGGCCGCTCGAGCGTGAAGACGTGGTGCGTGCGGATTCTGGTCAACCAGGCGGTGTCGCGCGGCAGGCGTGAGGGCCGGATCGTCCCTTTTTCGGCACTGGCGGCGGCCGACGGCTCGCCCGCGGGGCCCCCGAGCGTCCCAGCCGATCGGTTTCACGATGTCGAGCATCCCGTTTCGCCGTACCTGTGGTCCGCGCCGCCGCGTGATTGGCCTGAGGAGAGGTTGCTGGGCGCCGAGGTGCGGCGGCTCGTCGCTGAGACGGTCGCCGGGCTGCCGGTGGCTCAGCGCGCGGTCATCAGCCTGCGCGACATTGAGGGGTGGTCGGCGAGCGAGACCTGCGACGCGCTGGAGATCAGCGATGCCAATCAACGGGTGTTGCTGCATCGTGCGCGCGCGGCGGTCCGCACCGCGCTTGACGGCTACCTGGCGGAGGTGCAACGGTGAGCGTCGGGCTCGAGAACGATATGACCTGCAAGGAGCTCGTCGAACTCGTCACCGATTATCTGGAGCGGCGGCTGTCGAGCAACGATCTGAGACGATTCGAGGCTCATCTCGCGAGCTGCGAAGGGTGCACGGCGTACGTGGCGCAGATGCGCCGAACGATCGAGCTGGTGGGAAGCGTGACCGAGGCGGACATCGCGCCGGCCGCTCTGGACGAGCTGTTGCGCGCGTTTCGCTCGTGGAAGACCGAGGTCGAGGAGACCGGAGAGCGCTGATCGTCGGGGGGTAATCCGGGCTGGGGAACGTGCGGCCCGGGCGACGGTTGAGTCCCGTCACGTCCCGCACCTGTAACGGGTGACGCGGCGACGCGACCATGACGGGTAACCAACAGCGGAGAGGACCGCCCGCGATGAGAGGGTTCAGACACGAGCAGACGATGACCGGCGGGCCGAGCCGGCCGCAGGGGTGCCAGGTTCCCGGGGCGCCGGGTCGCGGTTCCCGGGCTGGCGCTCGCCACCGGCCTGGCGGTGATGGCGTCGCCGTCGCCCGGCTGCGCAGACTCCGCGGTCGTCAGCACGGTCACAACGCCGCCATCCTCGACGGGCCCCCGCCTCTGAACATTCGCCAAGAGGTGCCAGAACCCACGTCGCAGTTTGACTACAGCCCAATGTGGGACGTCCATCTGGAGACGTGGACCGCGGCGGCGCCCGGCGCCGGTCTGAACGTCCGCCAGACGGACTTCTCAGCGGCGCCTGCCCGGTCGTCAGCCTTGACGTGAACCTCACCCGCTGAGGGCGCGCGGGCCGAGGATCACGCTGACGTTCGCGGCGAGCGCGATCAGCGTGGTCCTCGGCGGGTCGCAGACCGACGGCATCCCGGGCTGTAACACTTCGGTCGTGCGCGAGACTGAGCAGGAATGACGACGACGCCGCCTGACCGGTTGACATGGCACCGGGTGCTCGACCCCGACGAGCTCCCGGACGGGCGCGTGAAGACGGTGACCGCCGGACCGCACAGCTTCGCGGTCACCCATTATCAGGGTCGCTACGCCGCGTTGAGCAACCGGTGCCCGCATCAGGGCGGCCCGCTCGGGGAGGGGTCGATCGAGAACGGGATGCTGCGCTGCCCGTGGCACGGATATGACTACTGCCCGCTCGATGGGAGCTCACCGTTCGGAGACGGCGTCGCCACCCATCCGGTCGAGGTCCGCGCCGACGGGGTCTATATCGGCGTGGCGCCCGATCGCCCGCACGCGACGACGGTCAGCGACGTCATGGCCGAGACGATGGTCGGCTGGGGGGTCCGTCACGTGTTCGGGATGGTCGGTCATTCCAACCTCGGGCTGGCCGACGCGCTGCGCCGGCAGGAGCAGGCCGGCCGGCTGACGTTCATCGGAATGCGTCACGAGGGTGCCGGCGCGTTTGCCGCCTCGGCCTACGGAAAGCTGACCGGACGGCCCGCGGCGTGCCTGACGATCGCGGGACCGGGTGCGACGAACCTGCTGACCGGGCTGTGGGATGCCAACGTCGATCGCGCCCCGGTGCTCGCGCTGACCGGACAGGTCGATACCCAGGTGCTCGGTCCGGGTGCCTTCCAGGAGATCGACCTCACCGCGGCGTTCGGCCAGGTGGCGCGCTGGACGCAGACGGTGCTGGGGACCTCCAAGCATTCCGAGCTGATGGCGCTCGCCTGCAAGCACGCGCTCCTCGCGCACGGCCCGTCTCACCTCATCTTCCCCGACGAGGTCCAGACGCTCCCAGCGCCCTCCGAAGCGCTGAGCGGACCCGACGGACGGCTGGCGGAACTGGAGATCGGGCCGCCCGCGGCCGCCCTCGAGCGGGCCCTGGCGCTGCTGGCGGCCGCCAGGCGGCCGGTGATGATCATCGGCCACGGCGCGCGCCTTCATCGCGACCAGGCCGTCGCGCTCGCCGAGCGCCTCGACGCGCCCGTGATCACCACGTTCAAGGCCAAGGGGCAGATCTCCGACGCCCATCCGCTCGCCACCGGCGTCCTCGGACGCAGCGGCACGCCCGTGGCGAGCTGGTTCATGAACGAATCCGACCTGCTGCTCGTGCTCGGCGCCTCGTTCTCAGACCACACCGGCATCTATGCCGGCAAGCAGATCATCCAGGTCGACTCCGATCCGCTCCAGCTCGGCCGGACCCATCCCGTGACGGTTCCGGTGTACGGAGAGATCGGCGTCGTCATCTCCAGGCTCCTGGAGCGACTCGGGGATCCACCCGCGCAGCGAGTCGACCAGCGGCCCGAGGTGGCCGGACGATGGTCGATCTGGCGGGCCGAGAAGGCCAGCCGCGCCGTGGACGACCGCGGCCGGGGTGTCAATTCGGCCGCCGTGTTCGAGGTGCTCGCCGCCCACGTGCCCGAAGATGCCGTGATCGCCGTCGACGTCGGCAACCACGCCTACTCGTTCGGTCGCTACTTCGAGTGCGCCGCCGGACAGTCGGTGCTGATGTCGGGTTACCTCGGGTCGATCGGCTTTGGCTACCCGGCGGCGATCGGCGCGTGGGCGGCGGCACCGCACCGGCCGATCTTCGCGGTCACCGGCGACGGCGGCTTTGCCCAATACATGGCGGAGCTGCTGACCGCCGTCAAGCACCGGATGAAGATCACGCACGTGCTGCTCAACAACGGCCAGCTCGGCAAGATCTCCAAGGAGCAGCGCGCCGGCGATTGGGATGTGTGGCAGACCGCGCTGCACAACCCGGACTTCTCCGCGTACGCCGAGATCTGCGGCGCGCGCGGGATCCGCGTCACCGACGCGTCCGAGCTCGATGATGCGCTCGCGACGGCGACCGCCCACGACGGGCCGGCGCTCGTCGAAGTGATCAGCGATCCCGACCTGATCTGACCCGTGGCCATCACGGCCCGGTCCGCTGCGCCGAGTGCCCACCCATACCGAGATGCGCCACCAGGAGATGACCGATGACGATCCTGAACGAACGCCACGAGCAGCTGGCCGCCGAGTCCAGATGGGATTTCTCTGACCTGGGCGCGCTGTTCATCAACTGCACGCTGAAGCGGTCTCCCGAGGTCTCCAACACCCAGGGTCTCGCGGACCTCGCGGTCGCGATCATGGAGCGCAACGGCGTCTCGGTCGACGTGATCCGGGCGGTGGACCATCAGATCGCCACCGGGGTCTACCCCGACATGACCGAGCACGGCTGGGAGGCCGACGAGTGGCCGCAGATCTTCGAGAGGGTGATGGCCGCCGACATCCTGGTGGTGCTCACACCGATCTGGCTGGGCGAGAAATCCTCGGTCTGCACCCGGGTGATCGAGCGGCTCTACGGCAACAGCCATCTCCTCAATGCGGCCGGCCAGTGGGCCTACTACGGCCGCGTTGGCGGCTGCATGATCACCGGCAACGAGGACGGCGCCAAGCACTGCGCGATGAACGTCCTCTACTCCCTCCAGCACCTCGGCTTTGCCATCCCTCCGCAAGCCGACTCGGCGTGGCTGGGGGAGGCCGGGCCCGGCCCGAGCTATCTCGATCCCGGCTCCGGCGGGCCCGAGAACGACTTCACCAACCGCAACACGACGTTCCTCGCCTGGAACCTCATGCATCTCGCGCGGATGCTCAAGGACGCGGGCGGGATTCCCGCCCACGGCAACCAGAAGCGCCTCTGGGACGCAGGCTGCCGCTTTGATTTCGCCAACCCCGATTACCGCTGAACGCGTGGATCGATCAGCGAAGCCCGGGGACATCGAACCCTCCGCCGTGACCCGCGCGACCACTAGAGACCCGATGAGCCAGCTGCGCGCTCATGTCGCGCAGCGCCCGGGCGGTGCCACGCACGCTGCCGCTGACCTTCGAGCGACCGCCCGCGCGCGCCCGGTAGGTCACCCCGACCTCGGCGATCCGCCAGCGGGCCGTGGCCGCCCGGAGAACCATCTCCAGCGGCCATCCGGAGCCGACATCCCGCAGGTGGAGCTCGAGCAGCGCCTCGCGTCGCGCGGCCCGCATCGGCCCGAGGTCGGTGAGCGGCGCGCCCGTGCGGCGGCGCAGCTCGAAGGCCAGCGCGCGGTTGGCGAGCTGCGCGTGCCAGGGCCAGGCGCCGGGCTCCGGGCGGCGAGCGCCGAGGCACAGGTCGGCGTTCCCGGCGAGCACCGGGCCGGTGACCCGGTGAAGCTCCCGGGGGTCGAGCGAGCCGTCGCAGTCCATGAAGCACACGAGTTCGGATCGCGCCGCCAGCAGCCCGGCCAGGCAGGCCGAGCCGAACCCCCGGCGCGGCTCGTAGACGACCCTCGCGCCGCCGTCGGACGCCACCTGCGACGTTCGGTCACGCGAGCCGTTGTCGACGACCAGCGCCGCGTAGCCGTCGGGCATCGCCGCGAGCACGCCGGGAATCGACTCGGCCTCGTCAAGCGCCGGCAGGATGACCTCGATCTCCACGGCGATCACGCTACCGCCACAATCCTTACGCGGAGCGAAACACGCGCCTCGAGCCACAGCCGAGGGACGTGATTGACTACCGTGAGTCGATATGATCCTCGTCACCGGCGGTGCCGGATTCATCGGCTCGCACGTCGTCGATGATCTGGTGGCGAACGGCGTCGAGGTGAGGATTCTGGACTCGCTGCTGCCGGCCGCTCACGCCGCGCGGCCGGACTATCTGAACCCGTGCGCCGAGTTCGTTCAGGCCGACGTCCGCGATCCCGACGCGGTGCGCGCTGCGCTGACGGGCGTGGACGCGGTCTGTCACCAGGCCGCGAAGGTCGGCTTGGGCGTGGACATGCTCGACGTCGAGGAGTACGTCAGCCACAACGACCTCGGCACCGCGGTGCTGCTGAGAGAGCTCGCGGGCGCTCGGTTCCGGGGGCGCGTGGTCCTGGCCAGCAGCATGGTGGTGTATGGCGAGGGCGCATACCGCTGCGCGCGGCACGGCTCCGTCGGCCCGGCCCCGCGGGATCCGCTGGAGCTGGCGGCCGGACGCTTCGAGCCTCGATGCCCGGCCTGCGATGGCGAGCTGACGCCGGTCGCCGTCGAGGAGTCCGCGCCGCTTGACCCGCGCAACGTGTACGCCGCGACCAAGGCCCATCAGGAGCATCTGTGCTCGGCGTTCTCGCGGGAGACCGGGGTTGCGGTGACCGCGCTGCGCTATCACAACGTGTACGGGGCGCGGATGCCGCGGGACACGCCGTATGCCGGCGTCGCCGCGCTGTTCGCCGGCGCCCTGGCCGCCGGCGACGCACCGCGGGTGTTCGAGGACGGGGGGCAACTGCGCGATTTCGTCCACGTCCGCGACGTCGCGCGCGCCAACGTCGTCGCGCTGACCCGCGGCGAGCCGCGCCCGGGTGCCTTCAACGTCGCCAGCGGGACGCCGCGCAGCGTCGGCGAGATGGCCGGAGCGCTCGCCGACGCCTTCGGCGAGCACGCCCCGCGCCCGCAGGTGACCGGCGAGTTTCGGCTCGGCGACGTCAGGCACGTGTTCGCCTCGGCGGCGCGGGCCGAGCGCGACCTGGGCTTCAGCGCCGTGGAGGGGTTCGAGCAGGGGGTCGCCGAGTTCGCCCGCTCGCCGCTGCGCGCCGCAGCGCCGCCGCGTACAGCACCCCGGATGCCGCGAACATGACGCCGGTGGCCAGCAGCCACCGCGCCAGGTAGCCGCTCTCGGGGATCCCGCTGGCCGACAGCTCGGTCTGGCTGCCCAGCCCGAGGATCACCGGAAAGAACACGGCCAGCAAGAGCCCGCTGAGGATCGCCGGGATCCGCAGGTACGGCGTCGGGTTGACGGGGACGGCCCGCCCCGGCCGGGGCACGCGTCCGGCCCGGCCACGGACCGGCCCCAGCGCGATCCAGTCCAGCAGCGAGTAGAACGGCAACAGGACGAGATCGTGGACGACGATCGCGGCGGCGAACCACTCCAGGACGTTGACGACGTCCCGGGGTCGCTGAAACCAGCCGACCACCGCGGCGGCGGCGATCGCGAAGCTCGCCAGCAGTGCCAGGAGGTGCAGCGGACTCGCGCCGTAGAGCGAGCGGAAGCGGCGCCGCCAGGTCATTCCGTCACCGCGTCAAAGGTCATCGTCGACACCCATTTCGTGCAGTGGACGCCCGGCACCGCCGGGCTGATCACGCGCGCCGGATAACCGTGGTCCAACGACAGATCCACGCCGTTGACGCGCAGCGCCAGCAGTGAGCGGTCGTCGGCCACCTGCTCGGAGCCGAGGGTGGCGTGGCCGAACGTCCCATGCTCCAGTGACCGGCTGGTGACCGTGGACGGCCCGGTCACGCCGCACAGGGCGGCGAGGTCGCGCAGGCGCACCCCGCTCCAGCGCTGGGTCGTCGACCATCCCTCCACGCACGCGATCGGCAGGTCATAGGCGTGTTGGGGCAGCGCCAGCAGCTGCGCGCGCGACAGCCGCACCGGCCGCTCGCCGACCAGCGTCAACCGCCACGCCCCACCGACGGCCGGCGCCGAGATGCCGGAGGCCACCCACGTCTTGTTGACCGCAAAGCCAAGGAGGCCCGGACGAGTGCGCCCGCGCGGGAGCAGGAAGGCCAGGACTCGGAACGGACCGCCGAGCGACTGGCCGGCGCCCTGCAGCGCCAACAGCACCGACCCCGCCCCGACCGTGGCGAGCAGCGCCCGGCGTGACATCGACGCCGGCGCTGGGGAGACCGGGGTCAGCGAGCGCTCCGCCGCCGGGTCCGCTGGCCGGCTCGGCGTGCGGGCGCGGGCCGGGCCGCGATCGAGGACCTCGCTCCGCGTCCGCAGCGAGCCGCGCATGGTGCCGAACTTGAGCGCGACGTGGGCGAGGAACGCCCCGATGAACACCCATGCGCCGTAGTAGTGAGCCTGGGTGAAGAAGAACTGAAACGCGTACCAGTATTGGATGTTGATGATGCCGGTGGCGAACTCGAACAGCGCGCTGCCGACCAGCAGGCCGAGCGACAGCCGCTCCAGCGCGTGCGCCGGACTGCGCGCCGGTGGCCACTCGAACAGCCGCGGGATGACCGACCACAGCTTCGCCGCCAGCACCGGGACGAGCGCGAGTCCGACGGTGACGTGCAGGCCCTGGGTCAGCGCATACAGCCACGACGGGTGCGTCGGCCACGCGAACAGGTAGACGTCGAGCGGCCCGCCGACGTCGCGCCCCAGCGCGTTGGAGCCGAGCGCCGGCTGGTAGGCGTCATTGGACAGCAGGCCGGTGACGATCACGATCGGCAGCCCGATCAGCAGGATCAGCCCGAGGACCGCGGTCAGCCGCGGCCCGCGCAGCGGGCTGCGCCAGAAGGTCGCCCGAAACGGCCCGGGCGGGGGGTTGGCCGGGTCGGGGCGCGGGATCCGCATCGCGGCGCGAGCGTGACACACCCTCGGGGCCCTGAGAACGATCCGGGCGCCGGTGTTTCGTTTTCTGTAATGCGCAGCGGCTTAGCTTGATCGGGTGGAGCCCGTCACGTTGCTGGTGATCGCCAAGGAACCGCTGCCGGGCCGCGCCAAGACGCGACTGACTCCCCCCTGCAGCGCCGACCAGGCAGCCGACCTGGCCCGGGCCTCGCTGCTGGACACGATCGACGTCGTCGGCGCGACCCCGGCCGCGCGCCGGGTGCTGGTGTTCGAGGGCGACGCCCGCCGCTGGCGCCGCGCCGGCTTCGAGCTGATCGGTCAACGCGGGGTCGGGCTCGGACAGCGTCTGCAGGCGGCCTTCGACGACGTGGCGCCGCCGGCGCTGCTCGTCGGGATGGACACCCCCCAGCTGACCGCGTCGCTGATGCTGCAGGCGATTCGGGCGCTGTCCACCCCCGGCGTCGACGCGGTGCTCGGCCCGGCGCTCGACGGCGGCTACTGGAGTGTCGGCTTCAGCCGCCGGGTGACGGGCGCCTTCACCGGCGTGCCGATGAGCTCTGCGTCGACGCTGGCGCGTCAGCGCTCCCGGCTGGACGAGCTCGGCCTGCGGGTGTGCGACCAGCCCCCGCTGCGCGACGTCGACACGATCGAGGACGCGCGTCTGGTGGCCTCGTCCGCGCCACACACGCGTTTCGCCCGGGCGCTCGCGGCCATCTGAGTGATCAGCGCCCTGCACATGTACAGCGACGGGCTGCGCCACGGCGCAGGTCTGAGCCACCAGGCCAGGCTCGCCGACGGCACCGTCATCCCGCTCGCCCTGGAGCGCTATCTGGGGGCCGCCGACGCGATCGACGAGCGGCTGATGGACGGCCTGCGCGGTCCGGTGCTCGACGTCGGCTGCGGGCCGGGGCGCCACCTGCGCGCGTTGGCGGCGCGGGGGGTGTTCGCGCTCGGCGTCGACCTCTCGCCGGTGGCGGTCGAGCTCGCCGTCGGCGGCGGAGCGCGGGCGATCGTCGGCGATATCTTCGACGAGCTGCCCGGTGGTGGGGCCTGGCGCACCGCCCTGCTGCTCGACGGCAACATCGGGATCGGGGGCTCACCGGTGCGGCTCCTGGCCCGCGTCGGAGCGCTGCTGGCCGACGGCGGCGAGGTGCTCGTGGAGGTGGAGCCGCCCGGCGCTGCGAGCTGCTGCACCCAGGCGCGGATCGAGTGCGCCGGCCTGGTCAGCAGCTGGTTTCCGTGGGCCCGGGTCGCCGCGCCGGCGATCGCGCCGATCGCCCGTACCGCGGGCCTGTGCGCCGACGAGGCGTGGCCGCTGGCCGGACGGTGGTTCGCGCGCCTGCGGCGCGACCGCCCGGCGGAGACCCGCTCGGACCGCATCGCGGATCGGCAGCCCGCCGCAGCCGGGTCAGTACCGTGAACCGGTGCCCGTTCTCGAGGCCCGCGGAGTTACCAAGACCGTCGGCCGGGGCCGAGCGCGGCGCCGCGTCGTCGACGACGTCGCGCTCGATGTCGCGGCCGACGAGGTGGTGGCGGTGCTCGGGCGCTCCGGCAGCGGCAAGTCGACGTTGCTGCATCTCCTCGGCGGGCTCGACCGCCCCGACTCGGGGCAGATCGTGCTGGCCGGCGAGCGGATCACCGCTCAGGGGCCGAGGGCGCTGGCCCGCACCCGGCTGCTGCACATCGGCTTCGTGTTTCAGTCCTTTCACCTGGTACCCGAGCTGAGCGGGGTCGAGAACGTGCTGCTCCCGGCGCGCCTGCCCGGCGCCCCCGAGGGCGGCGGGCGCCGTGCGGAGCAGCTGGTCGCCGAGCTCGGACTGTCCGGGGTGGCCGACCATCTCCCGCACGAGCTCTCCGGGGGAGAGCAGCAGCGGTTCGCGATCGCGCGCGCGCTCGTCAACGATCCAGAGCTCGTGCTGGCCGACGAGCCGACCGGCAACCTCGACGCCGAGAACGGCGCCGGGGTCCTGGCGCTGCTGCGCAGCCTGACCGGGCGCGCGGTGGTGATCGTCACCCACGAGCCCGACGCGGCCGCGATCGCCGACCGCGTGCTCCGGCTGCAGGAGGGCCGCCTCGGCCCGGAGACTGCGAGCCTGGCGCCGGATGCCGGCCGGCCGGCATCCGCGCCCATCGTCGGCGGATCGCCACCGTGAGCGGCGCGCTCGCCGAGGTCCGTCGCGGACTGCGACCGCGACGTCGCCGCGCGCTGCTCACCGCGGTCGGGATCGCGCTCGCCGCGGCGATGCTGTCCACCGCGGTGGTGATCGCCGACGGTCTCGGCGACGGGTTCTCCCGCGCCGCTCGTGCCGCCGATCTGCCCGACGTGATCGTGCGCTTCGACCCTCAGTCATACACCCAGGTGGCCGGCCGCCTCCGGGCCCTGCCGGACGTCGCCGCGTTCTCCACCCGCAGCGAGTTCACCGGCGTCGGTATCGAGGCCAACGGTCACCACAGCGACCAGGCCTCGGCCGAGGTCGTCGGACCCGGGCGTCTGGGCTATGCGATCGTCGCCGGCCGGAACGTCTCCTCGCGGTTCGGCGAGGTCGTGGTGGAGAAAGGCGTGGCTCAGGCCTGGGGGATCACCCTGGGAGGCACGCTCTCCGTCCAGGAGCTCGGTCCGCTGCGGGTGGTCGGCTTCGCCGAAGCCCCCGACGACGTCGGCTACCCGCTCGGGGTGCCGCGGTTCTACCTGTCACAGGCGGCGATCGACGCGCATTTCGGGCCCGACCGCAATCCTCAGGTGAGCGTCGCCGAGATCTGGCTGCGCGACCCGCGATACCTCGACGAGGTGCTCGTGCAGGCGCGAACGACGAGCTTCGGCCTGCACGGTCTGCGCTTCGTCACCCGCTCCGGCGTGCGCGTGCTGCTCGATCAGGCGGCCGGGATCGTGATCGACCTGCTGGTGGCGCTGTCGCTGTTCGCGCTCGCCACCGCGGGCGTGATGCTCGCGGCGTCCGCTCGGGCCGAGGTCCAGCGCCGCCTGAAGACGATCGGGATCAGCCGGGCGGTCGGCGCCCCGCGAGGTCACCTCGTGTTCGTGCAGGTCGTCGAGTCGGCCGCGGTGGCGATCCCCGCCGCGTCGCTCGGGGTCGCCGCCGGGGCGCTGGCCAGCGTCGGGTCCAGCGACCGGCTGCTGACGATGCTCAACGAGCCACCCCCCGGCTCGGGGCTGATCCTCCCGCTCGCGGCCGCGTGGCTGCTCAGCGTCGCGATCCCGATGGCGGCGGCCGCATGGCCGGCATGGCGCGCCGCCGGGCAGGCGCCGGTGCAACTGCTGCGGGGCGCCGGCATCGCCTCCGGCCGCCGGCGCAGCGGCCACCGCAGGCGCCGGGCCGGCCTGGGGGTGCTGGGCGCGCGGCTGGTCGCCGCTCGCCCCGGGCGCCTCGTCGCCACCGTTCTCACGCTCGGCACCTCGGTTGCCTTCGTGCTGCTGCTACTGGCGCTGGCGACCGCACTGAGCGCATTGGAAACCGACCCCGGCGCGCTCGGCAAGCGCTATCAGCTGACCGCGACGCTTCCCGCCGCGCGCACCGGCGAGGTCCGCGCGCTGCCCGGCGTCGAAGCTGCCGCGCCGCGCTATGAGGTGGAGGCGGTGGATTCGTTCTCGCTCGGGGAGACGATCGACGTGATCGGCTACCCCGGCGATCACACCGTCTTCGAGGCGCCGCCGCTCACCGCCGGACGGCGTCTGAGGGGCAGCGACGAGGCCGAGGTGGGTGCCGGACTGGCCGACGCCCTTGGGCTGACTCCCGGATCGACGCTCGCGATCGCGCTGCCGTCCGGCGCCGAGCTGCGCCTGCGCGTCGCCGGCGTCGTCAGCTCGCTGGACCGCGACGGCCGCGTCGCGTACGTCCCGGCGGCTGCTCTGTTGCGGCTTGACCCCGGCGCACCGGAGCAGATCGCGGTCCGCCTGGCGCCCGGCGCCGACCCGTCGACGGTCAGCGCAGCTCTGATCCGGCTCGGCGCCATCCCGACCCCGGCCAGCGGCGCGACGGCGCGCGGGGTGCCACTGGTCGACACGCTGCGGACGATCCTGCGTGCGGTCGCGATCGTCGACGGGCTGGTGTGCCTCTACGCGCTGGTCCAGACCTGTGCGCTGACCCTCCAGGAGCGGCGCCGAACGGTCGCGGTGCTGCGCGCGACCGGAGCCGGTGCCTCGGCGGTGCGCCGGCTGCTGGCCGGGGTCGTGCTGGCGCTGGTGATCCCCTCGGCGCTGCTGGGGATCCTGGTCGAGCGCGTCGTGCTCGGCCCGGCCGTCGCCAACCTCGCCGCCAACTACGCGACCCTCGAGCTCGGCGCCGACGACACGCAGATGGCGGCCGTGCTGGCCGGTCTGCTCTGCGCGGGCCTGCTCGCGGTGCTGTGGGTGACGCGGCAGGCGATCGCCGAGCCGGTCGTCACCGGGCTGGCCGCGGCATGAGCGCTCGGATCACCCGCCGCCAGGCGCTGGCCGAGCTGCTGGCCGGAACCGCCGTGGTGGTCGCGGGCTGTGGCACTTCCGGGGCGGCCAGACCCGATGCCGGCGGCTCCACGCTGCGCACCACCTATCGGGATCCGCAGGGCACCGGCCAGCTGTCGGTGGCCGACGGCGAGCCGCTGCTGCCCCGCACGGAGCTGGGCACCGCGTCGGGGGCGGTCGCGGCCCTGGCGACGATCGCGCACGTCACCGATGCGCACGTCCTCGACGCCGAGTCTCCCGCTCGGGTCACGTTCCTGGACCGGCTGGGCCCGCCGTTTCAGTCGACGTTCCGTCCCCAGGAGACCCTGACCGCGCAGGTGCTGGCCGGCTCGCTGCACGCCGTGCGGGCGCTCGGACCCGACGCGGTGATCCAGGGCGGGGACCTGATCGACAACGACCAGTTCAACGAGCTGGCCCTCGCGCTCGCGGTCCTGCACGGCGGACGGGCCCAGCCCGGCAGCGGCCCGGCCGGATACTTCGGCGTCCAGTCTCCGTTCGATCCCGACCCGTTCTATTACCGCCCCGATCTCGACGCGCCCCGCCATCCCGGCCTGCTGCAGGCGGCCACGCGACAGTTCACCAGCCCCGGCGCCGGCACGGCCTGGTACCCGGTGCTCGGCGACCACGACATCCTCGTCGCCGGCGAGATCGCGCCGACGACGCAGACGATGGGCCTGGCCCTCGGCGACGAGGCGGTCTGGGATCTCCCCCCGCGTCTGACCGCTCCGCCCGGGCTGGCCGCGGCGCGCAGCGCGACCAGCGGAGCCGGCTACTCGCCGGATGGCCCACCCGACCCCGGGCTCGTCGACCAGTTCATCGCTCAGACGCTCGGCGCGCCCAAGATCCGGGTCCCCCCCGACCCCCGGCGACGCGAGCTCGATGTCCGGGCGGTGGTCGAAGGACTCCGTCGCGGCTCGGGTCGGGGCGGCGCCGGAGCGCGGTTGGATTATCGCGCCGACGTCGGGCCCCGGGTACGCGTGCTGGTCCTGGACCTGGCACGGCGCGGGGGCGGGTCCGGCGGCCTGGTTGGCCCCGGGCAACCCGAGTGGCTGGCCGGCGAGCTCGCCGCGGCGGGGCGGCGCTGGATCCTGGTCGTCTCCCACCAGCCGCTGACCGGTGCGCAGGGCGGCCGGCAGATCCTCGCGTTGCTCGACCGCGACCCCCGTGTCGTGGCCGCGATCTCGGGCCACATCCATCGCAACCAGATCCTCGCGCGCCGCACCCCGGCGGGCGGCTACTGGCTGATCAGCACCGCGTCGCTGATCGACTATCCCCAGCAGGCGCGCGCGCTCCGCCTGCTGGCGACCGCCGACGGCGGGGTGGCGATCCAGACCTGGATGCTGGATCACGTGTTCCCCGGCGCGCTGGGCACGATCTCGCGCCAGCTCGCCTACCTCGACGCTCAGGGTGGCCGGCCGGAGGGCTTCGCCGGAGGCCGCCTGGATCGCAACGTGACGCTCTACCGGGCCGCAACGCAGGCGTGATGTCGCTGATGACCGCGTCACCACCGACGCCGGCGGCGCCGCGTGGGGCGTTGCCCACGCCCAGGCGGTTCGGCCGGACGGCCTCGGTCCTGGTGTGCGTCCTGATGACCGCGCCGATCGGGATCTATCTGTGGGTGGCGCTGCACCGCGTCGGCTATGGGTTCGAGCTCGATTGGATGGAGGGCGGGTCGGTCGAGCTCGCCGCCCGCGTCCTGGCCGGTCACTCGCTGTACGCGGCTCCGTCGCTGCGGTTCGTCGGCTGGACCTATCCGCCGCTCTACTACTGGGTGTCGGCCGGGGTGGCGGAGCTCACCGGCATCGGCTTCCTGCCACTGCGGCTGGTGTCACTCGCCGCCTCGCTGGTGTCGATGGCGGCGCTGGCCTGGATCGTGGTCCGCGACACGGGTGACCGGATCGCCGGCCTCATCGCGGCCGGGTTGTTCGCGGCGACGTTTCGCATCTCCGGGGCATGGTTCGACACCGGACGCGTCGATTCGCTGTTTCTGGCGATCACGTTGATCGCGCTGGCCTGGGGCAGGACGGCCACGCGAACGCGCCAGGGGATCGTGCTGGGCGTGCTGGCCTTCCTGGCGTTCTTCACCAAGCAGAGTGCGCTGGTCGCACTGGCGCCGGCGCTCGGCCTGCTGGCCGTCACCCGCCGGCGGGTCGGCATCCCGGCATCGGCCACCCTGCTCGCCCTGCTCGTCGTCTCGACGCTCGCGCTCGACGCGTCGACCGACGGCTGGTATCGCTACTACGTCTTCAGTGAGCTCTCCGGGCAGCCGTGGGCCACGCAGGTCTGGGTCAGCTTCTGGCGCAGCGACATTCTGGCGCACCAGTGGCCGCTGGTGCTCCTGATGGCCGCGGGCGCGATCAGCGTCGCCCGGGCCACCGGGGCGCGCCGGGCGCTGCGCTCACCGTGGACCTACCACCTCGCCGCCGCGGCCGGCCTGATCGCCTCGGCGTGGCTTTCACGGCTGCACACCGGCGGCTATGAGAACGTGCTGATGCCGGCCTACGCGGCGGTTGCGCTGCTCGCCGGTCTCGCCTGCGCCCGGCTGGCGGTCGCGCTGCCGCCGCGGGTCGGGCCGGCGGTGCTGGGGTCCACGCTGCTGGTGCAGCTGGCCCTGCTCGCCTACCCGATCGCCGCCCAGATCCCGACCGCCGCCGACCGCGCCTCCGGAGCGCAGCTGATCGACGCGCTGCGAGCGCTGCCCGGGCCGGTGGTCGTGCTGCGCCACCCGTGGTACGCGACCGTCGCCGGCAAGGGCACGTTCGCGCAGGAGGAGGCGATCGGCGACGTGCTGCGCTCCGGAGCGACGCGCGGGGCGCGCGCGCTGCGGGCGTCGTTGGCCCGCGCGCTCGATGCCGACCGCATCGCCGCCGTCGTCCTCGACGGCACCTTCGACGCCCACTTCCTCGGGTCGGAGCTCCGCCGGGAATTCCGTCTGGCGCCGCAGCCGATCACCCCGACGAGGCTGTACCCGCTGACCGACGTCCGCAGCTCCCCGACACTGCTCTACCTGCGTGTTCGCCGCCCCGCCCGGTAGTCCGGGGTAGGCGAGACTTTCAGCCTGCGGTTGGTTATGCTCGCGGCGTCCCCGTGGGGGAACCGCGCTTGCCGATGGGGCCATCCGGCGCGGTCAGCGTCCAAGCAGGTCCGGGAGGTTGTCATGCGAGTAGCGAGAACCGTGGTCGGAGTCGCCGGCACGCTCGTCTGTGTCGTCGCTGGTGCATCGGTCGCGCTGGGAGCGAGTGCGTCGAAAACGCCGGCGGGCGGTCCGATCCAGATCTTCGTCCTGCCCGGGCAAGGCCAGGGCACCGGCAAGATCCTCTTCACCGGCGCGGTCGGAGACTACGGGTCAAGCTCACCCGCCGCCAGCAGCGGTGGCAAGACATTCGGGACGGCGACCCTCAAGAAGGGCACGATCAAGATCGATCTCACGGCCGTCACGGCGAAGGTCGACAAGGCCAATCCGACGATCGACGCGGCAACGTGCTCGGGATCGCTCACCGAGACAGCCGCGTCGCCGGTCGTCAGTGGCACCGGGCTCTACGCCGGCATTCACGGGAGCATCCAGCTCACCGAATCGTTCGGTTTCCTGGGCGCGACCTACAAGAGCGGCGCCAAGAAGGGCAAGTGCAACATGAGCAGCAACGCTCCGACGGTGGCCGAGATGGGGACCGTGTACGGCAAGGGCACGGTCAGCTTCTAGCCCTGGCGCGCGAGTCGGCCTGGCGATCACCGCCGGGCCGGCTTGCCGGCCGTCCTCGGAGACAGTCGGGACGGACGCCGGCGTGCCGACGCGGCGCCGAGGCCGGCGCCGACGCCGCCGGCCAACAGGGCGAAGATCGGTGCGAAGAACAGCGCGGCATTGAGCCCGACGGTCGCCTGGGTGATGCTGAGTCCGACCCAGTATTCGTGCCGGAGGTCGGGTGGGATCACGACGTTGACGGGCTCGCACGTTTCGCACCCGCCGTTGGCCGGCGGCGGTGGCGTCTGCAATGGCACCCGCTGGGGCGCAAGCGCGACCGCGACCGTGGTCAGCGCCACCAGCAACAGGACCGCGGTTGCGGTGCCGCAGACGGCGGCCAGGATTCCCTGCCCGGCGGCGGTCATGCTCTTCGGCGCCGTGTCTCGGGCGCCACGACGCGTCACCGCGAAGCCCGTCAGCAGGGGTAACGCCAGCGCCGTGAACAGCCACCATGTCAGCGGCAGTCCACGGACGCGCAGCGCGACCTCGGCGAACAGCGCCGCGCCGGTCAGCGTCCCGGTCGCGATCACGATCGGCAGGGTCGAGCGGATCAGCTCAACGCGCCGTGAGGTGACGATCAGGAGCACGGCGACGTAGCCGACGAGCACGAGCGCGATCATCGCGTTGACCCTCCCGCCGTCGTGGAAGTAGGCTCCGAGCTTCTGGCCATCTCGCGCCTGCACCGCGCTGGCGGTGATCAGCGCCAGCACGACGAGGTAGCCGGTCACGCGCATCGCCCGCGCAAGCACGCCGGCGCGGACCGGGCCGAAGCGCCGCCGGACGAGCAGCGGCAGAAGCGCGAGCACCGCCAGCAGCACGGGAATCTCGATCCGATTCACCGCCACCGCGGAGTCAGACCCATTGCCGGGCCACGCGATCAGCAGGACGATCACCGCGGCGGCGACGAACGTCACCGTCGCGACGCCGCGACGGCGCAGCGCCTCCACGGCGATCAGCCAGACCCCGCCGAGCAGCCATGTCACCCGGCCGCGCCCCGCGCCGGCCTCGGTCGTCTCGGCGATCAGGGCACGGAGCCAGTCGGCGCGGTCGGCGGGCAGCAGCCACGCGGACCGCGTCAGCAATCCCGTCAGCAGCCGCGTGATCACCGTCATCGCCCCTCCTCGAGCGCCGACGGGCGCCCCGTGCCGGCGATCGCGGAGCGGCGTCGTCGCGGCGCGGCGGCGAGCCCCGCTCGGGCGGCCGCGAGCCCGTCGGCGGTGAGCCGGTAGAGGTGCCGGCGTGGCCGGCCGGCCGGCGGCTCGTCCTCCCAGCACGCGTCGACCAGCCCACGATCAGCCAGGCGGATCAGCACCGGATACAGCGTCCCGGACCGCAGCCCGGTCTCCTTCGCCAGCTCATAGCCGTGGCGCCAGGCAGTGGGGTTGCTCTCGAGCGCGGCCAGCAGCGCGAGGGTCTGCGCGGAGAAGCGTCGAACGGTCACGCCGGTAATTCTACCTAGATCGAGTTCCGCGTGGTCCTTGACGGCGGGAGTTTAATATCGGCCGTGGTCCGTTCCGCGGCGCGCACGCTGGCTCTGATCGTCCTCGTGCTGCTCGGCGTCGCCACGCGGGCGATCGCCGCCTCGCCGCCGCCCAACGACGATCGCAACTCGGCGCAGTCGCTCGGCGCGCTGCCGGCGTCGGTCACCGGTACGACGAACGGCGCGACCGTCGAGACCACCGAGCCACCGTCCGGGTGCGCCGACACCGCCGGCTCGGTGTGGTACTCGATCTCGTTCGGCTCCTCGGCCCCGAGCGAGGTCGGCGTCAAGCTCCAGGCCAACGGCGATCTCGACGCCGCCGTCGATGTCTTCCAGCGCCAGCGGTCACAGAACATCGCGGTCACCTGCGAGCGCACCGATCAGAACGGCGTCGCCGGCACCACGTTCCAGCCCTCGACGGACGCCACCTACCTGATCCGGATCGCGCAGCTCGCGGACTCGACCTCGGGCACGTTCTCGCTGAAGGTGTTCGTGGTGCCGCCGCCGCCGTCACCTCCGGGGCCGGCGCTGCCCGCCCGCGGCGGCCACGGCGTGCTCGACAGCACCTTCGACACCCAGGACGCCTACTCGCTCGATCTCCGAGCGGGGACGACCTACAAGTTCAATCTGGTCAAGACGAACGCCGGGTGCCTGCGGTTCGGCATCTTCCCGCCCGGGACGAGCTCGTTCGGCGCAGGCGCTGTCGCGGGTCTGAGCTGCGCCGGCTACCGGCTGTTCACCCCGACGGTGAGTGGCCGGTGGAGCTTCCTGATCTCCGCAGCGCCCGGCATCGACGGCTCGCAGCCGTACTGGCTGCACGTCGCGCCCGCGACCTCCCTGGAGACGGCGCCCGGGATCTTCCTGGCGAACTTCGCCCATTACACCGCGACGCTGTACGGAAACCTCGATACCGACGTCCGCCTGTTCCGGTTCGACGTCACCACCTTCAGCGATCTGACGCTGTTCCTGCAGACGGCGTCGAACGAGTCGTTCGACCTCAAGCTGCTCAACGACCAGGGCAGGTACCTGCAGTGCGACTGCGGGTCCGAGGGCGAGGAGACGATCCGGCGCCAGATGCCGCCGGGCCGGTACTTCGTCGTCGTGCAGGCCGAGAACTTCGAGTCCGGGCCGTTCACGCTCGACCGGGAGTCGCGCACGATCACCCACGTCCGGGTCTCGTTCGACGGCTTCGGCTATGAGCAGATCAGCCCCGGCGCGTCCACGCGGGTCACCGCCACGGTCTCCCCGGCGGTCGGCGGCTCGGTCACATTCGAACTGGAGTACTTCGACCCGGTCGAGCGCTGGCAGTTCCGCGGCTACTACGACGCACAGGTCACCAACGGAGTGGCGGTCCTGCCGTTCACGCCGCCGGCGCTGGGACGGTGGCGGGCGACCGTCGTCTACAACGGCACCCACAGCGCGGCACCCGCGAGCAGCGGTTGGGCCAACCTCCTGGTCGCCGGACCGCTCGCCCAATAGCCGTCGGTCACCGCTCCCGGACACGCACCCGCGCCGCCGGCGTGCGGCGGCGATCTCCCGGGCCGGCGCGCCGACAGCCTCAACTTGGCGGCGCGAGTTCCGATCACATGGCTGTGCCCCGGTCCCGGGGTGCGGCCACCGCGTGCTCACCCTCAACTCCGGAGCCGATTCCATCCTCACACCAACGTCGCCCGATTCGCCCGGACCCGCCGGCCGGGACCGATCGCGGTCGTCCGTCGTGTTGTATGAGACCGCGAGGACCCGCGTCTCGCGGATCTGGCCGCTCGGTTGTGCGACCAGCCTGATCCGCAAGGAGCCGCTGGGATCCCGGGCGGTGGAGCGCGCGCATCACGAGGCGCGGATCCTGCGGCGGCTGTCGTCGGTGACGGGGGTGGTGAGGCTGGCCGGCGGCTGGACCGGCGACGAGCTCGTCTTCGAGGATGCCGGCGGAGAGACGCTCGCGACCGTGATCGGGGCCGGCCGGGTCGACATCGGGCAGGCGCTCACGATCGCGCTCGGACTGGCGCGGATCGTCGCCGGCGTGCACCGGGCCGGCGTTCTCCACAAGGACGTCAACCCGATGAACGTGCTCGTCTCGGGGCCGGCACGGCGCCCGATGCTGATCGACTTCGGTCTCGCCAGCACGTTCGGGCAGGAGCACCCCGGCTTCGTGCACCAGCGGGAGATCGAGGGGACGCTGCCGTACCTGGCGCCCGAGCAGACCGGGCGGACCGGGATGTGGGTCGATGAGCGGGCCGACCTCTACGGGTTGGGGGCGACCGTGTACGAGCTGGTCACCGGCCGGCCGGTGTTCGCGGCCGGCGAACCGCTGCAGATGATCCACGATGCGCTGACGCGCGTGCCGGTCCCGCCCGCCCAGCTCGACGAGCGCGTGCCGCAGGTGTTCTCTCAGATCATCATGCGACTGCTCGAGAAGGATCCCGACCGCCGCTATCAGAGCGCTGAAGGGGTGGCGCACGACCTGACGATCCTGATCGAGCGCGGGCGACCGGGGGACGGCCTCAGATCGCCGGGCGGCCCCACATCGGGGGATGGCCCGATGGCGCTCGGCACCCGGGACTTCCCGGCGCGGCTGTCGGCACCGTCACGGCTCGTCGGCCGCGACGCCGAGGTCGCGGCGCTGCGGTCCGCCTATGACCGGGCGCTGGCGGGCGACGGCGCCGGCGTGCTGGTGGCCGGCGCTCCCGGCGTCGGCAAGACGGCGCTGGTCAACCGGCTGCGCTCGCTGGTCACCGCCGGCGGCGGATGGTACGTCTCGGCCAAGTTCGATCAGTTCCGCCAGGGCGCGCGCCATAGCGCCGTCCACGAGCTGCTGCGCGGACTCGGCCGATTGCTGCTGGCGGGCAGCCAGGATCAGGTCGAGGCGGCGCGCTCGCGCGTGCGCGACGCGCTCGGCGCGAACCTCGTTCTCGCCGGCACCGTGCCGGAGCTCGCCGTGCTCCTGGAGATCGCGCTCGTCGAGGACCCGACCGAGGCGGTGGAGGGTGACGCCGCCACGGTCGCGACGAGGCTGCGCCAGATGGCGCTCGGCATCCTGCGCGCGGTGGCCTCCGCGGAGCTGCCGGTCGTGATCGTCCTCGACGATCTGCACTGGGCGGGCCCATCCGCGGTCAGCTTCATCGACTCGATCCTGATGGCCGACGAGCTGGCGGGCGTGCTGCTCGTCGGCACCTACCGCAGCGCCGACGTCGGCCCGACCCATCCGCTGACGACCGCGCTCGCGCGGTGGGAGCGGCTCGGGGCAGCGCCCACCCTCGTGATGGTGGAGAACCTGGCGACCGATGACCTCGGTCGGATGCTGGCCGAGATGCTCCGGCTCTCCGCGCCGGAGGCGGCGGATCTGGCCGGCGCAATCGGCGCGCGAACGGGGGGCAATCCCTACGACACGCTCGAGCTGGTCAACGCCCTGCGGCGAGAGGGAGCGCTCGAGCTCGGCGCCGACGGCTGGAGCTGGGATGCCGCCGCGATCCGCAGCTTCGTCGGACACGCCGACGTCCTCGACCTGCTCGCGGCCAGGATCGAGCGACTCCCCGAAGCCGCGCGGACGAGCCTCAGCCTGCTGGCCTGCCTGGGAGGGCAGGTGGAGCTCAGCCTCCTTCAGGCCGCCGGTGGACTGACCCTCGAGGCGATCGGGGAACGGCTGCTCGCGCCGCTGGAGGACGGGCTGCTGCTGCCGGTCTACGGCGATGCCCCGGCCATCCGGTTCCGCCACGACCGGGTGCAGCAGGCCGCCTACGCCCGGTTGGGCCGCGCGGGGCGGCAGGAGACGCACCTGGCGATCGCCCGGAGGCTGCGCGACGAACCGCGGTGGGCGTCGGTGGCGGCCGAGAATTATCTGATCGCGCTCGAGATCCTCGACGATCCGGCGGAGCGCCGGCTCGCCGCCGGGCTGTTGGTGCAAGCGGCGGCCAGCGCCCGGGTGCTCAACGCCGCCGGCGCCGAACGCTTCGTCGGCGCCGCGATCGACCTGCTGGGCGACGGCGCGACGGCGATCGCCGATCCGCTCCTGGTCGCGGCCAAGCGCCGGCATCACGCCGTCCTCTACGGTCTCGGCCGCCTCGACGACGCCGACCGGGTGTACGACTGGATCGAGGAGCGCACCGACGATCCCGCCGATCTCGTCGCGCCGGCGTGCATCCAGGTCGCGAGCCTGACGATCCGCGGTGAGCCGCTCGCGGCGGTGTCGCTCGGCCTGACCCTGCTCGGCCGGCTGGGGATCGTCGTTCCGGAGGAAGAGCTCACCCGCGCGCTGGAGGCGCCCTATGCGCAGCTCGGTGAGTGGGCCTCGGGGCTCGTGCTGGCCGACGATCTCGCCCGCCCCGAGGCGTCTGATCGGCGCACGCTGGCGGCGGCCACGCTGATCGACCGGCTCCTGCCCGCATCGTTCTTCTGTGACCCGGCGATCACCGCCTGGCTGACGCTGGCCAGTCGGCGCGCGTGGGTGGCGCACGGTCCCTGCGGTCCGCTGGCCGCCAACCTGAGCTGCGCGACGCTGTCGACGATCAAGCTCCGCGGGGACTACCGCACGGGCTACACGATCGCCAGGCATGCGCTGATGGTCGGCGAGGCGCGGGGATACGAGCCCCAGACG
>JBELAG010000410.1:0-9262 GCA_049509055.1 Solirubrobacteraceae bacterium
CGTGCCCGTGCCGATCGCCACCGGAGTGAGGAAGAGATGGAATTCATCGATCAGCTCGTGCTCCATCAGGGTGACGTCGAGCGGCCCGTTGCCATACTTCAGGAGGTTCTGACCGGAGTTGCGCTTGAGATCGTCGACGAATGACGCGACGTCGCCCTCGATCGCCGTGGCGTTCCAGGTCAACTCCCTGAGCGTGGTCGACGCGACGAACTTCGGGATGCTGTTCATCCGGCGGATGAACTCAGCGGGAACGCCCGCGGGTGCTTCGTCGGCCATCGCGGTGTAGGCGGCTGACAGACCCTCGTACGTCGATCGCCCGAGGAGGAGACCGTCCGCTCTCGTCAGGAGCTCCATCGCATACTGCGCGTGCTGGTCGTCGAGGTACGGGAAGAGCCGACCTCGCCGCCGAGCGTGACGTGGGTGGCCTCGACGAGCTTGGCCATCTGGTGCCTCCGTTCGGTTCGCGGTGGACCGTCTCGGGCTGACCGGAGCAGCGACTGTATCAACGTGCTGGTTGGCGCCGAGCAGGGCGCCGCCCGCGAGCGATCTCCCCAACGTGCTCAGGGTGTCAGAACAGCCGCACGCGTTGCGGTGACGAGTGCCCGATGGTCATCGCTGGTGGCCGTATATGTCGGTTGTCAACAGGTTGATGATCGATGTATGGTGTGGGCATGGAGCTTCGTCGTCGGCAGCCGGGCGCGCTGCTCGCCGCTCTCGTCACCGCTTCGGTGGGGTTGGCCGCGTGCGGAGGCGCATCCACCGGCGCCTCGTCGAACCTGTCGATCTCCGGCTGCTCAGGCTCGGGCTGCTCGAGTCCCGGCGCGTCCGCGTCAGCGGAGGCGATGGCGGTGAAGTACTCCGAGTGCATCCGCTCTCACGGACTCACCGACTTTCCCGACCCGACCGTCGGGTCCAACGGCCTGCCCAACTGGTCCGGCGTGAGCAACCGGGCGCCGGCCTACAAGGCGGCTCGAGCGGCCTGCAAGAAGGACCTGCCCGACCTCGGGCCACACACGTCCGCGCAGCGGGCGACGGCCAGAGCCGTGGCGCTCAGGTACGCCGCGTGCATGCGGTCTCACGGCGTGCCCGGCTTCCCTGATCCCAACAGCCAGGGGCTGATCCAGATCACGAACGCGACCGGCGGGCTCGACGCGAGCTCGCCCCCGTTCCAGCGGGCCGAGTCCGCCTGTCAGAGTCTCGACACCGGCTTCGATCAGGCGGCGAGCGCCACCGCAGTCTCACACGGGCCGGGGAGCGCAGGAAGCGGTCCATGAGGGGCCGGCGGATGCGCAATCGCCCTCCCTCGGACCGCGGCGCTTGACAATAGGTTGGCTCTCGACATATCGTGTCAGGGTGGAGCTTCGCCCGCCGAGTTATTTCGCACTCGCGGCGCTGATCGACGGCCCGTTGCACGGCTACGCGATCGCGCAGCGCGCTCGCGAGCTATCGGGCGGGCAGGTGCGGCTCTCGACCGGAACGCTGTACGCGCTGCTGGAACGGGCGCTGTCAGAGTCGCTGGTGACCGCCGGCGAACCCTACCTGGAAGGTGGGCGCCAGCGCCGGGATTACACTCTGACACCCGCCGGGAGGGCGCTGCTGGCCGACGAGGCGGCGCGACTGGCGCACGCCGCCAGAGCGGTGTCCAGCCGTCTGCGGGCAACCTCAGAGGCGGTGCTCACGTGATCCGCGACCGGATCGGCCGGGCCGCGCTGCCGGCCTGCCCGCCCGCGGTGCGTCAGACGCGCGGGCTGGAGATGCTGAGGATGGTGCTCGAGGCCGGTGAACAGTCCGGCTGGGCGCTCGTGCGCGAGAACGGCTCGCTCATCCTGGGCGGCGTGCGCGAGCGCCGGGCGATCACCGCGCGAGCGGGAGCCCGTCGATTGATCGCCGACGCATGCTGCCAGGCGGTGCTGATCTGGTCGATGCTGCTGTTGGTCAGCGTCCTGAACACGGAGATCGTCGCCGGCCCGACACAGCAACTGCTCGTCCAGACCCTGGTGGTGGCGGCGGTCCTGGCGTGCGCCCTGCTGTTCACCGGCCCGACCCGACAGCCCCCGGCAGATCTGCGCGTGCTGGTGCTCGCCGCCGGTCTCATGCTGATCGTCGCCACCGGGCGACTGTGGATGATGCGCACCCGGACCGGACAGCCCCCGGGTCGGCCGGTCACGAACGACATCGCGTGACCGGCCGACCCGCACTCAACTCGCGACCAGCGGCAAACGGGCATCGGCCCTGCTACCCGTTGCTTCATCGCACGGCTCGCTCGATTCGCCCGGCAGCGCGTGAGTCCATTCCTGCACGACTCTCCGGTTCTGCCGCAGGTCGCGCGCCTCGAGCACACCGTAGATGCCCCATCGGGCCCATGCGACCGGATTGTGCGGCAGCCCCGGGCGTTTCCTCCGCGGCTTGGCCCGCGGCGCCACGAAGAACTCCTTCCCATCGATCGACACCAGGAATCCGCGACGCTTGCGCTTGATGATCTGGAGATCTCCGACGTTGGCCCCCCACACGACATGGCCGTCCGTGCCTTCAAACGACATCCGGTCACCCTCCAGGCGCAGCATCCCGATGTGCCCCTTGCGCTTGAGCAGCCGGGCTGCCCGTCCGCGAACCTCGACCGGATTCACGAGGCGGACAGCGCCCGCATCAGCGGCTGTCTGTGATGCTTCCATAACCGACCCTTCCCCCTCTGCTGTTACTTGGCTGTTGACTGCTCACTGCGCAGCCTGGTGCCAGTATCAACATCACCAGTCGGACCGATTGTGAGCTTCGTCACCTGCCTGCCGGATCGAGTCGCCATGCGTGTCGCGTTCCACGAGCGTGTTGGCGCAACAGCAAGCGCCGGTTCGTCGTGGAACGCGCCGCCGGTGGCGTCAGGCGAACCGCAGCGTGATCAGGTTGGTCGCGCCGCTTGAGCCGATGCGCGGGCCGGCGGTGATGACAACGGGGTCGCCGTTGGCCAGGCCGTAGCGCTCGCTGACATGCCGGACGGCGTGCCTGAGCAGCTTCTGCGCGCGCGGTGGATGGGTGAACACGGACGGTTGCACGCCCCACTCCAGGGTGAGCTGGCGGGCGACCCGATCGCAGTGACACAGCGCGTAGATGGGACGGTGCGGACGGTAGCGCGCGCATGCCCGGACGGTCCCGCCGGTGCTGGAGGGGACGACGAGCGCGACCGCGTTGGTGTCGCGTGCCAAGGCGACCGCAGCGTGCATCACCGCCTCGTCGGCGTTGGGGGGCTGCAGATGCGGCTCGCAGTAGATCTCCTGCTCTTCAGCGCTACGGGCGATCGCGACCATCGTCGCGACCGCCTGAACCGGATAGGACCCGACGCTCGTCTCGGCAGACAGCATCACGGCGCTTGTTCCGTCGATGATGGCGTTGAACACGTCGGCGGCCTCCGCTCGGGTGGGCAGCGGACTCGACACCATCGATTCGAGCATCTGGGTTGCGGTGATGACGAGCTTGCCCTGCTCGCCGGCCATCCGAATCGTCCGCTTCTGCATCGCCGGCACCTGCTCGATGCCGGCCTCCACCCCGTAGTCGCCGCGGGCGACCATCACCCCGTCTGAGGCGGCGACGATGTCCTCCAGATGCTCGGTGGCTTCGACCTTCTCAATCTTGGCGACCACGCGGGCTCGGCTGCCGAGGCCGGTGAGCAGCTCTCGCAGGGCGAGGACGTCGTCGGCGTGGCGCACGAACGACAAAGCGATGAAATCGGCGTCGCATTCGGCGGCGATCGCGGCGTCCGCGCGGTCCTTGTCGGTGATCGCCGGCAGCAGCGGCTGCGCGTGCGTGATGTTCACGCCCTTGCGCGCGGACACCGGTCCCGGGACGCGAGTGAGCGCGCGCACGCGCGTCTCGCCCACGTCGAGCACCACCAGACGCGGCGCGCCGTCGCCGATGACCACCTCGGAGCGTTCCGTGAGCAACCGGGGCAGATCCGGGTAGGCAACGCCGAGCGCGTCCGGGTCCCCGCCGGACCCGTCGGCGACGGTCAGCAGCACCTCTTCGCCCTCGCGCAGGGTGCGCTCGCGGACGCTGCCGTCCAGCCGGATCTTGGGTCCCTGCAGGTCAAACAGGACCGACACGGGACGCCCGGCCGTGGCGGCGGCCTCGCGCACCTCTCGGCAGCGGCGGCGCAACTCGTCTGGCGTGCCGTGCGAGCAGTTGAGACGGGCGCAGTCCATGCCGGCCTCGATGAGCTCCCCCAGGCGGCCGTCGGTGGCCGGCCCGAGCGTGGCGACGATCTTCGTTCTGCGGATCGGAGCGCTCGGCTGAGCCGGGCGCGCTACAGGCGGGGCTGCTGGTGTCAATGTGGTCACAGCCTCTATATCGGACCGAGCGGGCCGCCCCTGTATGCCCCATTCCGGTTGGTTTACAGGACGGTAACGTCGCGCCAGAGCGCCGAGCCCCCTCGGTCGACTGCTCGATCGGTGACGGAGCAGCCCCGTGGACCCGGATCGTGGAGATTGAGCTTTTCATAGCTCGCGACGCTCGAAGCTCGCCACGCCGGCGAGCAGGACGAGCAGCAGCCAGCAGGCCACCCATAGGAGGTAGGGCCAGGATGGTGGCGCTTGTGCGGAGAACGGGTCGTCGCGTGCGCCGTTGGCGATGTGCGGGCCGATGAGCGCGTCGCGGCATGCCAGAGCCCGTCGGTGGGCAACAGCAACCTCCCGATCTGCCCGATGGTCCGCAACGCAGCGATGTTCAGTGTGGTGCCCAGCGTTCCCACAACTCCGGCGAGCCATCCCGCGCCGAAGACCGCGACGCCGATCACGCCGGCGGCGATCACCGGCACCTGGGTGCTCAGAAAGAGCGCCAGAGTCAGCAGCAGCGCAGCTTCGGCGAACAGGTAGACGCCGGCCAGCACCGGGTTGGGGGGCAGGAAGCCGCTGGCCAGGCGGACCACTGCGAACTCGAGAACGCAGACGCCACCGGCATAACCGGCGAGCAACGCCGCCAGCCCGATCCATTTGCCGAGCAGCACTTCGATCCGCCGGATCGGGCGGGTGACGATCGTCATGAGCACGCCGGATTCGATTTCCGATGAGATCGATGGGGAGGCGATCGCCGATGCGCTCAGCGCCAGGACGAAGCTGAACATGAACATGAAGAGGATGAGCGCCTCGGGGACGGCGACATTGGTCTCGCCAGAGGTGAGCTCGTGGGCATGGCTGAGGCGGTCAAAGCCCCACGCGCTCAGCCCGACGATGCCGACGGTGATGGCAACGAAGGCGAGCACGAGACGCCGCCGGATCGCCTCTGTGACGGTGAGTGCGGCGATCGTCGCGATCGCGTTCATCGCTGCCCCAGAAGTTCCAGGAAGCGAGCTTCCAGACTCTGGTGCTCGGGGATCACGGCCTCGATACGCCCGCCGCGTGCGACGAGCTCGCCGACGAGGTCAGCGATCTGTGACGGCCCGATGTCGTCGACCACTGCCCAGTCGTCCTGACGGTGCCATCGGCCAAAGCGACCAAGGCCGCTCCACCAGTTCTCGCCGAGTCCCGTCACCTTCAGGCGGGCGCGGCTGTGACGCGCCAGCAGTTCGTCGAGGCTGCCGGTGGCGACGGCGGTCCCGTGGTCGATGACCGCCACGCGGTCGCAGACCTGTTCGGCCTCCTCGAGCAGGTGGGTGTTCAGGAAGACGGCGCACCCCCGCGCGCGCAGGCCCCGAACGATCTCCCGGACGTCGTGGCGTCCCACGGGGTCCAGCGCGCTGGTGGGCTCGTCGAGCATGACCAGAGCCGGGTCGCCGAGCAGAGCGACGCCGAGCCCGAGCCGCTGCTGCATGCCCTTTGAGAAGCTGCCCACGCGGTCGTCGCCTCGCGCCCGCAAACCGACCGTCTCCAACGCCGTGCGCACCTGCTCGTCCCACGCCGATTTGGGCAGCGCGAGCAGTCGGCAGTGGACGCGAAGCACCTCGCGTGCCGACAGCAGGGCTTGGAAGCGAAACAGCTCGGGGAGATACCCGATGCGGCGCCGCACCTCGCGATCTCCCACCGGCGCGCCGAGCACGAGCGCTTCGCCGCTGGTCGGCCGGGCCAACCCGAGTAGGAGCTTGACCACGGTCGTCTTGCCCGCCCCGTTGGGGCCGAGGAAGCCGAACACCTCCCCCCGCTCGACCGTCATCGATAGCGCGTTGACGGCAACGGTGTCGCCGAAGCGCTTGCTGAGCCCCACCGCGTGAATCGCCGGCGACGCCGCGGGCCGCGGAAGGCGAGCGCTCGCCTCCACGTCCGCGGCGTCCGACAACCGCGCCGGCGGGTGGTCGGCGAACCGCCTGCCGGGGTCGCTCTCAGTTGACTTGCCGGGCAACACCGAGCACGTCCTGCGAATCGAGGATCCCGACGACGGCGTGCAGCAGGCCCCGGGCGTCCTCCCAGACGACCCCGGCGGCGGCGTTGGCGGCGGCGACCAGCACGCCCGGCCGGCCATCGATCCCGACCGAGCGAACCGAGGCGCCAGCCGGGACCGGGACCGGAAGCGTGGTGCTCGGGTCCCCGAGGAGGCGGACCTCCTCGCCCAGCGCCGGCGGGACGCCCGGCTGGCTCAGCAGGAAGGCCTCGAGCTGGCTGAGGCTCGCGCCCGCGGACCGCGCCGTCGGACGGCGCATCGTCATCACCGCCAGGGTCGGTACGCCCGGGCCACCTGCCGTGGAGTATTCCGCGACCACGCCGGGTCCGGCGTCAATCGTCACCGAGCTCCCCGCCAGGGCCGCAGCCGTGGAATCAAAGGTCACGACCGCGCTCACGCGCGGCTGCACGATGAACTGCTGCACGGCACCCACGCCCTCGGGCAGATGTGCCGGCAGGGCGACCGCAAAGCCGGCCTGCGCGGTGGCCTGCGCAAGCGAGGCCGCCGGCCGGGCGGGCGTCGAGGACCAGCTGATCGTCCCGAACCGAAGCGTGCTCGACCCGCTGGGTGTCGCAAACCCGCCGAGCGGCCGGCCGTCGCCCAACCCCGTCAGCGAAGCGATCGCTCGCAGGTCACTCTGGCTCAATGACACGGGGGCAACATGCGTCGGCGCGAAGATGGTGGTCAAGCTCGCCGCTGCCGCCGTGCCCACAACCACGACGCCGACCGCACCGATCGCCAGGCCCGCACGCAGCGACACGCGCGGCAACCACGGGCGCCGGGCACCGACCACCGCCGGCCGCCGCGCGCCCGCATCAGCGGCGGGTGCGCGGCCCAGCTCGCGCTGGATCCGGGCCCACGCATCGTCGATGTCGGGCACCAGCCGCGGCGCGCACAGCAACTGGGCCGCGCGCTCGCTCGCGTGCGCGATCTCTACGCGCCGCGCGCCGCAGCGCACGCAGCCGTCGAGATGCTCGATGACCCGGTCGGGCACAGCCAGAGGCTCGTCGTCGAGCCGCCGCAGCACCCCGTCAGGAATGTGTCTCACGGTCCATCTCCTTTCCAAGCGCCGACTCCGCCCTTCTGAGCAGAGTCCCCACGTGTCCGACCTTCACCCCCAGGGCCTCGGCGATCTCCAGATAGCTCATGCCACCGTGGCGCATCACCAGGATCGCGGCCGAGCGACGCGGCAGCCGGCGCAGGACCCGGCGCAGCTCCGCCCGCCCCTCCAGCTCCATCACCGTCTCCTCGACGCTGGGAACCGAGCCGGCGACCTGCCCCCGAAGCTGGCGCTGGTCACGGCGTCGCTCTCCTCGCAGGGCATTGAGCGCGGTGTGCACCGCCGCAACCCTCACCCATCCGGCCGCCTGCGCGTAGTCGCCGGGAAAGCGCCGGTAGGCGGCCAGAAAGACATCCTGGGCCACGTCCTGCGCCCGTTGCGAGTCGCCGACGACGCTCTGGGCGAGGCCGACGACGGCCGGGTAATGCTCCCGGAAGAAGGGCTCGAAGGCCCCCGCGCCGCTCGCGCCGTCGCGGCGCTCGAAGTGCTCGTTATGTCGCGCCGGCAACCCCATCACACCCAAAGCACCGCAGCAGCCCGAAATGTGACACCAAGCCGGCCGTCCAGCCCGCAGGGCAGCGCCGCGAACCGGCCGTTGCAGGGCCGAACGGTCGCGGACGGGCCGATCGTGATCGGCAGTCGGCGCGAACTGCGAGACTGCGCGGTGTGAGCGACGCGTGGGAGGAGACGGGATGAGCGGGTCTGGAGGCGAGATGGCCGCAGCCGGCCGGCGGCCGAGTGCCGACATGTTGGTCGACGTGGATCGGCTCGTCGCGGCGTACTACGACGAGCATCCCGATCCGTCGGACCCGGCCCAGGCGGTGTCGTTTGGGACGTCTGGGCATCGCGGCAGTTCGCTGACGGCGACCTTCACCGAGGATCACATCGTGGCGGTCAGCGAGGCGATCGCCCGCTACCGATCCGCCGAGCGGATCGGCGGCCCATTGTTCGTGGGGCGCGACACGCATGCGCTGTCGGAGCCGGCGTTCAAGACGGCGGTCGAGGTGCTGGTCGCGCATGGCGTGGACGTGGCGATCGATTCCGAGGGCGGCTACACGCCGACGCCCGCGATCTCGCACGCGATCCTCACCCACAACGCGCGCGGCGGCGACCGGGCCGACGGGATCGTGATCACGCCGTCGCACAATCCACCAGAGGATGGCGGTTTCAAATACAACCCGCCGGATGGCGGGCCAGCCGACACCGACGTCACCACGCAGATCCAGGACACCGCGAACGCGCTCCTGCGGTCCCGCCTGCACGGCGTGCAGCGGATCGCCTACGAGGACGCGATGAAGCTGGCGCGCCGCTACGACTATCGCTCCGCGTACGTCGGCGAGTTGGCAGCGGTGGTCGATGTCGACGCGATTGCGAACTCAGGGATCCGGCTGGGCGTGGACCCGTTGGGCGGCGCCAGCGTCGCGTACTGGGAGGCGATCGCCGACCGCTACCGGCTTGACCTCGAGATCGTCAACGACCGGGTTGACCCGACGTTCTCGTTCATGCCGCTCGATCACGACGGCAAGATCCGCATGGACTGCTCCTCGCCCGACGCGATGGCCGGCCTGATCTCGCTCAAGGACCGTTTCGACGTCGCCTTCGCCAACGACCCCGACGCAGACCGCCACGGGATCGTGACCCGCAGCGGGGGTCTGCTGAACCCCAACCACTACCTCGCCGCCGCGATCGCCTACCTGTTGGGCGGTGCGCGCCCCGAGTGGACGGCCGGCGCCGCGGTCGGCAAGACGATGGTGTCCAGCAGCATCATCGACCGCGTGGTGGCCGGTCTGGGCCGCCGGCTCGAGGAGGTGCCCGTCGGGTTCAAGTGGTTTGTCGCCGGCCTGC
>JBELAG010000411.1:0-4766 GCA_049509055.1 Solirubrobacteraceae bacterium
CTAAACCGGAGTAGAGCGCCGTTTCGCCCGGTGACTAGGGTATGTCCCAACGTCAGGTGGTTGACCAGGCATGCCCCTACCGGGGCAATGCCTCCCCTCCCGACAGGGTCAGCCCGGATGTAGACCCAGCCAGGTCAGAGAGCTCGCTTACGCTGTGAGGGCAGGCATGTCATGCGGCCTGGGTGTCGCTGGATGACCTGCGCCTGCGGGGGTTTTTGCCTTGACCTGTCGGCTCAGGCTGGTATTGTTCGAGGCCTCGATTGATGGCTCGCTGTGGTACGGCGACCTCCCCGCACTAGACGGGGCCCGAGATGACAGACATAGCCTGAGGTTCTCCTGGAGAGCACGAAGGCGCCCTCGACACCTCGAAGATCCCACCCTCGTGGAGCAGTGTTGTACGTCTTGATGTCTGTTGCCCCTGTTGTTGATCGTCTCGCCTCTCGCTCATCCTGTCGCCTATACCCGTGTCGCATCCGTCGTCCCTGCCTTGATCTGAGCCGGACTGGACGGGGTTGCCGGGAGCGACGCCTGCGCGCTGTTCGGGGTGACCCGAGCACGGCGCTGCTGATGTGGCGGCTGCTGTCGTTGGGTCGCCAGTGCTTGGTCGACTCGGCTGGCGAGAGCGTGCGCCTAGGCGTGTGGGTGTTGGGGGTTCGCTGACCGGTCCGCGGTCGTCATCGGGCTGAAGGCGTCATGCGGCGGTGGGCGCGATGAGTGCGCCCCGGTGCGAGCCGGTCGTCTTCGGGAACGCCGCGCCGCGGCGGTCTCGCGGCATCGCGAAGCGAGGAAGGACGGGATTGATGTGGCCGATCACGATGACGTTCGCTCAGCGGGCGGCGGTAGCCTTACGGGGATGCCGACGCTGGTGCGCGATCCTCCGCCTGTCGAGTTCGAGGCGCTGCTCGAGCGCCGCAGACGGCTCGGGCAGGACCGGTTTGACGAGGTGTGGGACGGTGTGCTGCACATGAACCCGGCGCCCAGCTACGAGCACCAGCGGATCAGCCAGCAGCTTGCCGTCATTCTCGACCCGCTCGCCCGCGCGGCCGGGCTTGAGGCGGTGATCGGCGGGGTGAACATCGGGACGGCCGACAGCTACCGGATCCCTGACGGCAGCCTGCACCGCCCCGGTAGCGGCGGCACGTTCCTCGCGACGGCCGCGCTTGCGCTCGAGATCGTCTCCCCGGACGACGAGACCTGGGAGAAGCTCGCCTTCTACGCCGACCGCCATGTCGACGAGCTGCTGATCGTCGACCCGCAGGCACGCGAGGTTCACTGGCTGGGACTCGGACCCGATGGCGAGTACCGGCCGCTTGAGATCAGCGGACTGGTCAAGCTCGGCGCGGCCGAGCTCGCCCGGCAGATCGACTGGCCGCGGTAGTCGCCAGGGCGGCGTTTGCTGCGTTCGCCGAACGCCGGCGATCGGGCGCGGCTCTCTCCGGGTCGCGTGGCCCTGCGGGATCGTCTCTAGGGCCTGGTGATCGTCTCGAGGGCGGCGCCCGAGGCTGACCGCCAGACCAGCCGGGTGGGGAACCCGTCGCTTGGGAGGCGGTCGCGAACGTCGTGCAGGATGAAGACGTTGTCGATCACGAGCACGGTGAGCGGGTGGCCGGGGTAGCGGCCCGGGTAATGGAAGGTGACGCTTCGCACGCCGTCGGGCGCGAGGCCGTAGACGACGGGCACGCCGCCGGGAGCGCCGGTCGTGAGGGTGCGGCCGGCTTGGATTTGGCTGACGCTGTAGCCCGCGCTGCAACCGTCGCCGTTGCCCGTGTCGTTGATCGCGACCAGGCACACGCCGGGATATGGGAGTGTTCGACGCCGCTGGTAGGCGACGACGATCGTCTCCAGAGCGAGCACGCCCGCGCGCAGCTTCGCAGGGATCTGAGGCAGCTCCTGGTGCAGGGCCGTCTCCTGCTCGCGGAAGCAGCGGGCTGGGACGTGCGACAGGGGGTTCGCGTTCGCTGCCGGGGCGAGGTAGTAGTCGGCGCCGAAGCGGTGACGGGCCTTGCGGATGTAGCGAACGTAGACCCCGGTGAGCGGCGGGATCGTGCCGTTGGGATACAGGCGCCGGTTGGGAGGAGCGCCGATGATCCGCGGCGGCAGCCGGTCAGACGGCCGCGCCGGCCGTCGCAGCACGCCGAGGATCGCCAGCAGGTCGGCGCTCGGCGAGCCCTGGCTGAGGCTTGGCCGGCGGCCGGGGCCCCCCACCCCCGGGGACGGCGCCAGGCAGGACGGGTCGCGGCGCAGCACGGCTGCCTGGGCCCTGTCGATGTAGGGCACCTCCGCCCGCTGGCTGCTCGAGAGGTGAAGCGGGGCAGGCGGTCCCGACGCGGCGGGCGCAGGCCCGCCAGGAGGATGCGACGGCGTGATCGGCCGCTGGTGTCGCAGCAGCACGAGCGCGACCACCGCGACGGCGATGCTCGAGCCGACCGTCAGCAGCACCGGAAGCCGGCCAACCGCTACCGCGATCCTCATCCGGGCACGTCTGGCCCTGCTGGCCGACCGGCCGGCGGCGATCTGTGCGCGCGCCGCGCCACGCAGCTGCGCTTCCAGCTCGTCGAAGAAGCTGCTCATCGGGACTCCTTGATTCGTGACCGCAGGTATCCGAGGCCGCGACTGACACGCTGCCTGACGAGCATCTCCGAGCAGCGCATCTCAGCCGCGATCTCCGCGTATGAGCGCTCGTCGACCACACGAGCCAGCACCGCATCGCGCTGATGGCCTGGCAACTCGTCAAGCGCACGATCCAAAGCTGCCGCCTCGTCGGCATGGCCTGCGAGCTCCACGGCCCGCTCCAGATCCTGATCCTCGATCACCAACGGCTCGAGCCCCAACCGTCGACGGGCCCGATCCTCGACCCGACCACGCCGACGGCTGTCGGTCAGCTTGTGCGCCGCGATCCCATACAGCCAGGCGCGGGCCGGCGTCTCGCGCTGCCGAAACCTCGGGGCGGCGACCAACGCCGCGGCGAACACCTCGGCCGCGAGATCAGCGGCCAGCTCCGGATCCCCGGTCCGCCGCAGGAAGAAGGCCAGCACCAATGCGAGGTTGCGTCGGTAGTAGGCGACGAACGCGTCAGGGTCCCCCGCCACATGCCGGCGCAGAAGCTCGCCATCGTCGTCACTAGACGCCATCACCTCGTTCCTCGTTCGAACGCCGTCCCCGTGACACGCTGGCGACTCCGAGCTGCGCGGGCGCCACTCGAACGCCAGACCGGGCGTGCCGCCCACCAGCCGCTTGCCAGCGCTGGCCACGCTCCCACCCGCGCGATTCTGACCGATCATCGCGCTACCCGAGCGACGCACGCAACGCCTTGTGGCGTGTTGGGCTGATCAGCGAGGGTCCGCCGCTGCCCGAGCCTTGCAGCAGAGAGAGCCGCAGCGCGTCGACCGCAGCGACCGAAGACTTCCCCCAGACAGGCCCGTAACCCGTTCGCTCCTCGGGTTGCGGGCCGCTCGTCGTTAAGGAGCGCCTCGCCGCGAGGGTGTCGCGGCAAAGCGAAGGCCCCGCCTCACGACGGGGCCCTCACACACACATAGGAGGGTACCGCATGGTCCCCCAGTTGATCGCCCGTGTCGACGGGCTGCCCGTGTCGCTGCTCGAGCGCCAGGTCGTCTGGCCCGCGCCAGACAGCGACCGAGGTCGTAGTGGGCTGTCGCCGCGGCTGCGCGCACGGATCGCACGCCAGACCGCGGCCGTGCACCAGTGCCGGCTCCCGGAGTGGGTGCGGGCGCTCGCCGAGCAGCAGCAGGCCGACGCGGAGCGCGTCGAGATCCGCGCCGAGCTGGGCGCGGCGGGGCTGCTGTAGATGCGCGGCCATCACAACCCCATCGGGTGGGCGGCGACGATGCTGATCGCGGTCGCCTACGCGCACGTCCTGCTCGAGCTCGCCGCCGCGGTGCTGGCGGTCGCGGTCGCGGTGCGGCTGCTCGTCGCCCCGGTCCGGGGCGCGCTGTGTGAGCGGGCCCGCCGGCTCTGGGCGCTGGACCGCCGCGGTCATTTGATGGTCGTCGATCGCCGGTCGGCGAACGAGAGCGATCGCAGGCCAGGCGGCCGGGTGAGCTAGGCCGGCCGTCGTCGAGAGGTGTCGGGTGCGCGGGCGCAGGACGGTCCGCGCACCCCCGCCACCGCAGTCCCAATGCAAGACCAACCAAGAGAAGGGAGACGAGATGATCGAGATCAGCATCAGCCGCGAGCTCGCGGACGCCCACCCCCAGTTCATGGCTGACTGCGCCGCCCGCGGGCACGCGATCAGCGTGTTCGACGGCGCCCGGCCGACGCCCCGTCGCGCGAAACTCCAGCCGGCGATGACGCCACCGGACAGCGGTCCAGCGGACGCCCCGCGCACGAGCAAGTCCCCCTGAGTCACTCGATGTCGCCCGGGGAGCGGTGAACGCCCCGGGCGCTACATTGACCGCCATGGCATCGGCGGCTTCGGCTTCGACAATGGCGCCCGCAGACCTGCTGATCGGGCTGCGCGAACGGGTGCCTGTGAGCGAGGCGCAGATCTCCCGCGGGACCGGCGCCGACACCGAGACGGTACGGGCATGGCTTGAGCGCCGCCTGGCCCCCGGCGGGGCACACGGTCAGCGGCTGACCGAGCTGGTGGCGTTCATCGAGGAGATGGCACGCAACCTCCCAGGCGACACGCTCGCAGGGTGGTGGCTGGATGGCAACGTCGACTTCCTGAGCGGCGCGAACCCGCTCGACGAGATCGCCGCGGGGCGCTATGAGCGGATGATGCAGTACGCGCTCTGGGTGTCCGACGG
>JBELAG010000412.1:0-7069 GCA_049509055.1 Solirubrobacteraceae bacterium
GACCTTCATGCCCGCCACCCCCTGGTCCCAGCCGGCGATCACCTGGCCCTTGCCGAGCGGGAACGCAAACGTCGAGCCGCGGTCCCACGAGGCGTCGAACTGCCGGCCGGTCTTCCATGAGACGCCGACGTAGTGGACCTCGACGGTCCGGCCCGCGACGGCCTCGTCGCCGTCGCCGACCTCGATGTCGTCGATCTCCAGCTGGTACGACGGCGCCTGATCGCTCGGGACCTCGACCTCGGGCTTGTCGGCCATGGCCGCCACCCTAGCGCGGGTCAGCGGAACGCGTCGATCCCGGTCAGCGCACCGCCGACGACCAGCGCGTGGACGTCGGCGGTGCCCTCGTAGGTGACGACCGACTCGAGGTTGTTCATGTGGCGGATGACCGGATACTCCAGCGTCACGCCGTTGGCGCCGAGCACCTGCCGGGCGGTGCGCGCGACGTCGAGGGCGGCGTTGACATTGCCGAGCTTGCCCATGCTGACCTGCTCGGGCGTGAGCCGGCCCTCATCCTTCATCCGGCCGAGGTGGAGGGCGAGCAGCGTCCCGCGGTTGACCTCGAGCGCCATCATCGCCAGCTTCTGCTGCTGGATCTGGGTCGCGGCGATCGGCCGCCCGAACGCGATCCGCTCCTTGCTGTAGGCCAGCGCCGCCTCGAAGCAGGCGCGCGCCGCCCCGATCGCGCCCCACACGATCCCGTAGCGCGCCTCGTTGAGGCACGACAGCGGGCCGCGCAGCGAGGTCGCCTCGGGCAGCTGCGCCGACGCGGGCAGCCGGACGTCGTCGAGCAGCAGCTCCGAGGTCACCGACGCGCGCAGCGAGAGCTTGCGGTGGATGTCCTGCGTCGTGAACCCCTTGGTCCCGCGCGGCACGAGAAAGCCGCGGATGCCCTCGTCGGTGCGCGCCCAGACGACCGCCACCTCGGCGACCGAGCCGTTGGTGATCCACATCTTCTGGCCGTGCAGGATCCAGTCGGAGCCGTCGCGGCGAGCGCGGGTGCGCATCGCGCCGGGGTCAGAGCCGGCGTCGGGCTCGGTCAGCCCGAAGCAGCCCAGCGCCTCGCCGGCGGCCATCCGCGGCAGCCACTGGAGCTTCTGGTCCTCCGATCCCCAGCGGTGGATGGCGAACATCGCCAATGACCCCTGCACCGAGACGAGGCTGCGCAGGCCGCTGTCGCCCGCCTCGAGCTCCAAGCAGGTGAGCCCGTAGGCGGTCGCGCTGGCCCCGGCGCAGCCGTAGCCCGACAGGTGCATCCCGAGGACGCCGAGCTTGCCGAGCTCGGGCGCGAGCTCGATTGGGAACCGCGCCTGCTCAAACCAATCCCCGATCTCGGGCAGGATCCGGTCGGCGACGAACGCGCGAACGGTGTCGCGGATCATCAGCTCCTCGTGGTCGAGCAGCTGATCGATGCCGAGGAAGTCTGTGGGGCGGATCTCTCGTGTCGTGGTGGCGGTCACCGGCGCGGCTCCTTTGAAGTTCGAGGACCGGATCCACCTGGGACAATGGCACGTCTCCGGGTGGGAAGGATCGCAGCGCCGCAGGCGTCATCCTGTGTGTCGGCCGGCGCCGCGCGCGGCGCCGCCCGGGACTCGCGCACACCCGTCATCAAAGGAGACCCACCGATGCCAAAGCCCCTTCTCCCGTTGCTCGGCGCCGTCGCGCTGGCGCTGTCGCTTGCGGCGTGTGGCTCCAGCAGCTCGTCGAGCACGAGCACGAGCACGAGCTCGGCCGCGGCCGCGTCGTCGACCGCATCGTCGTCGGCCGCCGCCGCCACCACGAGCACGGCCGCCAGCTCGACCGCGTCGTCGAGCGCGGCGGCGGGCGCGACGGTGCTGACGATCGCCGCCAACCCGGGCGGCTCGCTGATGTTCACCAAGCAGACGCTGACCGCCAAGGCCGGGAAGGTGACGATCCAGTTCACCAACAAGTCGCCACTGGGACACAACTTCACCCTTCAGAAGGGCACGAGCGGGGCGGTGATCGGCGCGACGCCGACGTTCAGCGGCGGAACCAAGACGCTGACCGTCACGCTCACGGCGGGCACCTACACCTACTTCTGCAGCGTCCCCGGGCACCGGGCGGCGGGCATGCACGGAACCCTGACCGTGACCGGCTGACCGCGTCGGGTCGGCTCGGTCCGAGTCCGGTCGCGCCGGACCGGGCCGGCCCCGCCTGGTCGGGTTCCGGGGAACAGCAGGTTGGGATCCCCGGTCCCGATCCGCTTGGCGTTGAGGTCGTAGATCGCCATCGTCTCGTTCCACACCGCCTCGTTGCTCGCCTGCGCGCCGAGCGCCCGGCGGGCGATCGTCCACAGGCAGTCGCCGTGGGCGACGACGACCGTCGCGCCGGGACCCGCGCCGGTGGCCGCGGGGGTCGTGCTGACCCGGCGCGTGAGCGGCGCGCCCCGGTCGACGAGGGTCACGACCTTGACGCGCTGGCCGCGGGTCCCGAGGACGAGCGACGAGTAGGCGTCGCCGGACATCAGGTGCATCGTGACGCCGGCGACCAGCGGCGTGGTGTCGCCGGGCCGCATCGCAGCTCGGGGGCGGCGTGGATGACGCGGACCAGGCTCGTGCCGGCCTTGCCGCCCTGCGCCCGGTAGACCGCGAGGAAGACCTTCATCTCGCGTTCGAGCACGACGATGTCGTAGGCGCCGTTGCCGACGGTCGCGGTCCCGGCGGCGAGCGTCCTGCCGCCGCCGGCGAGGCTCCAGTGAAACCGGCCCGAGCGCAGGCTGTGCCACTGGGTGGACTGGCCGAATCCGATCGCGCCGAGCACTTCGTCGCCGCTGCCGGTGTTGACGTCGACCGCCGCGGTCCCCACGCCCGGCACCGCGTGGATGAAGCGGACGAGCGCGCGGGCGAGGGTCTGCGCGGGCCACAACAGCCAGACACCCAATCCGAGGAGCAAAGGTGCCAGACTTCGTATGTGGAACCGGCCTCTCGTCACGTCCTCAGCCTCCTTGCTCGCCTCACCGACAAATCGAGCCAAGACGGTTACGTAGCGTTAGCTACCCCAGATCACTACGCGAGATGCCCAGTCTAGCGACCCGCCGCCTGATCAGCGCCTCCGCCACGCTCGATCCGGCGGACCGAGCGCTGCTCAATCTGTGGGTCAACCGGGGCCTCGACGACCACGCGCTGTCCAGGCTGACCGGCATCAGCCCGGACGCGCTCCACAGCCGCCGCGACCGCATCGTGCAGCGGCTCGCCGCGGAACTCGGGCTGCCTCCGGCCGACGTGCGCCGGGCGCTGGACGAGATCGCGGCGTCGACAGCGCCGGGGGAGCGAGCCGACGATGGCCTGGAGCGGGTGGGCGCCCTGCTCGAGCGCCATCCCGCGTTCCTCGTCGCCGTGCCGGTGGGGGCGTGGGCCGGCTCCGAGGGCCGGACCGGGCCCGGCGACGAGGCCGGCCCCGGCGTAACGGCCGACGACACGGGCGCGGCCTCGGCCAACGGCCATCACGCCGGCAACGGCGCGTCCAGCGACAACGGCGCCGTCGTCGCGGGCCTGCTGGCCGGTCCTGCCGCCGCCCACCTGATCTTCACCGGCGGGCGACCGGTCCCGGCGCCGGCCGCCCCGCCGATCGACCATCTGCGCCTCGTCAACGCCCAGGCGCCGGAGGCGCGGCCGGCCGGGTCCTCCCCCCCACCGCGACCGCCGGACGCCTCGCCTCCCACGGGGCACGACCGGCGACGCCGGTCGATCCTGATCGCCACCGCGGTGCTGCTCATCGCGCTGGTGGCGATTCTGATCGCCGCGCTGTCGGGGGGCTCGGCGACGCCCCGGCACCGGCCGTCGACGACGACGAGCCACACGACACCGGCGGCGGCGGCGCCGACGGTCGCCGCCTCGCGCACGACGCCCGCGTCCGCGTCCGCGCCCGTGATCCCGGGATCCACTCGCGCGCTCGGCGGACTGCCGGGCGGCCTGTCCGCCGTCCACGGCGCCGTGGCCCTCGCCGGCTCGGCCCCCAACCTCGAGCTGAGGTTGACGGTCAGCGCCCTGCCGGCGGTCAGCGGCGCGCACTACGAGGCATGGCTGTTCAACTCCGTCGTGGACTCGCAGCCGCTCGGCGCGGTGCCGGCCGGTGCGAGCACGACCGCGTATCCGCTGCCGGCCAGCGCGGCCCGCTATGAGTGGATCGACATCTCCCTCCAGCCGACCGGCGTGATCAACCACAGCGGCGAATCGCAGCTGCGGGCCGCCAATCCGGCGCGCCACCGCGCGCTCGGCCGCGCGCGCGGTCACGCGGCCCGCCGGTCAGGTCAGCGCCGCAGGTCCCCGAGGCGCAGCAGCAACAGGAGGATGTCGAAGTAGCGCGAGGGGGCGAGCCGGGCGAGCACGTCGAACGCGTACGCATCTGGTCCGACCATGATCCGGCTCTTGCCGGACCTCACCCCGTCGTGGATGACCGCCGCCGCCCGCTCCGGCGTCGTCAGCGCGCGGGCGTCGAACTCCCGCGCGGCGTCATCGGGCGAGATCTCGCGCCCCTGGGCGTCGGAATGGTGGCGCGCGTTGCGCGCGATGTTGGTCTTGACGCCGCCGGGATGGACGGTGACCGCGCTCACCCCGGTGCCCCGGAGCTCCTGGCGCAACGACTCCGTGTACCCGCGGATGGCGAACTTCGAGGCGCAGTAGGCGCTGTGATCGGGGAACCCCAGCAACCCGAACGCGCTCGACGTGTTGACGATCACCCCGGCGTCCTGGCCCAGCAGGATCGGCAGGAACGCCCGCACGCCGTTGACGACGCCGCCGAAGTTGATGTCGATCACCCACTCGTCATCCTCGACCGAGGCGTCGGCCACCTTCTGCGACGTCGACACGCCGGCGTTGTTGAAGACCATGCCGAGCGGCGCCGGCGCCCATTCGGCGACCTCCGCCGCGAACGCGCGCTGCGCGTCGCGGTCGCGCACGTCGAGCGGCCGCGCGAGCACCGGTCCGGCGATCGTCGCGGCGGTCTGCGCCAGCCCGGCCCCGTCCTGGTCGGCGAGCGCCACCGGGCAGCCGTGAGCGGCCAGCCGCTGGGCCACGGCCCGCCCGATGCCCGAGGCGGCGCCCGAGACGTACGCCGTGCGCCCGTCGACCGCAACCCGTGTCCGCGCCATCGGCCGCGCTCGCTCAGGCCAGCGCCGCCGCGGGCTCTGCAAGCGCGCGCGGGAGCTCGGTCAGATAGTCGGCGGGATCGAACCGGGCGAGCCGGCGCTGATAGGCCCGGACGCTGCCCGGCCACAGCGCGGAGTTGCGGCCGGTGCGGTCCATGTACCAGCTCGAGCAGCCCCCGGTGGCCCACACCGTCTCGCGCGCGGCGGCGTCGAGCTGCTCGACGTAGCCGGCCTGGGCGGCGACGGTGGGCTCGAGCGCCGCCGGCCCCAGCCGGGCGCGATGCCCCAGCAGCGCGAGCAGGTAGCGGATCTGGGCCTCGATCATCAGCAGCACCGAGTTGTGCCCGAGCCCGGTGTTGGGGCCGAGCAGGAGGAACAGGTTGGGGAAGCCGGCGACGGCGATCCCGAGGTGGGCCTTCGGGCTCCCCTGCCAGGCGTCGGCGAGCAGCTCGCCGCCGCGCCCCCGCACCCGATGGCTGATCACCGGATCGGTCACCTGAAAGCCGGTGGCGAGGATGATCGTGTCGACGGGGTGGTGGCGGCCCTCGCGGTCGACGATCCCGTCCACGGTGACCCTCGCGATCCCGCTTGTCGTCACCTCGACGTTGTCGGCGCACAGCGCCGGGTACCACGCGTCGGAGCCGAGCACCCGCTTGCAGCCGAGCCGGTAGTGCGGCGTCAGCCGGGAGCGCAGCCGCGGATCGGCGACCTGCCGTTCGAGGTTGGCCAGCGCGCGGCGCTCGGCGAGCTTCATCAGGACCGGATGGCGGAAGCCGTGGTGCAGCAGCTCCTGGACCGAGAAGACGAGGCCGCGCGCCAGCTCCAGCGCGCGGGGATGGCGCGCGAAACGCCGGCGCCACCGCGGCGGAATCGCGGGGTTGGCCCGCGGCAGCACCCACGGGGGCGTGCGCTGGAAGAGGTCGAGATGGCGGACGAGCGGCTGGATCTCGGGCACGAACTGGATCGCCGACGCGCCGGTGCCGATCACCGCCACGCGGCGGCCGCGCAGATCGTGGTCGTGGTCCCAGCGCGCGGAGTGAAACACGCGTCCCCCGAACGCCTCGAGTCCTGCGAGCGCCGGGATCGCCGGGTCGACGAGCGCGCCGGTGGCAGCGATCACGAGCTCGGCGTGGTAGCGGCCCGCGGTCGTCTCGATCGCCCACCGCTGCCGGTCCTGCACCCAGGCGGCGGACAGGACCTCCTCGCCGCAGCGCACGCGCGAGTCGACGTCGTGGCGGCGGGCGACCCCGCGAATATAGTCCCGGATCTCCGCCTGGCCGGCCCACACGTGGCTCCAGTCCGGGTTCGGCTCGCCGGCGTAGCAGTACAGGACGCTCGGGATGTCGCACGCGCAGCCCGGATAGGTGTTGTCGCGCCAGGTGCCGCCGAGGTCGTCCTCGCGCTCGAGGATGACGAAATCGTCGATCCCCGCCTCGCGCAGGGCGCTCGCCATCCCCAGCCCGGCGAGGCCGGCGCCGACGATCGCGATCTTGACCGGCGTGACGTCCTCGATCCCGCGCTCCCGGCTCACAGCAGCGCGCCGCTGAGGATCGCCTTGACCGTCTCTCCGGCGCTCGCGCGCAGCTCACGCATGTCGCGCCCGCGCTGCAGCGAGATCACCGCCAGCTCGCGCAGTCCGCCGACGATGATGATCGCCGTGTCGGCGCTCAGCGGCCGGGCGCTGAGCGACGGCTGGGCGCGGCGCCCGGATTCGACGAGGTCGATCAGCAGGCGGGCGAAGCGCTCCAGCGTGGCCTGGCCGCGATCGGCGCCGGCCTTGCCCAGGCCGGGGAGCTCGCGCACGAAGCTGCGGTACAGCGCCGGCTGGGCCGCGACGTTGTCGATGTAGGCATCGACCGCGGAATCGACCTGCCGGCCGAGCGGCTGGTCGGGGTCGACGGCGTCGGCGACCTCGTGCATCATCGCGTCGTTGGTGGCGTCGAACAACGCCAGAAAGCACGCATC
>JBELAG010000413.1:0-4757 GCA_049509055.1 Solirubrobacteraceae bacterium
CCGGAGGGGGGCGGGTCGCCGTGCGTCCGGTACCTACCCGACAAGCAAGGAGTCTCGATGAGTCCTCACCAGATCCTCATCGTCGAAGCACACGACGCCACCCGCCAGTTCGTCGCCGACCAGCTCGTCGCCGATGGCTACGACGTCCTGGTCGCCACCAACCGCGACCAGGCGCTCGACGTGCTCGCCACCCACCACCCGGCGCTGGTCTTGGCTGACCTCAACGGCCAGACCCTCTCGCTGCTGGACGCCGTGCGCGACGGGGCCGGGCTGGCCGGCGAGATCGACCCCGCCACGCCGATGATCGTCCTCACCGCCCACGCCGACGAGCTCGCCCGCGTGCGCGTGTTTGACCGTGGCGGCGATGACGTCGTCACCAAGCCGTTCTCCTACCCCGAGCTGCGCGGGCGGATCCGCGCACTGCTGCGCCGCGCCCACGAGCCCCGGCCCGCACCGGCGATCACCCGGCTCGGATGCCTGGCCGTCGATCACCGCAGCCGTGAAGTCCGCGTCAGCGACCAGCGCGTGGAGCTGTCTGCGAAGGAGTTCGCGTTGTTGGGCGTGCTGGTGTCTGACCCGACGCGGGTGTTCACCCGCGAGGAGCTGCTGCGCGAGGTGTGGGGCTATCCGCCTGACGCGCGCACCCGCACCCTGGACTCCCACGCCTCGCGGCTGCGAAAGACGCTCGCCGCCGCTGACCCGGGCCGGCGGCTGGTGATCAACGTGTGGGGAGTCGGCTACCGGCTCTCAGACCGCGAGGCGACGCTGTGAGCGGCGAGCGGATCACCGGCCTGTACCGCGAGCTCGCGATCCATCGCGTGCAGGAGGCGATCGACCGGCTCGCCCACACCGCCGGGGACCGTCTTCCCGCCCGCAGCGCGCACGCGTTGGAGGAGGCGGCCGGCGCGCTGGCGTGCATCACCGCCCTCTACACCCGCCCCGGCGAAACGCTCGACCAGCGGTTCACCGAGCAGATCGAGCAGCTGATCGCCGCCGCCGCCAGCCTCGAGCAGCTCGCCGACTTCGCCCACCACAGCGCCAACCACCACCACGACCTCTAAAGGGAGAAACCAGCATGTCCAACCCCGACCCCACTCTCGCCCCGCTCGGCTACCGCGACGACCGCGGCGTCGTGCACCTGGTGCAGGTGCGCAAGACGCCGGACGGTGCGTGGCAGGTGCTCGACGTGCGGGTGATCGACACGCTGATCGAGGGCCGCGACGCCGCTGAGGCCGTCGCCCGCGACTACGCCACCGAACACCACCACCCGCCACGGCCCGCCGCCGGCCACCGGCGTCAGGACGACCGAGCGGCGGCGTGATAGCGCAATGCCGTCCACGCCCGGCAGCTGGTCGTAGGAGAGGAGTCCCGATCACCCCCGCACCCGGGATCCGATCGCCGGCCGGCGCGGCTCGCGCCGACGGGTTGCGTTGCCGGGTGCGGCTCGCTGACGGACGCGTGTTCACCGGTGAGCTGGCGCCTGAACGACATCGGGCATTGCAGATCGGCCTCCTGCACGCCCGCAGCGACAGCTTGGTGGAGCTCGCCGCCGGCACGCGGCGCGACGGGACGCTGGCGATCCACACCCGCGGCCGCGCTGACCACTTCCTCCCCGGCGGGGACACCGGGCATGCCGACTGGCTCGAGCGTCTGCTCGCGCTCGCGGCCTCGCACGCCGACCGTGGCGAGGAGGTGTTCCTCGCCCCCGCCGTCCGCCACCAACCACGCGGCGACAAGCACGCCGTCACGCACACGCGGGCGTTGTGGGTCGACGTCGACGCGCCCGGGCAGCTGCACCACCTGTGGGCGTTCCTGGCCCAGCGCCCGTGTCAGTTGCTTTTGGAGACGGCCGGGAGCGGCGGCGTCCATTGCTACTGGCTTTTGGACCAGCCGCTCCCCGCCACGCAGACCCTCGCCGGCGGGGGCGTGGTGGAACCGATCGAGCGCGCCAACGCACGGCTGATCCACCGCCTCGGCGTCGGTGACGACGGCACGCCGAACGTCGCCGACAGCGCATGCAGGGATCGCAGTCGTCTGCTGCGACTCGCGGGCTCGGTCAATACCAAGACCGGCCAATACGCCCGGATCCTCGAAGCCGACTTCCGGCTCGCCCCGTACCCGATCGCGGCCCTGGTCGGCGATCTCCCCGACCCGCCCGTTAGCGGTACAGCGCCGCGGAGCACGCGGACGGTGAGCCACGCGGATCCGTACAAGCGGATCAGCCCGCCGGAGTACTTCGAGGCGCTCGCCGGGATCACCGTGCCGCGCGGCGGACTCGTCCGCTGCCCGGCCGCCTGGCACGACGACGTGCACCCGTCCTGCTCGGTCGGCACCGACGCCACTCAAGGCTGGAAATGCCACGGCAGTAGTTGTGGCGCGGGGGGCGCGATCTATGACCTCGCCTCGGTCCTGCTCGGCGGCCCGTGGGGCCGCGACCTGCGCGGCGAGCAGTTCACACGCGCCCGCGCCTATGTCGCCGACGTGCTTGGCGACCTCACCTGATCGATCACCACTCGAGAGGAACACCAATGCTCACGCTCACCCCCACCACCACGATCAGCTCGACCGCCGCGGCGCTTCGCAGCCGGTGCGGGCGCTGGGGGTCGCCAACACCCACCGCAGCGCGACCGCGACGATCAAGACGCGGCTGCGCCACCGCGACATCACCCTGCGCGAGATCCTCAACGACCCACCGCCCGAACTGCACCGCCACATGACTTGGGAGGTGCTGCTGTGGGCGCCCGGGATCGGACGCATGCGCCTACGCGCGCTCAACGTCCGCGCGATGCGCGACGGGCACGTCAACCTCGCCGCACCCCTCGGCGCGCTCACCGTCCGCCAGCGCCAGTGGCTGGCTGACCGGCTGTGCCGATGAACGCGGTCGCGGTCGATGACCGGCTGGTGGTCGTCCACGCCCGCGACGACATAAACGGCAGCCTGGCCGGTCATGACGGCCGTGAGTACACCAGCCCGCCGCACACTCGGGGTGACGCGCTCGCGCTCGTCGGCCTGCTGCTGGCACGCCCCATCCCGCCCGACGACGATGACGCCGTGTGGCGCTGTCCGGTGGCCGGCGGTCAGCGCACGATCACCCTCACCCCCGTGCCCGCCAACCCGGCCAGCGAAGGGAGCCCGTGATGCCCGACCCTGACCCCGCCCCCGACCCGCACCCGCATCCGCCGCCCTGGCGCTCGCCCCAAGCGCTGCTCGCGCTGCTGTCGGTCGGCCCCGCCATGGACGTGATCTCGACGGTCACCGCCAGCCCCAGGCTGGCGGCCCTCGCCGCGCAGGTCGCGCATCTCGCGCTGCTCGCGCCCGCGCTCGCGCTCGCCGTCGGCGGGCGCTGAGCGCAACGCCACCCCGCCATCGCGCGCGGGCCTCCGGCCGGCGTGCCCGGCCGTCTGTGGTGACGGCTCTTCGATGTCCGCTCACTCGATCTGACGGAGGTGATCGATGACGCACCCGATCACGGCGGCGCACCCCCCACCCGCACCCGCGGGCGCCGACGCGCTGCTGGCCGGCCTGACCCCCGAGCAGACCCAGGCGGTCTGCCACGGCGCCGGGCCGCTGCTGCTGATCGCCGGGCCCGGCGCCGGCAAGACCAAGACGCTGATCCACCGCATCGCCCGACTCCTGGCGATCGGCGCCGCGCAGCCCTGGGAGATCCTCGCGGTCACCTTCAGCGTCCGCGCCGCCGGCGAACTACGCCTCCGGCTCGCCGACCTGCTCGGCGAGCAGGTCGCCCGCGGCGTGACCGCCGCGACGTTTCACTCCATCTGCGCACGCATGCTCAGAGAGCACGCCGCAGTGTTCGGCCGCAGCGACCAGTACACGATCTATGACCAGGCCGACGTGCGCCGCGTGATCGAATGGCTGCTGTCCGATCAACAGCGCGGGCAGATCCAACACGCGCTCGCCCAGCATGGCCAGCCCGCCGCCAGCGAGGTGTTGGCGGAGATCTCACTGGCCAAGAACCGGCTGCTGTCCCCCGACAGCTACCAGCAGTCGGCGCGGCACGCCGCAGCCGCGCTGATCTCCGCCGTCTGGCGGGAGCTCGACGTCGAGCTGCAGCGCTCCAACAGCTTCAGTTTCGACGACATGCTCGTCTACGCCGTCAGGCTGCTGGCCGAGCATCCGCACCGGCTGGCGTTCTACCGCCAACGCTGGAAATGGCTCCTCGTCGACGAGTTTCAGGACACCAACGAGGCGCAGAGCACGCTCGTCGCTTTGCTGGCGGGCGCGGGCGGAAACGTCTGTTGCGTCTCCGACGACGACCAGCATCTCTACACCTTCCGGGGTGCCGAGCCGGGCAACACGCAGGCGTTCGGCGACCGCTACCCCGGCCATCAGCGGATCGTGCTGGGCCGCAACTTCCGCTGCCGCTCAGAGATCCTCGACGCCGCCGTCAGCTGTGTGTCGCACAACCAGCGGCGCGAGCCCAAGGCGCTGATCGCCGTCCGCGGCCCCGGCGGCCACGCCCAGGTCACCGCGTTCGCCACCGAACGCCACGAGGCCCACTCGGTCGCGTCGACGATCGCCAACGCCCTCGCCGCAGGAGTCCCCGCCGGCGAGGTCCTGGTGCTGGCTCGGACGGGGTATGCGCTCGGGCCGATCCAGGCCGCGCTGGCGCAGGCCGGGATCCCGCACCGCGTGCTCGGCAGCCTTGGCCTGTACGAGCGCTCCGAGGTCAGAGACGCGCTCGCCTACCTGACACTCCTGGCCAACCCCCACGACCCGCAGGCGTTCCGGCGCGCGGT
>JBELAG010000414.1:0-4744 GCA_049509055.1 Solirubrobacteraceae bacterium
AGGGAGTACCGAAGCGCAACGCCGGACCGATGGTCAGGCTCATCTACAGGCTCGGACCGAGGATGTTGAAGAAGCTGACCGGCCAGGAGCCGCACATCGGCAGCGGGATGGAGCCGATGGAGATCTGGGCCCGCCAGCCGAAGATGATGATGGGGATGGGCAGATTCAACCAGGCGGTTCGCAAAGGGAAGTCGGTCGATGGACGGCTCAAGAACCTCGTCGAGCTGAAGGGCGCCCAGATGATCGGCTGCGAATACTGCGTCGACCTCGGCTCCCAGATCTGCCGCAACTCCGGACTCTCCGACGACGAGCTCCTCGCGCTGCCCCGCTACCGCGAGAGCGACCTGTTCAGCGACCGTGAGCAGCTGGCGCTCGACTATGCGGTCGCGGTGATGCGCACGCCGGTCGAGGTCACCGACGAGCTGTTCGCCCAGATGAAGGAGCACTTCAGCGACGAGCAACTCGTCGAGATCACCGCACTACTGACGCTCGTCAACATCGACCGGTTCAATGCCGCCTTCGGGATCGGCTCAGCCGGATTCAGTGAGGGAATGGCCTGCGTGCCCCCGGACCGCCCCGCCGCCAACCCCGCGCTGACGAGGATCGCCTAGACACGGTCTGAGCCGCCGCACGCGCGGCCCCGATCCGGGAAGCGCTCGCTCGAAGTGGGATCCGTCGTCTTGGCGGCTCCCATCAGAGTGCCCCTTTGCGCCCGGAAGCAGAACAGCCGGCGGCTGGGCCTGGTGACTGCTCTCGACGCTGAGGGGCGATGATTTCGCACCTGTCGCCGTTCGAGACCGCGACCCCAATCGGTCAGAACCGGCCACTGAGAGCGCGTCCCGCGCGTCCCGGCCAGGGCCGGCTGCCCTGCAGATCGCCGATTGCGAGGCTGGCGAGTAGGAGTGCAGAACCACCCGCGTGCATACGCACGGTGGCAAGCGTGGCCGTCGCATCGGGCGGCGGATCCGACCGCGCGATCCTGCAGTCGCCTTTGCGGTCGTGCAGGCCCTCGACGGGCCAGGAAGCGAAGACGGTCGTGCCGGCCACAGTCATCGCGCGATCGCTTGCGGTGTGGACCGATCGTGCCTGCACGGTCTGTGGGATCGTTCGTTATCGCGACTGTCAGCCAGATCCAGCACCCGGCACGCTCGCGTGCGCGCCCAGCCGTCGGCGACGGCCTGGTCGATCAGCCTCGGCAGCTTGAGCTTGATCTTCGCGCTCACGCGCGCGGGGGACCGGGAATAGCCCGAGCGTTGCCGTCCCCGGTGCAGTGTGAGCTCGACCCGCGAGCTCCGTGAGCGCCTCGCCGAGCCGGCCGTTCTCCGCCCGCGAGAACTCCGCCTCGACCGTGTCTGCCGACACCGGCCGGCCCGGCTTAGCCGACGCGAACATCGCGACGCTGCATCCTTCGCCAACGCCCGCAGGCGCGGCGGTGGAGGCGTTCGCAGCGCGACCGCTGTGCTGCTCGATTACGCCGTGATGGTCATGGTGGTCTCGGTGATGCTGCGCTTGAGCGTCGGTCGCGAGCGGGGGCGGTGGCGCTGGCGCGCGGTCGCCTGTGGCCGGGTGAGCCGGACTGCTCGAAGGGTCGGCTCGGTTCGCTCATGGGAGCCGTGAGTGCCGCCGTGGGCCGGCTCGGGGGCGACAGCCGCAGACCGGGGCGCGGGTTGATCTCGCGTCTATGCTGTTTCGCACTGGTGGCTTTGTTCTCGGCTTGGCGGGACGGGCAGCCAGATCGAGAGCGCCGCGAGGCGAGGGTTCGAGTTCTTGGGGGATCAGATGGCGGAGAGCTACGACGTGGTCATTGTCGGGGGGCGCTGTGGCGGGTCGTCGTTGGCGACGTTGCTGGCGCGCGAGGGGGTGCGGGTGGCGGTCGTTGAGCGCGTGACGTTCCCGAGGGACACGCTGTCCTCGCACATCTTCCAGGCCCCGGGGATCAACCTCTTGCGCCGGCTTGGCGTGCTTGAGCATGCGCGCGCGGCGGGTGCGGAGTGCGTTCGCCGGATCGACTTCCGCCAGGACGAATTCGCCGTGCGGACGGAGATGTCCTTGCGCCCTGGGGACAGTGGCGCGTTGATGTCGGTGCGGAGGTTCGTGCTCGATCCGATGCTGGCCGGCGCCGCTGCAGAGGCGGGGGCGGACATGATGACGGCCACCAACGTCACCGGCTTGGTCTGGCGCAACGGCGACGGCGGCCGGGTCGCTGGCGTCCGTGTCTCCGGCGGCGGAGCCGAGCGGGAGCTCTCGGCGCGGTTGGTCGTGGGCGCCGACGGCCGCAATTCGACGGTCGGCCGCCTCGTCGGCTCGCGCAAGTATCACGTCGTCCCGAGCCAGCGGTTTGCGTACTGGGGGTTCTTTGAGGGCGCGCAGACCGGCTCGGTGCCGGAGTTCGTCTTTCACCACTGGGAGGGTCGCGTGGTGATCGGCTGCCAGTCTGACGGTGGGCTGTATCAGGTGGTTATCGTGCCTGACAATAGGTTCCTGCCGGCTTTCCGGGCGGACCGCGAGCGGGCGTTCCTTGAGCAGGCCGGTTCCTCGGAGCCGGTCGCCGCCGCGATCTCCGGCGCGAGGCTGGCCGGCAAGCTGCAGGGCATCATCCGCTGGGAGAGCTTCTTCCGGCAGCCGGCCGGGTCAGGTTGGGCGCTTGTCGGCGATGCGGGCCACTTTAAGGATCCAACCCCGGGGCAGGGGATGACCGACGCGTTCCGGCATGCCGCGGCGCTGGCGCCGGCGATCGTGAGCGGGCTCACCGGCTCAGACGCTGACCTGGACCTCGCCGTGGCGGGCTGGGCACGGTGGCGTGACGCGGACGCGTTCGAGCACCACTGGTTGTCCTGCGATCTCGGTGCCGCCGGGCGCTCGCCGCTCGTGCTCCCGGAGATCGCACGGCGGCTCTATGACCGGGGCCAGTTCGACGCCTTCGCCGATATCTTCCAGCACCGCAGCAAGCCGTCGCAGGTCGTGACCCCGCCGCGATTGGTCGGTGCGACCGTGGCGCTGGTCGCCCGGCCAGGCTGCGACCGCGGCGCGGTCCTGCGTGAGGTCGGCGGGCTGCTTAGGACCCAGGCCCGCCGGCAGCGCCTGCGCAGGCACCCGGCGTTCGTCGACCCGGCCGCGCACGCCGACGCCGGCGAGACCGAGGTCGACCGCGAGCCGGTGCTCGCATGACGGCCGCCGCCGCACCGTTTGCGATCACCTCGGTCACGGTCGCCGGGGTTCGTTCGCCGGTCCGACATGCGGGGCCGCAGGACCACCGTGAAGCCGTCGTGTTCGTCCACGGTAACCCCGGCCCAGCCGAGGACTGGCGCGATCTCCTCGGCCGCGCTGGCGCGTTCGGGCGCGCGGTCGCGCCGGACATGCCAGGCTTCGGCGACGCCGACAAGCCGCGTGACTTCCCGTACACGAGCGAGGGCTACGCCAGCCATCTCGGCGGTGTGCTCGAGCAGCTGGGCATCGGGCGCGCCCACCTGGTTCTTCACGACTTCGGCGGTCCCTGGGGCCTGACCTGGGCCGCCTCACACGCCGACGCGTTCGCCAGCGCAACCCTGATCAACACGGGCGTGCTGCCCGACTACCGCTGGCACAAGTTCGCCAGAATCTGGCGTACCCCGCTGTTCGGTGAGCTGTTCCAGGCGACGGCAACCAAGCGGGGCTTCCGGATGTTGCTCGCCCGCGACAACCCCCGACTACCAACAGATAAGATCGACCGGCTGTTTGAGGCATCGAAACCGTGGGGGGCGAAGCGCGCCGTGCTGAAGCTCTACCGGGCCACTCCCGCGGCCGCGATGCGCGGCCCGATCGAAGCGCTGCGCGCGCTCGACCGCCCCGCGCTGGTGCTATGGGGAACCGACGACGCGTATCTGCCGTGGCGGTTTGCCGAGCACCAGCGCGATGCCTTCCCGTCGACGCGGATCGAACTGCTCGAAGGACTCGGCCACTGGCCGTTCCACGAAGACAGCGGACGCGTCGCCGAGCTCGTGATCCCGTTCCTGCGCTCCCAGCTAGCGCCCTGACAAAAGCCGTAGCGCGACAGCAATCGCTCACCCAGTGTCCGAAGTCAGGGCATCGCGAGCACGCGACAGCGCCCGCGGCGCGACCGCTCAAGACAACAAGGCCACCAAAGAGCAAGTGCGGCAACCCGCGCAAGCTAAACCGCAGGGCTCCTCCCGAGGATCAGTGTGTCTCGCATCTCGCGCCAAACCGCAAGCATCCGATGACCCCCCATCCCGACCATGGCTTCACCCTCGCGGCGCGGACTCACGCTCTCCATCGCATCGACGATGACATCTCGATCGCGAAATCGCCGGCGCAGTACTGACACGGAGCCACAGCGCGCTCGCGCCAACCCGGCCTGCATTCGCAATGCCGGGCGTTGACCCCATCGCGTCCGTCTGGGTCTCGGTGTCGGGCACGGCGCCCCGCACGCGGCCGCGGACGCCACATCGAGAGCTCGGCTGGCACCCGCGACGCCACGCCGACGATCGACCCGCGGCGAGGTCGCCGCCGAACCTCTGCCTGGGCAGAACCGGGAACCGCACCGACCGCGAGCTGAGGTCCCAGCGTCCAGTGCTCCTCAGCGGACCAGACAGCTCGTGACCGCCAAGACGCGGGAGCCTCGCTCGTCGCCGAAACCGCGGCTCGCCTCGTGTGTGCCGAATCCCGACGATGCCTGGGCAACTCGACGGCCGACGGCTCCAGTTGCTCGGCGCCGGTTGCTTCGGTTCCGCCGGCCGACGGGCCTGGC
>JBELAG010000415.1:0-4744 GCA_049509055.1 Solirubrobacteraceae bacterium
ACGCCATCGCGGGGGTTCTTTGGAGGGTTGCCGCGAGGTTGCGGATGGCGGTGAGCACGACGTCGGGCTGGGAGAGCATCGGCACGTGGCTGCTGTCGACCGCGTAGGTCGTGGCGCCCATGCGCTTGGCCGAGTCTCGCTCCAGATCTGGGTGAACGGCGTGGTCGTTGTTGGCCACGATGTAGGCGCTCGGCTTCGTCCGCCACGCGGTGCCTTGCGGCTTCTCGTTGAACAGCTCGACGGCGGGGGGCGTCGCGGTCGACCACACGACCTGCTGCTCTTCTTCAGACAGGTCTCCACAGAAGTACCCGATGCCGGAGGGGAGCATCCAGATCCGGCCGTCCGCGACCTCGATCTCCCCAAACAACTCGGTGGTCGGGTACTTGGCCTGCTGTTCTGCTGCGGTCTCGTCCTCATCGGGCGCGACCGCGGAGATGTAGACCAGTCCGACGACACGGTCGTCGATTCCGGCGCCGGTGATGACAGCGCCGCCGTAGGAGTGCCCGACCAGGATCGTGGGGCTCGAGACCCGGTCGAGCGTGCGGATCACGGCGTCGATGTCGCTCTGGGCGGAGTCGAGGTTGTATTGGGCGGAGATCACCTCGTACCCGTCCGCCACAAGCGGCGGGATCAGCTTGCTGAAACACGAACCGTCCGCCCAGATCCCGTGGCAAAACACGATGCTGGGTTTACCTGACACGTGGTCCACTCCTCTGTGGTTCTCGTTGTCGTTGTCGTTGTCGTGGTCGTTGTGGTGGTGGTGGTGGATTAGATCGCCGAGCTTGTGTGACATCGGTGGTCCCCTAGATGGTTGTGGATAGCGACGTGCGGCAGGCTAAAAGGGACAGCCCGGGCCTCGCATCTGTCGATGACCTGTCTTAGGAGTCACGAGAGAATTACTGCGGCTGGTTGTGGGTGGATTGTGTAGTTCCAATCCCCGTGGAACTGATCCCGGGCGATGTTCACTGCGGCGAGTTCGGCGTCGGTGACCTTGATCCCTTTCTCATAAGTGCCGGGGTCCAGGCGCGCGTAGACCTTCAGGCCGGTGCTCGTTGTGGTCTGCCCGATCAGGTCGATGATCAGCTCGAGGCTCTCCAGCGGCCGTCCGCGCCAGTTCAGGCTGACGTAGCTGAACAAGCGGTGCTCGATTTTGTTCCACTTCGACGTTCCCGGCGGGAAGTGGCAGACGCGGATCGCGATTCCGAGCTCGTTGGCGAGCTTCTGCAGCTCGACCTTCCACAGGCGGGTGCGGCTGGAGTTGCTACCGCCACCGTCGGCGGTGATCGTCAACTGGGTCGCGTGCGGGTAGCGCTCTTGGCCGAGGTGTTGCCACCAGGCGCGGATCGATGCGACCGCGAACGCGCTCGTGTCGGAGCTGACACCCACGCTCACGTAGCCCTCGTTGGCGTGGATGTCGTACACGCCATACGGGATCGCGTGCCCGCGGTCCTTGTCCTTGAAGTCGTGGCAGCGCACCTCGACCGGCTGGCCCTTGGGCCCGTACTCGCGGCCGACCGCCTTGAAATCGCCGACCAGCTCGCGCTTCTTGGCATCGATCGAGATCGTCGGCTCGCCCACGGCGAGCGCCGCCCGAGCGGTCTCGTTGATGTGCACGAACTGCGCGTCGCGATCGGGATGATCCTTGCCCTCCCGCGTCTTGCGGTTCGCGTGCAACCGAAACCCCAACGACCGCAACAACTTCCCCGTACTCCAATCGGAGATCTGATGACCCGCCTGCCCCAACGCGCCCGCGAGCTTCCCCATGCTCTTCGAGGACCACCGCAACGGCGACTCCGGATCCCCCCGGGTATCAGGATCCACGAGCCGCTCAAGATCCTCCAGCAGCGTCGGATCAGCATCGGTCAACCGCGGCCGGCCCGCGCCCTCCCGACGCACCCGCCCCGCCTCCAACCGCGCCCCCGCCGCCAACTCCTTCTTCCCCCGCCCGATCGTGTCCTCACTGATCCCGGTCACACGCGCAACCGCCGCAACCCCGCCATACCCCAACGCCCGCGCCTCCGACGCCGCCCACAACCGACGCTGACGCTCATTCAACTCCGGGCCGACATCCGCAAACCGCCGCGCAATCACCGCCTCATCGATCATGCCCTCGCGATTGGCCATCACCCCCGAAAATCCTGCCACACCGCACTAATTTTCTCGTGAGCCCTTAGCGACCTGTCGAGGCGCAGACCGCCTCCGAATAGGTCCTCGTCGACGACGGCTCGCTTGACCCGCTGGCTGGCGTTTCGCGCGGTCACGGTTGGACGGTTCCGGATGCGCCGGACCCACGGTCGAGATCTCGCTGGACTCCGATCGGCGCTAACCGAGCCGCCGCGGATGGCTTCGTTCACTTGACTGCACTCCGGCTCGGTGGCGAATCAGTCGTTTGACTGAAGCGCAGCTACGTGCCATTGCAACGTCACCGCAGTACGTCGGGCACGGGCACCGACAGCGCCTCCAGCAGCGTCGCCACCTTGTGATCGAGCTCGACGCCCACCTTGGCAACCTCTGGGATGCCGAAGCTCTGGAATTGCGCACTGGGTTGATCGATCGTGAACCACGCCTTGCCCTCGTGGTCCTCCCAGATAACGGTGTGTAACGGTGCGTACATCATCGCGCGCGGGTCGTAGCGAAACATCCGCTCGGCGATCACGTGATTGCCCATCAGATAGGCGGTGCACCGCGACTCGTTGCCGGCCAACGCCATCACGGGACCGACCACGTTGCGGAAGTAGATGAGAAACCCGAACGGCGCTGCGTCGGCGATCAGTCGCTCCATATCGGACCAGGACGCCCGCCGAGCGATGAGCTTTCTCACGGTGTCAAGGGGCAGGTCGGGTACCGCAGCCTCGTAATGTCGTGTGAACTCAAGCCAGTCGGGCACGGGTACCGTGAGCCGAGCCACGGCGTAGTCGAGCCGCTCGACGACCCGGTCGTTAACGCCTGGGTCAGCTTGGTTCGTGTCCACTGAGATCCCTCCCAAAGCTCTTATCGCCGGTTGCTCGCCACGCTTCTCGGGCGCGGCCGGTCAATTGTGAACAGGACGCCGCGCGCTCGATCCTGACCCACGAGCTCCAGGTTCTCTTGAGTCACGCGACTGATTCTGCCCCATTTGCGACCTAAGTCGCATGACCGAAGCCAAGTCGCGAAGCCCTATTGCTCAAACTCGAGAGCGGGCAGATGCACGTTGCATTCATCGCCGATCGTGACCAGCACCATCACGACGGCCTGACAGCTGGGGCAGCGGACGACTGTGCCCGGCGCGCGGAGGTACACGCACAGCTCGGCGACCACCGACACGGTTCCACAGTTGCGGCATTTGCCGACGACGTCGGTCATCTCTCGACCGAAGGCGGCGAACAGTTCGCCGGCGATCGCGTTGCCGTCGAGTAGGTAGGTCACGTCAACCTCCGGTCGGTCCGAAGCGCTCGGTCTTGATCGTGTCCGGCCGCTGGCCGGTCTCGACCAGCGCAGCGGCTGCCGCCTCGACGAAGCCAGTCGGTCCGCACACGTAGATGCGCGGCGCGTCCTGCGGGGGCCATGCCGCGCGCTCCAGGAAGTCGCGGTCGATGCGTCCGCGGTGCCCGCGCCAGCCCTCCGGCCATGCCCGGGTCAGAGCGATGCGCACGTCGACCTCGTCAAAGGCCGCGAACCGCATGATCTCGTCACGGAAGATCACATCGTCAAGCGACCGTGCCGAGTGCAGCAAGCGCACCTTGACCTGCGGACGTGCCGCCGCCCAGTCGCGCAGCATCGCGCGTAGCGGCACGATTCCGGAGCCTCCCGAGATCAGCAACAGCGGGCCGGACAGCGACGGGTCCCAGACGAAGTAGCCGCCGATCGGCCCGCGCAGCTCGATCTCGTCACCGGGCTCGACCACATCGGTGAGGTATGGCGAGACCTCACCGTCCTCGAGCCGATCGACCGTGAGCATGACCCCATCGTCCTCGGGTGCCGACGCAATGGAGTAGCCGCGCTGGGCTTGATAACCGTCGTCCGCCGTGAGGCGGATGTCGATGTGCTGTCCGGCGCGGTGACCTGGCCAGTTCGGTAGGTCGAGCACGAGGCTTTTCGCGCGGCGGGTCTCCTGGATCGTGTCGACGACCCGGCCGATCTGCCAGCTCAGTCGCCCTGGTAGCGCTGCTCGAGCCATGGGTCGCCGTGATTGTGGTAGCCGTAGGTCTCCCAGAACCCGGGTTCGTCTGTCGGTGTGAGCGTCAGACCGCGGACCCACTTCGCGCTCTTCCAGAAGTACAGGTGAGGGACGAGCAACCGCGCGGGACCGCCGTGCTCCGGGTGTACCGGTCCGCCGTCATATTCGTAGGTGACCCAAGCCTTGCCATCGACGACGTCCGCCAGCGCCAGGTTTGTCGTGTAGCCGCCGTCGCACCAAGCCGTGAGGTATTCGGCGTCGGTCTCGATGGTCGCCAGCAGCGTGTCGAGGGATACCCCCCGCCACGATGTGTCGAGTTTGGTCCACTTCGTGACGCAGTGGATGTCAACGGTGATCTGCTCTGCTGGAAGCGCTAAGAATTCCTCCCATCGCCACGAACTCGGTTCCTTGACGGCGCCGTCGATCCGGAAGCTCCAGTCAGGAAGCGGCGTGTGCGGGGTCGGCCCGGCTGACAGCACCGGGAAGCCTTTGGTCACGTGCTGCCCCGGCGGGACGCGTGAGGGATCCCCGCCAGAACGCCGGCGGCCCAAGAACCCGCGACTGATGGGAGACATCAGGGTTCCTGCC
>JBELAG010000416.1:0-4723 GCA_049509055.1 Solirubrobacteraceae bacterium
ATCGCCGCCGACCTACGCGCCCACCAGATCCTCGTCGAGCAGTACGGCTCGCCGCGGCTCAGCCGCCTCTACGAATCGCTGCTCGACGAAATCCACCTCTGCATGATCCAGTCACGCTATGCGCTCGGACGCGAACGCATCGCGCTCGAACATGCCAACGTGCTCGAGCACATCCTCGCCGGCGACAGCGAACGTGCAACCGAAGCGATGCGCAACCACCTCCAAGGCGCCGCCAAAGCGCTCGCACACGCGATCGCGCAACCCACCCCGACATCCACCGACGCTACCGAGCCATAGCTCAACTCGCCGACATCGGGCGGGCGGCATCGACGGTGCCGAGAGTTGGGTCGTCGATGAGGCTGGCCCGTGCGAGGGCCTCGACTACGCTGATTGAGCCCTTTTCAGTATCTCAATAGACATAATGAAGCTTATCGAGCGTACCTCGAAGGACCGCGAGCGGACGCTTTCGGGGCGGCCAGCGAGCAGCAGCGCACCGACGCGTGCAACTTGTCTTGATGGGGACCCGGGCGGTTCATCGCTTTAGCCTTTCGATCTCCGCGCGTGCGGCACGTTCGGTCATCCCGCTGCCGCTGTACGGCTCGCCGGCGGCCCGTTGCAGACGGGCCAGCTCCTTCGCCTGCTCATTCGTGATGCCCTTGGGCTTTGACTTCGTGCGCCGTCTGCTCGGCTGACTGACCGAGGTAGCGCCATGCATCATCCGCGCGAAATCCAACGCTTAGTGTTTGTCGCCACTGACGCCCAGTGGCGGCGTCGGGGCGGCACGATCGGATATGTCCACCTGCGCGACGGCACGGGGATTGCCACGTGGGGGGATTCAAGGCCAGGCGCGATTCCTCTTCAAGAACAGTAGCTGGGCGACAGGACCCATCGATACGCTGAACAGGCTGCTGGCCGAGCGCCGGGCAGGGTCAACCGTCTAAGCGGTCGCTCCGTGCGGCTCTCTGGCTCGCCGTGCGAAGAGTCTCGTTGCCGCTTGGATCGACCAGCAACATTATGCTGCCCGCCGGACCGAGGCGCCGCCGCCTCGCTTCTGGCTCGTCGCCGACGAGGGTGCGAGAGAGGTTGCCTTCCGCTTCATCATCCGGCGGGGTGGGTCAGTGCACGGAGAACCCGAGCTTCAGGATGGTCGTGGTGTGGCGTCCGCGGCCGTTCGTGACGATGAGCGTGTAGCGCCCGCGGGGTAGCTTGCCGACCGCGACGCGCGCCTCGCCGGACCGCTTCGTTGGCGAGACCGTCCCCGCCGTGACCGTGCGTCCCGCGCGCTCGACGCGGAAGCGTGCGTCGGTCAGCGTAGTGGCGGTCGCGAATGTGCCTGGCGCAAACTCGAGCGTGCAGAGCGCCTCGGCGATGGCCGTCTTGCGGCAGACGATCGTGCCGGCTGGGCCGGCCGGCCCCGCGGGGCCGGCCGCGCCAGCAGGTCCGGCGGGTCCGGTCGCGCCCGCGGGCCCTGCCGGCCCTGCCGGTCCTTGCGTACCCGTGCTGGGGGCGATCCCGGTGCCCGAGACCGTGACGGCCGGGGCCGACGCGGCATTGCTGAGGATCGTCAGGGAAGCCGAGCTCGAGCCAGCGATCTGGGGAGCGAAGCGCACGCCGATCTGGCAGGCGGAGCCCGGCGCGACGGGCGCGGTGCAGCCGTCCTGCACCAGGTAGTCGCCCTGGTCGGGGCCGCCAAGATCGATGGCGGAGACGAGCAGCGGCGCCGACCCGCCGTTTGTCACCGTTAGCGTCTGCTGGGTTCCGATCGACCCCTGCGGCTCTGAACCGAAGCTCAGAGCCGCGGCGCTCAGCGTGGCGGTTGGAAGCGCGTAGGTCAACGTGACGCTCGGCGTGGCGGAGGTGATCGTCGGGCCGCTGATCGCCGAGGCTTCGGACGAGACGAAGCTCGATCCGCCGCCGCCTGCGCCGCCGGTGTTCTGTTCGCTGGCCGAGCCGCCGCCGCCCCCGTAGAGGCCGCCGCCGCCGCCGCCGCCGCCGTCGCCGACTTGCTCGTCATTGAGACCGCCGCCGCTGCCGCCCTGCCCGGCGCTCCCGGCCTGACCGTTGGGAGCGAACTCAGGATCGACGCTCACTCCGCCAGCACCGCCCGCCGTGACCGACCCAGCACCGCCGCCGCCCGAGTCATCGCTCCCGGTCTGGCCCGGCGTGCCGGCGTTGCCTCCCCCGCCGCCTAGGCTCGCGCCGCCGCCACCGGCGGCCACGAGCAGCTGGGACGGGAAGCCGGCCAGATCCTGCTCGCCGACGCCCGACGCGCCGCCGCCGCCCCCGGCGAACACCCCTCCATCGCCGCCGCCGCCGACACCACCGGGCCCGTTGGCGACCCCGTTGCATCCCTGCCCGGGCCCACCAACGCCGATCGCGAGCTCCTCACCCGGACTAACCGGAAAGACACCACCGACCGACGCCCCGACCCCGCCGGGGAATTCGCACGCCCCGCCGGTACCGCCGGTCGCCGTGATCGCGATGCTGGTGACACCGGCCGGGATGATGAACGTGGAGCGCCCCGGCGTCGTGTACGTCGCGGTCGTGGTCGTCGCGGCGCCTGCCAGCGCGGGAGCGCCGAGCGGTGCGAGCGCGGCCATCAGCCCCAGCGCGCCCAGCCGAAAGGCTACCCGCCGCTGGCGGCGCCGCGCCGGCGCACTCCCTCCCGACGATCGCGCCTCGTGCCCCTCGCCGTGCGCCGCATGAGCCTTCCCGTGTGTCCGTGTCATCGTCGTTCTCTCCCTCGGAGCCGTAGGTCGCTGCACCCAGAGACGCGAACGCCCGCCCGGTTATTCCATCGGTGCTAGCCGCCGCCAGTCCCAGTGCCCGGCACGCCGCCGCTCGGGCCGCCACCGGTTACGGTTGTGCACGTCCCACGCGCACACCAGGAACGTCTGCGTCTGCGTGCCCCGACTAGGTGATTAGCTGCCCGCTCACGACGTGGTAGCCACCGGGCGACCATGCGACGACACAGCCGTCACAACGTCGCTCCCCTACTTCTCCGCGCTTCTACAAGAGTCGCCCAGGCAGAAACGTCAACGACGCTTCCGCCCGCGCGATCCCGCCGGCCGAAGCAGAACTCCGACCGGGAGCTCAATCGCTCGCCAGTTCGGGGCCGGCGGTCAGCCGACGCGGCCGGTCTGGCTGAATGCGGCCATTCCACCTGGTCCACGCTGGTCGCTGCTCTGCCACTGCGCCGGTCGCCTACGATCACGACTGCTTTGGGTCCGACGACCCCGAAAGGGGCGACGAGCCGTCGTGGCCCAGCCAGCGGCTGAGGAGCCACCTCCCCGCGGTTCTGATGCCGCGCTCTCGGTTTAGCTCCTCGGGTGACCGCCGCGTCGGCCCCCGTGCTGCTGCGCCTTTCTGGTCGGGTCGTCTGTGGCGTACACGTTGTGTGTGACCGGCACCTCGACGGTGGATCCGTCCGCGAGTTCGACAGACTGGAGTCGAACGCCGTCCACGGCAAGCCCGAACACGAGAGAACCGCTCGAACCGACCGGCCTGCCCTTCAGGAGGGTCTCGGTCTTCGCACCGATGGCCGCAAATGGCCGACCAGCCTCGATCGGAGGCAGCATGAGAATTCCGTCGACGCCGGGCACCACCAGGAAAGCGAGGTCCCCTTCAAGGACTACCTTTGCCGTTCGGGTAAGTGCGAACTCATTGGAGCGACGGGACATGCGCTCGATGGCTTGTAGTTCTGCAGCGTGGAGCGGCCCGTCAGGACCTGGAGCCGGTTCTCGAAAGAGCGCGAAGCTCTTGACCAGCTTGGGGTCGATGAGTTCCGGGTCCGGGTTGTCGCTAGCCATGCAGCAAACACTACGCTGCGTGTCCGGCCCTGCGGTAGCTGCGCTTCTGCCCGGCTCCGCTCCCGCCCGGCGTGGCCGCATTGCCGCTCAAGGAGCCATCTCGCACGCTCGCCGAGGTGGCCGCTCTCGGCGGAACCCAGCCGCGACACCCCGTGCCGCTCGTGAGCAGATCCGGGTCTGCGACACGGCGGGGTCGTCACGCTCCTGGGTCTGGTGGAACCAGCAGCAAGCGCTCTCCCTCGTCGCCGGTCGACCGCTGTGTTCGACTTCCGCGCGAGGGCTCAAGCGCCTCGTCAGCATCACCGCCAACCGCGCCTAACGCTGGCCACCATTCTCGCGCCGTCGCTACCGGAACGCCTTATCGTGACTTTTCGTTCCGATGCTCCTCAAGGGCCGACACGGCGCGTTGCGTCCCACCTTGGTTGCTTGCCTCGGACGGATCGAGCGCCTCGCTGCGTCGAGCGCCTCGACGATCTCTGTCAACCGGTCAAGCGGCAGACCCTCGCCTTCAAAGGTGGCAGTTGCCGTGTCGCGCACGACGGCGCGGGGCCTGCTGCGGGTCGATCGTCCTCGGACGCTCACGCCGGCGTTCGAACGGCTGTGCGCTTGGCCTCGGCGGCGAGCGCCTCGGCCTCCGTGTCAACGTCTGGTCTCTCGATACAGCAGTACGAGCCGGTCGGCGATGTCCTCCCGGTCCCTAACGCTGGGAGTCGAGTAACCGCGGCGGTGCAGCTCCTCGGCGCGGCCGTAGTCCTTCGTCCGATTGTTCGCGAAGAAGTAGAGGTCGGCCCAGCCGATCCACCCCACCCCAGCAAGGGTCGGCCGCCAGCGACTGCTCGAACAGCCTCTCGGCCTTGTCGGTCTCGCCGAGCTCGAAGTACGACTTGGCGACCGCTCGCCGGCGGTTTTCGACC
>JBELAG010000417.1:0-4699 GCA_049509055.1 Solirubrobacteraceae bacterium
GGGCCGATGCAGATCGGGATCGGCGGCACCGCCACCGACAACTGGGACACCGTGACCGCCCAGATCCCCGCCGGACTGCCCGGCGGCACGCAGCCGGCGAGCGTGTATGACGAGACCGACGCCGTCTACGCCGCCGCCGCCCTGCTGCAGCGCTGGGGCGCGCCCGGCGACTGGCCGGCAGCGCTGGTGGCGTGGAACGACTTCCCGCCCGAGATCGCCCAGGTCGCCCAGCTCGTCGCCCAATACACCAACCGCGGGCAGACCTACGCGGTCGCGCTGACCTCCCCGGTACCAGCCGGCGGACAGGGGTGCGTGCCCGTCACCGGCCCGAGCACCCCCGGCGTGGTCGCGCGGATCCTGCCCAACGGGCTGGCCGAGATCCCGCAGGGCGCGCCGCCCGCGGTACAGGAGATGATCGCCGCCGGCAACCAGATCATCACCTACCCCTACAGCTACGGCGGCGGCCACACCCCCGCCTCCATGCGAATCCCGCCCGGCCCCACCGCCGACCCCGGAGCACAGGAGAACGGCGGACCCGGCTATGACTGCTCATCAGCCGTCAGCTTCCTGCTCTGGGGCGCCGGCCTCGGACCCAGCCTCCTCGCCGGCCAAGTCCCCACCTCAGAAGGTCTGCAGACCGTCGGTGCTGCGGGCGTCGGGCAGTGGGTGACGATCTACGCCGGCACCTCCGCCGGCCAAGGCCACGCGTTCATCGAGGTCGCCGGGATCGTGCTCGACACCGTCCATGGCAGCGCGACCGCGCCGGCCGGGACCGGCCCGCGCTGGCAGCCCGCTTCCGAGATCACCGACGAACAGGCCACCGGCTCGTTCACCACCCGTCACCCCCCAGGGCTGTGACCCGCCCTCGCCCCTTGTTCGCCGTTCTCGCCTGTCTGCTGGGCCTCGCGGGCTGCGGCGGCTCGCACGCCTCGAGGACGACGTCGGCGACGTCGTCCGCGACGCGTCGCGCGTTGGCGACGAGCGCGACCACCGGCCGCGGCGCGTCCGCTGCCGAGTCCGCCGCGGCGACGCGGTTCGCGGCGGCCTACGTGCGGTTCCTGGACAGCGCCGGCACCACCAACGGGCTGGCAGATGCAGCATCGAGCGTGCGCACCCTGGCCGGCCGGGCAGGCCCGATCCCTGCCGCCCGTCGCCGCGGATCGCTCGTGATCAAGCAGCTGCGCCCGGCCGCCGGCACCGACGACAGCTACCTGCTCGCCGCGCGCGACGACGCGCACACCTTCTACGCGCAGCTCACGCTCGCCCACCAGGACGGACGCTGGCGGGTGGCGCAGCTCACGCCGCCTGACTTCGTGCAGGTGCTCGCGCCGGCCGGCCCGCCACCGTCGGCGCCGCCTCCCGGATCCACTGCAGCCGAGAACACAGCGCGGGTCTTCCTACAGGGCTACCTGCCATGGCTGTACGGGCAGGCGCCGCTGCGCGCGATCACCGCCGCAACGACCGGACTGCTCGCCGACCTCAAAGCCCAGCCGCCGCGCGTGCCGCCGACGATGCGGTCGCTGCGTCCCAAGGTCGCGGCGATCGCGATGCACCGCCGCGGGCTCGGCTGGCAGGCGCTCCCGAACATCACCGACGGGCACGAGACCTACGAGCTCGCGCTCACCGTCACGCACACCCGCGGTCGCTGGCGTGTCAACAACGTCAGCTCCCCCGCGATGAGCGTCACCAACGACTCGATACGGAGGAGGTAGGTAGCGATGCACGAGCCCTCAGACGGAATCGCCGAAGAGGTCGAACGCCAGCTCCAGCTCGCGCTCGCCGCGGCCGCCGTCGTCGCGCGTCGTGCGATCGCCGCCCGTCAGCAGGCGATCGAGCAGGCGCAACGCGACAGCGAACAGGCAATTCGGACGGTGAAAGCCCGGATCGACGCCGAGCGCCACCTCGCCGCCGCGCATCTGCAGCCGGTGTTCGATCCCGGATGGTGGGAGACATCCACGCCCCGCGATGTCGCCGACATGTGGCAGGAAGCCAACAGCTGGCGCGACCCCGAACACGACGAGGCCACGCCGACGATCTTCGATCACGCCGCCGGGCGGATCCACGAGGAAGTCCGCGATCGCACCGGCCTGGACCCCACGCAGATCCTGGCCCTCGCCGCCGTACAGGACCTCGAGCACGAGCACCAGGCGACACTCGTCGAACCCGACCATGTTCGCCAACCAGCTCAACGTGAGGCGACCGAACGCGACCTGCGCGGCCCTCGTGGCTTCGATGATCCCCAGCGCCGCGAGCAGCTCCGCGCGCAACTCGTCGCCGCCGGCGTGCCCGAGCCGGCGATCGAGGCGCGGACGCTCGCTGACCTGGGCCAAGCCCGAGAAGCCGCCGAGGCCGTGCACACCCGGATGGCTGCCGCGCCCGGATCGCGGCCAGGGGCCGCGCGTAGCGCCAGCCGCGAAATGAGGCGCCAGCGATGAACCCCTCGCTGTCGGCCGAGCAGTCTTGTCTTTGTCGACGGCACGTGTGCCGTCGACTGCGCGGCTAGCCTGGTTGGATGGCCTACGTCGACGGTCGGATTGATGATGCGCTGACCTTGTGGCGGGCTGGCCGGCGTGAGGGTGCGTTCTTGCTCGCCATCGTCGCATTGGTGGCGCGCGCTCGTCAGGACTTTTCGAAGCCGATGGGGGAGGGTGAGAGCTTCCGTCGGTACATTCAGTCGTGCTTTGCCCCGAGACTGTCGGTCGAGTACCGCGGCGAGCAATGGCCGATCGAGGACGTCTTCTACAAGTGGTTTCGCTGCGAGATCGTCCATGCGGGCGGGTTGCCGGTGGACATCGCGTTCATGGACGACGCCGAGCCCGGCACCCTGAGCGTCCGCGCTGGCGGCGCGCCCAACTACCTCCTGCTGATCTCCACGGGGTGGTTCGATCAGCTGCTCTCGTGGGCCCGCGCCTGATCGCCTGCGCGCTACTTCAGCGTCCGCGGTAGCGCTTGGAACAGCTGCTCGGCAGCCCGGAGCGCGGTATCGACGTTGAGTTCGCACGTGACGCCATCGGGTCGCTGCAACCACGAGAACGTCGTACCGTCCCACGAGCCGACCTCGACCTGCCGGCGATCGATCGTCTTGACCTTGCGCTTTGGGTGATCGATGGCGTACGCATCGATGTGCTCGCCGATGTCGCGCATCAGCTTCAGGCTCGGAACAGCTCGGTCAAACGCCGCGGCGGCAGCGGTGACGTCAGCGGCGACCGCCGGGATGCATGCCGCGATCTCGACCGACCGGCGAAAGCGGCGGAGTGCCAGGATCAAGAACTGAAGATCCGCACGCCAGCGCATGACGAAGCGCTCATCTTCTGGCTCATCGGTCGCGAGCCGCCGACGTTGAAGCGCGATCACATGTAGCTCGAAGTTCGCGAGCCGGCGGGCGCGCTCCAGACTCGCGCCCGGAGACGGCAGCTGGGGGACCTCGTCAGCCTCGTCAACCATTACCTGTAGCCATGTGCTGCGACCTTACCCGCGGCGGGCTTCGCCGGGGAGCTGCTGCAGGTAGCGGCGCAGCAGCGGATCGAAGATCCGCCATTCGCCGTGGCCGTGGTGTTCGATGATCCCGGCGTCGCGGAGGGTTCGGAGGGTCTGGTTGGCGATGTCGGGCGCGAGTCCTTGGTAGAGCTTGGTCCCGAGCGCGACGCGCTCGACGATCCGCTGGGCGTGTCGGCCAAGGGTGCGGACGTGCGCGAGTGTCTGCTCGTGCTTTAGCCGGTCAGCGATCAGAGCGCGCTCGGCGCCGGCGCCGACGTGCGCGACGTCAATCCGGCGGGTCGGCTCCAGGGTGGCGACGTAGTGCGCCTGCTGGGCGATCAGCATCGTCGCACGCGGATGACCTTCGCCGCGCTCGATGAGCTGCTCCAGCGCGTCGTTGTCGATCGTGCACCGGTCGAGCCTGAGCCGTGCGGGAATCCCGACCGTCCAGTCCTCGGAGGCGATCGGCGGCAGCTCGTAGAAGCTGCCGAACTGGCTGAGCGCCCGGTCGGCGGGGCCGAACAGGTCGCGCATCACGTGCTCGATCGATCCGGCGAACAGGACCGTCACTGCGGGGGAGTTCTGTAGGACGGCGCGCAGCTGGCGAGTGACCGCGTCGGGGTTGCCGTAGGGCTTGCGCGGCGCGGCGAGCTCCTGAAACTCGTCGAGGAACAGGATCAGCCGCTTTCCGTCGGCGGCGGCGATCCGCTGCAGCAGCTCCAGCGCGTCAGCCAGCGCGCGGTCCGGTGCGACGTCGCGGAGAGTGGGGGAGAACGCCAGCTCGACGGCGTCGCCGAGCTCCTGCTTGAGGCGGACCGTGGCCGTCATCGCGGCGACCTGACGCGCGCGGGCGGGCGCCTGACGCGCGCGGCCGAGCAGCTGTCGCGCCGCGGGTCGGTTCGCAAGCGCAGCCACGGTCAGCGACTCGGCGAGTGCCAGCGCGTCGGGCTGGCGAAATAGGTCCACGGCGACCGTGTAGGCGTCTGCGTAACGACAGACCTCGAGCGCGGCGCGGGCGACGCTGGTCTTGCCCAGCCGCCGCGGACCGGCGAGCACAACGTTGATCGCGCCCAGCAGTGAGGTGGCGATCGCGTCGACGTCGTCCGCGCGGCCGATCAGCGCGTCGCCGCTGACCGGCTCGTCGGTTGGGAACAGCTCGCCGCTTCCCATCCGCTTCTGGTCATCAGCCACGAACGTAGATAATATCAGCCATATGCTGATA
>JBELAG010000418.1:0-4687 GCA_049509055.1 Solirubrobacteraceae bacterium
AGCGTGATTTCGGTAAACCCAGTCTCAGGGAACCCGGGCGCCTCGGAGCCGCTCGCGTACACGCCCCCGAAGAGCCATGCCTGGTTGAGGTCATAGACGCCGGGAGTCAGCACGCTCTCCACGCCGGCCGCGTCAGCGGACCTCGACCTCAACACACCGCCGCTGGCCACCGCCACCGCTCCGATCAGCCCGGCCTGGAGCACCGCCCGCCGGGAGAGGACCGGACCCTTGTCCCGAGCATCGTCGGGCCGGCCGTCATGACCCACGCCGTCGGGCACCACAGACACGCGGGCACTGTACCAAGGCCGCACGATCCAGCCGACGCGCTACCGGCGCGCGATCGCCGAGAGCGTTCGTCGCAGTGACTTGCGAGCTTCGACGATCATGTCCTGCCGCAGCTCCCCGGGGGAGATCGCGAGCAGCGGTCTGGCGAAGTCCGCCCAGTGACGGTCCGTGAACCTCGCGGCGATCTGCGCCGGGTCATCGCCGAACGCCGCCCGGATGTCGTCGGCTATCTGACCGTCCTCGAAGAGCAGGAATCTGATGCAGAGCTCGCCGTCGCCCCGGCGGATGCCGGAAAGCAGGGCAGCCGTCGCCGCGGCCCGCGGGATGCGGTGCATTCTGACCAGCAGTTCGTGCGCACTGTCCCGGCCCTGGGTGCCCTCCTGGAAGGCATTCGTCAGCCTTCTCTTGATCAGCTCCCGTGCGTCGTCGCCCCGATCCAGACATCCGGTGCAGGCGGTGCTCACCTGCCTGAAGCGGCTGATCTCATCTTCGACTCGATGGGCGAGCACGAGCTGGATGGCCACGTCGCGCGCCCGCTCGTACGCCGTCCATTCGCGCGACCGAAGCGCCCACCGCGCGAGCGCCATCTGCTCCGCGAGGACGGCAACGGGCTGCTGCTCGGTGCGCGGCGAGCGGGCTCTCGGGTCCCCCCCAGACCTGACGTCGGTGAATTTGCGCATAGAGGAACGCTTCGACAGCGCGCGGGTCGAGCTGTGCCTCGCCGCGCTCTGGCAGGCGCATGTATGACTGCGCTGCTGCGCTGTCAAGCTGAGGTCATGAACGGTTCAATCACCGACGTGCCGACCCCGGACGGGGTCGCCGACTGCTACCTCGCCAGGCCGGCTGACGATCGAGCCCATCCTGGCGTCCTGTTGATGATCGATGCGATCGGGCTGCGTCCGCGGATCGAGCAGATGGCCGATCGGATCGCCGCCCAGGGCTATGCCGTGCTCGCGCCGAACGTGTTCTACCGGGGCGGGCGCGCCCCGCTGTGGGAGACGCCGGTGCTCGAGGATCCGGAATCCCGCGGCCGGTTCTTTCAGTCGCTCGGCCCGGTGATGGGCGCGCTCACGCCCGCCGCGATCACCGCCGACGGCGGCGCGTACCTCGACGCGCTCGGGGAGCTCACCAACGGTCCGGTCGGGATCACGGGCTACTGCTTCGGCGGCTGGCTGGGCTGGGTGATTGCCGCTGGGCACCCTGATCGCGTCGCCGCGCTCGGCGGCTTTCACACCGGTCACATGGTCAGCGACAAGCGGGACAGCCCTCACCTGCTCGCGCCCCGCGTCCGGGCGGAGGTCTACTGGGGTCACGCCGACCAGGACCAGAGCATGACCGCCGACAACATCGCGACGCTGGACCGCGCGATGGACGACGCCGGCGTGCGCCATACGACCGAGCTGTATGCCGGTGCGAAGCACGGGTACACGATGTCCGACATGGGCGCCTACAACGAAGCGGCGGCCGAGCGGCACTTCGCCGCGCTCTTCGCGCTCCTCGCGCGAGCGGTGCCGCGCTGAGGCGAACCTCCCCGTCGCCACGAGCCCCGTCTCGCCTTTATGTGGGGGCACGGCGCGCGAGCAGCGTGGAGTCGACGATGTCGAGCGTCCTGCCGTCGTGGGTCACCGTCCGCGGCCGTCGCTGGACCACGAGGGCCTCGAAGCCCTCGGGCAGGCCAGGCAGCAGGTCTTCGGGGTAGAACATCGCGTTGCGCCGGCTCGCGGTCAGGTGAGTGAACACCTCAGACGGTGCGTGGCCGACGACCAGGAGGTGCCCGCCGGCAGCGACAGCGTCGGACAGCCGGCGGGTGACCTCGACCATCCCACCGTCGGGCGGGTGTAGGAAGTGGGTGGTGACCAGGTCGTAGGACCGACCCTCAGCCGCGAAGGTTCGGGCATCCACCTGCCACCAGTCGGTGCGGTCACCGACCCCTGCCTGCTCGGCGTGCCGCGCGGCACGGGCCAGGCCGGTCGCGGAGAAGTCCGCGCCGGTGACTCTCCAGCCCCGGCGGGCCAGCCAGATCACGTCGCCGCCCTCACCGCAACCGACGTCCAGCGCGGTTCCAGGAGCCAGCCCTGAAACCTCGGCGACGAGTTGCGCGTTCGGGTTGCCGCTCCAGACCTGCTCCTGCCCGGAGTAGCGCCTGTCCCAGCCCGACGGCTCGAACATGGCCGCCGCCGCCTCGTCAGGGACGTGCTGCGCGTCGGGGTCAGACCCACGGCGCGAATGGGAAACCGGGCGTTTCAAGACGCTCTCACCAATGACGACATGCCCTACCAGTCGTCGGAGCTTTCGGCCTGTTGAGCGGCGTCGCGGTAAGGGGCCTGTTCGCGGCGGATGAGATCGGGGTTGGTGTGGCGAGCGTGTGCGAGCTCGAGCGTCAGGATGTGCAGAGCCCCGGCGCCGGCGAGCAGGCCGGCCAGCCCGCCGCTCAGGCGGTTGGGGTCGGGAAGCTCTGTGACGAGCCGTCCGGCAGGGGTGAGTTCGGCGGGCAGCATTCGGTCGTAGGCGTCGGAGAACAGTCCGGCGACGGGCAGGCCGATCGCTGCGGCGGCGCGGGCGACGTGGGCAGCGCGGCGGGCAACGCGCTCGTGTTCGGGGTGGTCGCTGATCAGTACGAGGATGAGCGCGTCGGCGCCGTCGTGGGCGACGAGCTGTCCGTGGAGCACGGTTTCGAGCTCGAGCGCGAGGGTGGGCAGGCGGGCACCTTCGGCGATCTTGAGGGCGAGCTCGCGGGCGGTGATGTGGTCGGCGTGCGCGCCGGCGCACAGCACGAGCCGCCGGTCGGCCAGCCGGCCGGCCAGCGCCGCGGCGTCGGTCGAGCTGGTGGCGTGCTCCACGAGCTCGCGGGCCGCCGCCGGCGGGGCGGTGAGCGGGCCGAGCCGGCCGGCGAGCGCCGCGCCGGCGACCAGCGCCGAGGTGTAGGCCACGGTGTGGCACCAGGAGCCGTCGTGGCGGGGAGTGACGAGCACGTGCTCGGCCGCGCGGGCAACGCCGGCGTCGGGCTGGTGGGTGATCGCGATGGTGTGCGCGCCGGCCGTGTGGGCCGCAGCCACGGCGAGGGTGGTGGCGCGCGTCTCGCCGTCGTGAGAGACCGCCAGGCACGCCCCGGGCGCGGGGTCCAGGGCGGCGCTGAACGCGGGCTTGGCCTGAACGAGGGTCGCCTGAAGCGGATCGACGGCACCCGCGATCAGCGCGGCGATCCCGTGCGCAGCGTGCTCGGAGGTCCCGCACCCGCACACGATGACCGGACGGTGGTGCCCGAGCGCGGCGGTGATCGCCGCGGCGGCCCCGGTCGTGCCCGGCGGGGGGCTGTTCAGTATCGCCTCGATCAGCGCGGGCTGGGCGGCGATCATCTCCTGCATCACCCACGGCGGGCCTGACCGCAGCTCAGGGAAGGCATCGGTGTGCCACGCTTCTGCATGCGCCATTCAGGGCAATATATGGTCAGCCGGTCGAATAGACGATCGTCACGTCAGCCTCGAGCTGGCAGCTCTGGTCGCTCGCCTGGGCGGCATGGGCGCGCGTGTTCGCCTGCTGAGCCTGCCGGCTCGCCCGTCGCGCGTGCTTCTTGGCCTTGTGCTTGTGCGACTTGGCGGGGATCGGGGTCAGCTGCGTGCCGGTTCCCGAGCCGGCTGTGGTCGACGTGCTCGGGGCGGCCGACACACCAGAGGCGGTCGGCGCCTCAACGCCCGGAGCAATCGCGATGCCGCAATATCCGACATCGTCGAAGCTCTCCTCGGTGACGCTGATGACCGGCCCGAGCGTCAGCGAGAGCTGCTGGGCGACAAGCTGAGCCTTGGAGCTCGCGTCGGTGATCGAGGCCGACAGAGCCTGGTCATACGCTGCCTGCTGCTGGCCGTAGGTCGCGCCGGCCGGCACGCTCGCCTCGCCGCTGCCGTTCACGCTGATCTGCCCGCCGGCCGCGCCCAGCGCCGGGGCCGCCGGGGCCGCGATCGCGAGCGTCGCGGCCCCGATCAGGACCGTCCCCGCTGTCTTCCACATCGCTGTTCCTTTTCGTTGAGGGGCGTGATGTGAGCACTACGTCCGCCGCGACCATCTATCACATCTCGTGGCGCGACGGCTGCGCTGCCGACCTGGCGGTCGGGGTCCGCTCAGCCGATCAGCGGCAGCCCGCGCGCTCGGTCGAGGCCGCTCAGCGCGTCCTGCATCCGACCGGTGACGATGTCATAGCCCTCGTCGGGATCGCCGCGGGCCCCGCCGAGCTCCTCGCGCAGGTCGATCGCCGGGAGCACCTCGATCGAGATCTTCGCCGGCAGCGGAATGCGTCCCGGGAGGTCGAGCACCGTGACGCCCCATGGCGGCGCGATCTGGACCGGCGCGACGTCGATCCGCAGCAGCCGATGGAGGTGCAGCAGCCGCGCGAGGTGCTCGCCCTGGC
>JBELAG010000419.1:0-4666 GCA_049509055.1 Solirubrobacteraceae bacterium
ACCGACTTCCGGTGCGCGGCGCATATCTCGCCGTCGGCGACAGTCCTCCAAGCATCGCGCGAAACTCAAGTCTCTTGCTGACGATCGCTTCGACGTTTTCAACGACGCAGATGTTGAGCGCCGTTTGAATCCGGCATGACGGGCGGCGGCTGCGCCGTTCATTGGCGGCATGACGCTGGCGGGCTTGGCAGGCTTGGCGTGTTCGTGAACGCGCGAGAGCCCTCCCTCGAGCTTGGCGGTTCAGGGAGGGCTCTCTTGGATGCCGGAGGTGGCACCCATGTTGATCGTATGCGCCGAGGTGGCGTTGGTGGAGGCTCGGCTGGTCGGCGGGCTGTTGGCGTGTCCGTCGTGTCGTGAGGTGTTGGGGCCGTGGGGGCATGCTCGGGAGCGGGTGCTGCGCTGCCGGTCGGGGGATCGCTGGTTGCGGCCGCGGCGGGCGCGGTGCCGGGGCTGCGCGGGTACGCATGTGCTGCTGCCGGAGCTGGCGTTCTCGCGTCGTCAGGACGAGGTGTCGGTGATCGGCGCGGCGATCGAGGCGAGCGTCGCGGGTGAGGGGTATCGGCGGATCGCGGGGCGGCTCGGGGTGCATGCGGACACCGTTCGTGGCTGGCTGCGTCGGTTCGGTGAGCGGGCCGATCAGATCCGGGCGCTTTTCACGCGGTGCGCACTGGCGCTGGATCCCGAGCTCGGGCCGGTGATGCCGGCCGGGAGCGGCGTCGCGGACGCGTTGGAGGCGATCGCGGTCGCTGGGCGGGCATGGGTGTTGCGGTTCGGGCTGGCAGACCCGTGGCAGGTGGCTTCACGGCTCTCGGGCGGTGAGCTGTTGGCAACACGAACCCCCGCCTATTCGTGGGCGATGTGAGCTGAGAAGGTCTCGCGCTCGGATGAGCGAGCGCGCAAGAACGGATCTGGAGGGTCGTCGCGAGGTCGGCCTGTTCCGGTACGCGCTCGTTAGGGACGCGGCCGACCCGGGCCTGTCGAAGCGGGAGCGCGGCCGGCTGGTCCGCGCGCTCTCAGCGCGTCAGCATGTCGGGCCGGACGGACGGCTGGTCCGGGTCGCGCGCGGCACGCTGGATCAGTGGATCCGCGCGTATCGCCACGGCGGGTTCGAAGCGCTCGTTCCCCAGCCTCGGGCCGTGCCGCTGCGCACGCCGGCCGGGATGCTCGGGTTGGCGTTTCAGTTGAAGCGCGAACGGCCGGAGCGGACCGTGGCACAAGTCCGCGAGATCATGCTCACCACCGCCGGCGCCGGCGACCATGTGCCGGGGTTGCGGACGTTGCAGACGCACCTCGCCCGCGAAGGGCTCAACGTCCGCGCGGACGGACGGTCGCCGGGGAAGGTCTACGGCCGCTTCGAAGCCAGCGCGCGCAACGAGCTGTGGACCGGCGACGGCCTGCACGGCCCCAAGCTCGACGGCGAGACGGCGCGCCGCGCGGTGCTGTTGGCGTTCATCGACGATCACAGCAGATTGTTGGTCGGGTGGCGGTGGGGCACCGGCGAGGACGTGTTCCGGTTGGAGGCCGCGCTCCGTTCCGGGCTGATGTCGCGCGGGGTCCCGACCGCGATCCTCGTCGATCGCGGATCGGCGTTCGTGTCCTCGCAGCTGCTCAGAGCGTGCGCTGTGTTGGGCGTGAAGCTGGTGCACGCAAGCCCGCGGGCGGCGACCACGAAGGGGAAAATCGAACGCTTTTTCAGGACCGTCCGCGATCAGTTCCTGGTCGAGATCGACGACGGTATTGAGCTCGCTGAGTTGAACCGTCTGTTCTCCGCGTGGCTTGAGGTCGTCTACCACCGACGCGCGCACTCAGAGACGAAAGAGACACCGCTCGCCAGGTTCGACGCCGCGGGCACGCCCGCGCTCCCGACCCCTGCGCTGTTGCGAGAAGCGTTCCTGTGGTCGGTGGAGCGGACCGTGACGAAGACCGCAACGGTGTCGTTGCACGCCAACAGCTATGAGGTCGACCCAGCCTTGGTCGGCCGGAAGGTCGAGCTGGTGTTCGACCCGTTCGACCTCACGAGGATCGAGGTCCGCTACCGGCACCGGCCGTTCGGGATCGCGGTCCCGCTGCAGATCGGCCGCTATACCCACCCCCAAGCGCAGCGCGAGCTCCCGCCACCACCGACCGGAACCGGGATCGACTACCTCAAGTTGCTCGCCGAGCAGCGCGACGCCGAGCTTCGCGGCCACCGGATCGACTACGCCAGCCTCGCCAACGACGACGGCGACGGCGACGGCGACGGCGACGGCGACGGCGACGGCGACGGCGACGGCGACGGCGACGGCGACGGCGAGGATCGTGATACCAACCAGCAGGGCGAGGAGGGACAGTGAGTATTGACAGGCTGCGCGCGCACTACGGCTTCTCCAGGATGCCGTTCGGCAAAGACCTCGCGCCGGGGATGCTGCACGCGCACGGCGCGCACGCCGAAGCGGTCGCCCGGATGTCGTGGTGCATCTCAGAGCAGACGATCGGCGTGATCAGCGGCGAGTGCGGCGCCGGAAAGACCGTCGCCGCCCGCGCCGCCGTCGCGGGTCTGGACGCGTCCCGGCACACCGTGCTCTATCTCGGCACGCCCGGGGTGGGGTTGCGCGGGATCTACGGGCTGATCATCACCACCCTGGGCGGCACCCCGCGGTTTCATCACGCCGCGCTGATCCCCCAAGCCCAAGAACTCCTCGCTGCCGAGACCGCTGAGCGCGGCAAGCACGTCGTGCTGATCATCGACGAAGCGCACCTCCTGGACGCCGAGTCGCTGGAGGGGATCCGCTGCCTGTCGAACATGGGGATGGACCAGACCGCCCCGTTCTGCCTGTTGCTGCTCGGCCAGCCGACACTGCGCCGCAAGCTGCGCAACGGGACGTTCACCGCGCTCGATCAACGGATCGCGGTCCGCTACGCCATCGGCGGCCTGGACATCAAGGAGACCACCAGCTATGTGCAGCACCATCTGGCGCTCGCGGGCCGCTCCGACACGCTCTTCTCCGATGACGCGATCGGCCTGATCCACGCCACCTCCCGCGGACTGCCGCGGTTGATCAACAACCTCGCCGTCCAGTCGTTGATCGCCGCATTCGCCACCAAGAAGGGGATCGTGGACGAGTCCGCCGCCCGCGCCGCGGTCGCGGAGATCTCCTCCGAATGACACTGTCACTGCTCGACCCGCCGCCCGAGGACCCCCAGCCAGCTGACAGCACGCTGCTTGCCCCGCCAGTGGGTTGGCCAGCCCCGCCCGAGAAGACGGTCTATCACGAACTGCTCGGCGCGATCGTGGGCACGATCGCGCCGCACACCGAGGCCGACCCCGTCGCGATCCTCACCCAACTGCTGGTCGCGTTCGGCGCCGCGGTCGGGCGCGGCGCCTACTTCCAAGTTGAAGCGACTCGCCATCACGGCAACGAGTTCATGTGCCTGGTGGGTGCCAGCGCGCGCGGAAGGAAGGGCTCCTCATGGGATCACGTCCGCCGGCTGATCATCGACGCTGACCCGTCCTTGGAGCCAAGGGTCTTGACCGGTCTCTCATCAGGCGAGGGGGTCATCTGGGCAGTCCGTGACCCCACCGCTCAGGACCCCGGCATCAACGATCAGCGGTTGTTGGTGATCGAGCCCGAGTTCGCCTCCGTGTTGAAGGCCTCAAGCCGGGAGATCTCGACCTTGTCGCCAACATTGCGCTCCGGCTGGGACGGCCGGCCTTTGGCGATCCTGACGCGCACCGCGCCGGCGCGCGCCAGCACTGCGCACATCGCGGTGATCGGGCACATCACACAACACGAACTGCGCCGCCACACCACCAGCCTCGAGCTCGCCAACGGCTACATCAACCGGGTGCTGCTGATCGCCTGCCGCCGGCAACGACTGCTCCCAGAGGGCGGCGATCCCGACCCGCTGCACGGGACCGGTCTTGATCGCCTGCTCGCGGCCGCGCTCCGCCAGGCACGCACAGCCGGCCAGGTCCAGCTTGACCCCGACGCGCGCGAGCTTTGGCATCACGCCTACCGGCGACTCGCGATCCAGCCGCACGACACGATCATCAGCCAGATCACCGCCCGCGCTGAGGCGCACATCATCCGCCTCGCGCTTCTCTACGCCCTCGCCGACGGCCAACACCAGATCAACGCCACCCACCTCACCGCCGCGCTTGCGCTCCAGGACTACGCCGCCCGATCCGCCGCGTGGGCACTGACCGGCGCGACCGGCCAACCACTCGCCGAGCAGATCCACGCCACCCTCCAAGCGCATCCGGGAGGGCTGACCCGCAGCCAGATCAGCCAGACCCTCAACCACAACCAGCCCGCGGGTCAGATCGACCACGCTCTCCACGCACTGCACACCGCCGGACGCGTCACTGCCACGCAGATCCCTACCGGTGGCCGGCCCGCCCAGCTCTGGACCGCGACCGGCCCATCGACCAGCACGGCCGGGGCATAGCCGCCGCGCCCGCGACCGCTACGCGCGAGTGGGTCGCATCGCTCGCCCGACCAACACCCCCACCACCGACACGTCTCGCGAGACCCGACACGCGCCCGTGACGAGCGATCAAAGCGGAAGCGAAGCGGTCTCAACGCGCGACGACCAACGGCGCGCTCACAAACCCCTGCCCCTCTTCACTGCAGGCCGTGAGCCGTCCGCCCCGGACTTACTTCTTCTTTCGTACCCCACCCCTCGG
>JBELAG010000042.1:0-24126 GCA_049509055.1 Solirubrobacteraceae bacterium
CTAGACTTCGTGCCACGGTCGAGCATCCTGCTCGGCAGAGCCGTGTTCAGCGTTTCCGCAGTTGTTGCGATCAGCACCCTCCGCGTCTCGCAGTGCACATACCCCAGGAGGGAACATCATGGCAACAGGAACCGTCAAGTGGTTCAGCGATGAGAAGGGCTTTGGATTCATCACGCCCGATGAGTCCGGCAAGGACCTGTTCGTGCATCACAGCGCAATCGAAGGCAGCGGTTATAAGTCGCTGGCCGAGGGCGCCCTGGTGAGCTATGACGCCGAGCAGGGTCCCAAGGGTCCCGCGGCCGCGAACGTCCACAAGCGCTGAGCGGACAGCAGTTGCGGCGAGCGAGGTCCCGCGCGGACTCTCGCTCGCCACTGCGCCCGGCGATGGGGAGGTGCCCTCACCCGCCGGCCGCCTCGTCAACGCGCCATCCGCGGTCGGCATGCCCGTCCACGTCTCGCGCGAGACGGGCGCCGCAGCTGGGGCACTCGATCCGCTCGGCGGCGAGCTGCTCGCCGGGCTCCCCGGTGATGGCCGTGGCCGACACCGGCCGGCCGCAGCTCGGGCAAAGCAGGGGTTGATCGGCGGCGCCAGACACGGTTACGCGAACGTCCGCATCCCGAAAGTATCGCACGGTCGCTGCTCATCGCTCGTCATTGCGATGGCAGATGCCGCTGGCTGGCGCGGACAGCGCTCCCGACGTCATCTGCCCGGGCTTGGCGGCCGTCCGCCGCCGGGTCGTCACCGTCGTCCACGGAATCATCGCGACTGCCGGCGTCATTGGCGGCGTCGACGGCTCGTTGAACTGCCGCGGCAAGTGTCGGCGCCTCGCCCGATTCCACGCCCTCGAGAACGATCTCCTGACCCTGAACGGCGTTGTTGAGCGTCATGTGCCCGACCGCGCTATGCCCGGTCAGCTCCCGGGTCAGGCGCGCGGTCATGTCCCGGGACCAGCGGGGACTTGGGCAACCCGACAGCGGGAAGCGCACGCAGACGCCCACCCGTCCAGGAGCCATCGGCTCGGCACGAGCTAGATCGACAATCCGGTGCACCTCGGACATTCCCGCCCTCCTGCTTGGTGACGTTTGGTCCCCGTCGATGGTCTCGGCTCTGACGCTCCAGACCTCGCCATGGCCAGATGGGGCCAGATGTCCTGGCTACCCCAACCGGTTGCCGATCATGCGCCCCCAGGCTGAGGGCCCGCGACCCTGCTTAGAACTCCTCTGACGACGACAGACCGGTTGGAAGCTCGTGAGCGTCCACGAGACTGGTCGGCGCGAGGATGAACACCTCGCACATCATGTCCGGTTCCTGCTGGTTGCCGCTCATGAAGCCGATCACCTGCCGGCCGGTCGCCTGCTCGATGACCGCATAGAAGCGGTCGCGCATGACCTGCTGAAACTCGATCCGCTGGGCGATGACCGCCGCTCCGCGGCCACCGTCGAACAGGGTCTGCTCCACGCGTGAGAAGCCGCCGCGCAGCACGCAGACCACCAGATCATCCTCATAGTAGGACTTCGTGCGCGTCGGTCCGCGGCCGTAGAACTCCTTGAGCAGGCCGACCATGCCATCCGAGATCGCGGTCAGGACGTCCCCGTGATTCTCAGGCTTGGGCTTGGCGGCGGTCGGGCTCATCGGCCGCTGGTCATCGGTTCCGGGTCACGGGTTGCGATTCTACCGGACGGCGTCCGGCGTCCTGTCGCCGAGTCACGCTCACACGCCCGCGTAGATGTCGGCGAAGAAGCCGGCGTACTTGCGGTAGACGACGTTGCGCTTGACCTTCAGTGTCGGTGTCAGTTCGCCGCCGTCCTCGGTGAGGTCACGGTCGAGGATGGCAAAGCGCTTGATCTGTTCGATCCGCGCGAAACGCGTGTTCACCGCGTCGACGTCGGTTTGGACTTCGGCCCTGACCCTTCGGTCGAGTGCCATCGTCGCGAGGTCAGGTGAGATCCGAAGCCGCCCGCCGAGCTTGGCCACTTCATCGCGATCGAGGGTGACCATCGCGACGAGGTACGGACGGTCGTCTCCGTAGACGACCGCCTCCGAGATCCAGCGCGTGTCGCGGAGCGCGCACTCGATGTTGGCAGGGGTGATGTTCTTACCGCTCGAGGTGATGATCAGGTCCTTCTTGCGACCGGTGAGCTTGAGATAGCCGTCGGCCGTGAGGCTGCCGAGATCGCCGCTGCGCAGCCACCCGTCCTCGTCGATCGCCGCGGCGGTCGCCTCGTGATCGTGGAAGTAGCCGGCGAAGACGTGCGGTCCGCGCAGCATGATCTCGCCGTCGGGCGCGATCCTGACCTCGCTCTCGGGCACCGCGCATCCGACTGTGCCGGCGCGCGGCGCGCTCGCGGGATTGAGCGTCGCCGTCGAGCAGGTCTCGGTCATCCCGTAGCCCTCGAGCAGCAGCACTCCGCAGGCATCGAAGAAGTCGATCAGTTCAGCAGCGATCGGCGCGGCGCCGACGATCGCCATCACCAGCCGGTCGCCGAACACCGCCCGGACCTTGGCGAGCACGAGCCGGTCGGCCAGCCTGTATCGGGCACGATCGAGAGGACCGAGCGGCCGGCCCGCCCGCGCCGCGGCGCGGGTGCGCTTCCCCTGCGCGAGCGCCCAGCGGAGCAGACGCCCGCCGAACCGCGGCATCTGCGCGTGCACTCCGTCAACGGCTGCAGTGTGAATCTTCTCGTAGATGCGCGGGACCGCAGGGAAGTGCGTCGGCGCGACCGTGGCCAGCTCTTTGGCGATCTGCGCGGGGTCCCCCGCCCAGTAGGCGATCGTGCCGCCGGCGTCGAGCACCACCGCCTGGGTCACGCGCGCCAGCGCATGAGCCAGCGGCAGGAACATGTAGACAACCGGCTGGACGTCATCGAGCAGGAGCTCCCCGCGGAGCATGCGAGTCGCCGCCAGGAAGTTCGCGTGGGTCAGCATGCAGCCCTTCGCCGGACCCGTCGTACCCGAGGTGTAGACGATCGTCGCGAGATCCTCCGCTGCGACCGCGCTGATGCGATCGTCAACCTCGGACGCCGCCACGCTCCCGGCGTTGCCGATGAGCTCCGACAGGGCGATCGAGCCGGGGGCGTCTCCGCCGTCCATCACGACAACGTGCTCGAGGTCGGGGCAGCTGTCGCGGATGACGGCGACCTTTGCGACCTGCGCCGCGTCCTGACAGAACACCAGCCGGGCCTGCGAGTGACGGAGCACATGCGCGCACTCCGACGGAGAATTAGTGTCGTAGATCGGCGCCACGACGGCAGCGGCGCACACCGCTCCGAGATCGCACAACGTCCATTCGGCGCGTGTCGAGCCCAGGATCGACACGCGATCGCCAGGCTTGATGCCCAGCGCGATCAGACCGCGCGCGATCAGGCGCGCGCGCTCGACGAGCGCACCGTAGGTGACCGTCGCCGTCCCGCTCCCCGATGGAGAGCGCATGGCGACGCTGTCTCCGCGGCTCGCCGCGCCGAGCACGAGCTCGCCCAGCGTGCGCGCTCCGGTCGCGGACTCGGGAATGGGACGGTCGCACGACAGTCGACTCGCTTCGGTGCCCGTCGGCTCGTGGGGAGCGGCGGGCGTTCTCGACAGGCTAGGCATAGCTCAGCTCCCGACGCGCGCGAGCGCGCCTTGCACGCTGGGTGCAGGCACCGACGCCGGCCGGATGTTGGAGCCGGGACAACGATCCGCCGAGGGCAGAGGCGAACCTGTTCACGACTCTACTCGATCGCGGGCGTGCCGACCGCTTCAGTGGGTGTCGGCTCCAGCATGAACAGTTCGACTTCCATGTCGGGTCCGACGTGATGGCTGGAGATGAAGGACAGGACGTCGCGGCCCGAGAGACGCTCGACGGCCGCGATGAACTTGTCTTGCATGGCGTGTTGAAAGGCGCTGCGGTTGTCGTGGACGACGGTCGCGCGTTGCAATTCGATCAATGTCTTCTCGACATCGGTGTAGACGCCGCCCAGGACGCAGACCAGCAACTCGTCCTCGAGCAGCAGGGTCTTGGCGCTGGCCGGCGCGCGGTGGTAGTAGCGCTCGTGCAACGCGACCATCGCGGCGGTCACAGCCGCGAGCAGTGGATCGCCGCTGAGCGTCACCCCGACGCTCGTGTATCGACGGAACCACGCCCGGATGTCGCGTCCGGCGAGCCGTTGCCCTCGAGCGCGGACGTCGGCTGTGTCTCGCGGCCCGGTTGTCCGAGTGGAGAACGCAGCACCGCGGCGTGGATCTCCAGGGTGAGCGCCGCGACCTGCTGGGTGAGGAGGGTGTTGGCCTGCACGAGCTCTCGCAGACCGCCGCTCTGTTGCTCGACGTGCCGACGTTGCTCGTCGGCAATCCGTGACACCTCATCCGCCGTCGCCTTGTCGCGATCAGCCTGCCGGGTTTGGGCAAGCAGGATCAGCGGCGCCGCGTACGCGGCCTGCGTGGAGAACGCGAGGTTGAGCAGGATGAACGGATAGGGATCCCAGCGCAGCGCGACGACGAGCGCGTTGATCGCGATCCAGATGGCGACCAGGATCGTCTGGCCGATGATGAAGCGCGGGGTCCCGAAGAACCGGGCGAACCGCTCGGCGATGATCCCGAACCGATCGCTGCCGAACGGGCTGTGCAGACGGTCGGCGATCCGCGCCTCGCCGGATCTCAGTGGATCTCGACGCACGAGCCGGGGGTCAGGCGCTCGAGAGCTCATCGCCGGGCCGGCGCAGACGACACCGGCGCGAGCGGCTGAGCGTGCGAGAACCGGCGAGAGCCGATCGAGTCACCGCCCGGCCCTGCGTTGAGGGTCGCGGCGCGACCGGCCCCGGTCGCGCCGCAGCGCGTCCAGCACACGCGCCATCGGCCTGCGCCGGTCCGGCGGCCGGGCGGTGGCGCGGCCGGCTCGGGACCCGCCGGCTTGGCGGGTCGGCCACGCGGGTCGTTCGTTGACGACCGGCGGCGCGGGGATGATCCCCGGTGCCGGCGAGGGGCCTGACGCACTGGCGGTCATGCTGGCTTGTCGACCTCGGCGAACGCACCGACATGCTCCTCATCGGGGTACTGCTTGGGGTCGACTTCGCCGTCGCCGAAGGTGCCCACGCGCTCCTCATCGGGGTACTTGTCGGGGTCCGCCTCGCCTTCGGCGAACGTGCCGACGTGCTCCTCATCGGGGTACTTCACCGGGTCGGACTCGCCCTCGGCGAAGCTGCTGTGGTGCTTGGTCGACTGCGTCTGCGCTGGGCGTGAATCGCTGGACATGGGTTCCTCGGTTATGCGGATTCGGTGATCATGAGGGGATGAGCTCGCCGTTGGTGGCCGGCGTCGGGAGGGGGGGCGGCGTCGGAAGCTCGGCCGCAGCCGTGCGCTCGCGCGCAAGAAACGCCCCGAGCTCACCGATCGTGCTCATCAGCGGCGCCGGGAACACCACGGTGGAGTTCTTGTCGACGGCGACCTCGACGAGGGTCTGCAGGTTGCGAAGCTGCAGCGCCAGCGGATGGGCCATCATCACGTCAGAGGCATGGGCAAGCTCACCGGCGGCGAGAGCCTCGCCCTCGGCGGCGATGATCTTGGCGCGCTTCTCGCGTTCGGCCTCGGCCTGGCGAGCCATGGCGCGCTTCATGCTGTCGGGCAGCTGGATGTCGCGGAGCTCCACAACCGTGACCTCAACGCCCCACTCCTCGGTCTGTACATCGAGGATCTGCTTGATGTTGTCGTTGATCTTGTCGGTCTCTGACAGCGCCTCGTCCAGCGTGTGACGTCCGACGACCGAGCGCAGCGTCGTCTGCGCTATCTGGTTGATCGCCTCGGCGACGCTCTCGATCGCGATCACCGACCGGATCGGATCCTTGACTCGGTAGTACGCGACGGCGGCGACGTCGATGCTGACGTTGTCACGGGTGATGATCCCCTGAGACTGGATCGGCATCGTGATGATCCGCAACGAGACACGATGGACGCGGTCCACGAACGGGATGATGAACATCAGGCCGGGGCCGCGCGCGCTGTCCTTGACCTTCCCCAGTTCAAACAGCACCACGCGCTCGTACTGCTTGATGATCCGCACCGACAGTGCCAGGGCGACAAGCGCAACCACGATCAGAACGACGACGACGACCACGACGGTCATGGCCGGCGCTCGACACGCGGACCGGCGACAGAACAAACAGCGGGCATGGCAACCTCCGGGACTTGTGACATAGCTCGGAAGTCAGGTCGTGCTGCCGGCGAAACCGCCGACCTCACGGGAAATGCCCTCGGTTTGCGAATCTAGCAGATGGCCCGCTCCGGTCGGTGCGACGCTATCCTCAAGCGAGGCACCATTCAGCGTGTGATCGCCTCAGACGAGGCCGGCGGCGTACGTTGACTTCCGTCGTCTCCATCACCCCGAGGTCGCATGTCAGATAAGTTGGATCCAGCAACGACGGACGAGGCCGGCAGCCCGCAGTCTCCGGCGAATGGGACGACCGAGGGTCACTGGGCCGAAGCCAAGAAGCGGATGCACCGCGATGTCCGCGGTTGGCAAGTGGCTCCGGCGCCCGATGGCCGCGGCGCTCCGGCTGCACCGGCGCCCAACCCCCCGCACCGGTCGCGCGGATTCCTCATCTTCGTCGGCGTTCTGCTGGCCTTCAACCTCGCGTCGGTGTTTCTGTTCGCGCCCGCGGGCCAGCCGCGCGTCAGCGTTCCATTCAGCCCGTATTTCCTCACCGCCGTCCAATCCGGCCATGTCGTCTCGATCAATTCCAAGGGCGACACGATCCAGGGCACGTTTGCCGCCAAGGTGCGCTACCCCGCCTCGGACACAAATGCCACTCCGACGACGCTGTTCTCGACCCAGGTGCCGACGTTCTGGAATAACGATCAGCTGGTGGCACTGCTGAAAGCGAAGGGCGTCCGAGTCGACGCCAGCTCGACCGTCCAGACGACATCCCTGCTGACGTCGCTGTTGCTGGGGTTCGGTCCAACCCTGCTCATCGTCGGCCTATTCGTGCTGTTCGCGCGGCGGGCAGCCAAGAACGGCGGGGGCATGGGAGCGCTGGGCGCCTTCGGTCGTTCGCGGGCCCGGCGGGTCGATCCGGCGACGGTGACGATCACCTTCAAGGACGTCGCCGGGATCGATGAGGCCAAGGCCGAGCTGACCGAGATTGTCGACTTCCTGCGCAACCCGCTGCGCTACGGACGGCTCGGAGGGCGCATGCCGCACGGCGTGCTGCTGTCCGGCGCGCCCGGGACGGGGAAGACGCTGCTGGCGCGGGCCGTCGCGGGCGAGGCACAGGCCGCGTTCTTCTCGATCTCGGCATCCGAGTTCATCGAGGCGATCGTCGGCGTCGGCGCCTCACGCGTCCGTGACCTGTTTGCCAAGGCCAAGGAGGCCGCGCCGTCGATCATCTTCATCGACGAGCTCGACGCCATCGGCCGCTCCCGCCAGGGCTCAGCGTCCGTGACCGGTTCCAACGACGAGCGCGAGCAGACGCTCAACCAGATCCTCACCGAACTCGACGGCTTCGAGCCGGTGCAGGCGGTCATCGTCCTCGCTGCCACCAACCGGCCGGAGATCCTCGATCCCGCCCTGCTGCGCCCGGGCCGCTTCGACCGCCGAGTGGCCGTGCAGCCGCCCGACAGGGTCGGACGGCGCCAGATCCTCGAAGTGCACACGCGGTCGATCCCGCTCGGCGCGAACGTCGACCTGGAGGCGCTGGCCGCGACGACGCCGGGGATGGTCGGCGCCGATCTCGCCAATCTTGCCAACGAGGCCGCGCTGCTGGCCGCTCGCCGCAACCACCACACCGTGCAGATCAGCGATTTCACCGATTCGCTGGAGAAGATCCTGCTCGGGGCACCCCGCGGCATCATCCTCTCCCCTGCCGACCGCGAACGGACGGCATACCACGAGGCCGGCCACGCGCTCGTGGGAATGCTCACCCCCGGCGCCGATCCCGTCCGCAAGGTTTCGATCATTCCGCGCGGCGCCGCGCTCGGCGTCACGCTCTCGACCCCCGACGACGATCAGGTGTCATACACGCGCGACGACCTGCTCGGCAAGATCAAGGTCGCGCTCGGAGGCCGCGTCGCCGAGGAGGTCGTCTTCGCCACGATCACCACCGGCGCCGAATCGGACATCGAACAGGTCACCGCGATCGCTCGGCACATGGTCGGACGCTGGGGAATGAGCGAGGCGATCGGGTTCGTGAGCGTCCTGCCATCAGACGCTCGTGGCCCGTTCAGCGCCAGCGAGACCTCACAGGCCACGCAGGAGGTCGTCGACCAGGAGGTCCACCGGCTCACCGACACCGCCCACCACGAGGTGACGGCGCTGCTCACCGGCCATCGCGCTCAGCTCGAGCGGCTCGCCCGCGCGCTGCTCGACGCCGAAACGCTCGACGAGGCCGACGCCTACGCCGCCGCGCAGATGCCCGCTCCCAACCCGGATGCGACGCCTCTGAGCACCCCGTCAAGCACGGCGGTGACCCTGGCCGTGCGTTCGGTGCGCGAGCCGTAACGAGCGCTCTCAGAGGCCGGATTCACCGTGCTCCGGTTAATCGCCGTGGTCGTGTCAATCGGGCTCGCGGACTCCATGAACCCGAGCACGGTCGTACCGGCGCTGTACCTCGCCTCGGGCGCCCGGCCTCGTCGAGACGTGACACAGTTCACCGCCGGGGTGTTCGCGGTCTACTTCGGCGGTGGCGCCATCATTGCGCTCGGGCCGGGACAGGCATTGCTGTCGCTCGTGCCTCATCCGGGGCCGACCGCGCGATACATCCTCGAGACCATCGCCGGAGTGATCATGTTGATCGCGTCCGGCCTTCTGTGGCGCGGGCGCGAGAGACTGGAGCAGCACAAGCTTCCAGCTCCCGCCAAGGAGGGCCGGTCAAGTGTTGTGCTCGGCGTGACGATCACCGCGATCGAGCTTCCAACCGCCTTCCCGTACTTCGCGGCGATCGCCGCGATCGTGGGATCGGGACTTGATCCAGGAGGTCAACTGATTTTCCTGTTGCTCTACAACGTCTGCTTCGTGCTGCCGTTGATCTCGATTCTCGTCACCGTCACGGTCGCCGGCGAGGAGGCTGAGCGGATTCTCACCACCGTGCGCCACCGGCTGGCGAAACATTGGCCTGCTCTGGTCGCCGGGCTCGCGCTGCTCGCCGGCACGTTCGTGACCCTGCTGGGCGCCACCGGGCTGGCGGGCGGCGGGCACGGGTCCGTCGCGCGGCTCTCGAGGCGGTTGCGGCGGATCCTCAGCCATTGAACGGCGGCGCGAGCTCGCACCCGGGCCTCGCCGGGTGCGAGACGCTGGTCGCAGGCGGTCAGAGGTAGTCGCGGCCGACGAGGTCACGCATCGCCAGCCAGCCTGGGAGGGCGGGGAGATAGGTGACGACGAGCTGGTTGATGATGCCGGTCGCGACGGCGATGTCTTTGTCGACTCCGACCGCGATCAGCGCGCCGGAGATTCCGATCGTCGAGACCGCAGCTCCGGCTCCGGCGATCGGGATGATCCCTCCGATGGTGCTGACTCCGATGCTGAGCGAGAGCAGCGTCCAGATCGATGCGGTTCCTCCAAATGCTCTCAGGCAGGCGAAGAGGCACACGCAGTACAGGATTGCCGCGACAGCATTGCCCGCCAGGAGCAGTCCGAGCTGGCGCGGCGACCGCACGACCGCGGTCACGGTGGACGCTCCGTCATGCAGTGATGGCAGCACGAGACGACGAAACCGTGGGACGCCAAAGGCGATCCCGGCAAGGATTCCGACGAGTACCACGATGACGAGCAGGATCTCCAGCCCTTCGGCGATGGACACGTTGCCGAGGGAGAGATGGTCCGGGGTGATGAGCGCCGCGATCACGAACATCGGGAGCTGCGCGGCCACTGCGGCGGCGGTGGCGATCAATCCGGCAGCGGCGATAGCTGTTGCCAGGTTGGCGCCCTGTCGCTGCAGGAAGCGGATCTGCATCGCGGTTCCGCCGACGACGGGGACCAGGAGATTGGAGAACGACGTCGCGACCTGCAGCTCAGCGGTGGCCCAGAAGGGAAGGCGCAATCGCGTTGTTCCGATCAGCCCGACGGCAAATGCGAGGTTGGTGGTCATCGACGCGAGCAGCGCAACCGCGAGCCACGGCGCATTGGCTGCCGAGAGCGTGTGCCACAGGGTCGCCGGAGCCTCGATCTCGGTGAGCAGCACGATGACCGCGACGAGCGCAGCGACGGCCATCGCGAGGCTCGACCGACGGACGCGATGGAGCTCCTCGAGCGGCGCAGGCTCGCCGACGCCGCCATCGGCCGCGACCTCGCGCAGTTGCGCCAGTTGGGCACGCAACTCCCGGCGGCCGCCGGCGCCCGCCCGGGTCTCGCGCGAGAGCGCTGCCGGCTGCAGCCACGGCAGCGCTGCCCGGACCGCGTCCGGGCCGATGCCGCCGCCGGCGGCGGCGACGGCACGCTCAGGGCCGACGAGATGAGCGGTCGACGCGAGCAGCTCGGCGACGTCGCGCGCCGCGAGCGCGGATCCAGACACCGACGCGTGGTCAAAGCGCACGATCGCCGGGCCACTCTCGCCAACGACGACATGGCCGCAGTTGAGGCGACCGTGGACGACATGCGCGGCCTGGAGGCGAGCCACCTGGGTCCAGAGTGCGTCGAGCAGTGCGTCGGTGATCAGCGCCGGCGCGACCTCGCCCAGCGTGACGCCAGATATCGGTCGTTCGACCAGCAGCGCCGCGCCGGGGCCGGCGCGTCCCGCGACGAGCGGCTTCGGCGTGCGGACGCCGCCGCTGCCGGCCAGCAACGTCGCGTACGCCTCATGCTCGACGTCGGCGAGTCGCGTCCACGACAGCCGGCGGCCGGAGTCCTTGTACACCAGGAATCGCCAGAGCTTGGCGATCAGGCGCGCATCGGACTCGTCGCGGCCGATCACCTTGATCGACAGCGGACCGTCGTGATCGGCGCCGACCATGCGGGTGAAGCCGGTCTGCTGGACGGGATCGAGGTGGACGTCGTGGGCGCGGACGCCCAGCTCCAGCAGCGACTGGGCGACCTGGGCAGCCGTGGGACGGCCCCCCGGCGAGCGGAACGTGAGGTGGACGGCGGCCGCGGCCCCCCACCCCACGACCGCGCCGACCAGAACGTCGACGGGATAGCCGGCGCCCAGGTACAGCGTGGCGATCGCCACTCCAGCCGCCACCACCACCAGCAGCCGGCGCGTGGGTCGAGCGAGGTACGGGCTTGCCGCAGCGAACACCCCGACCACGAGCGCGACCCGGATCGACGGAAAACTCGGTCCCGCCGGCCAGCGGCGGATCAGATGAAAGAGCGCCGCCGCGCCCGCGGGCTCGCCGACGACGTGATTGAGCAGTATCGCGACCGCCGCAGAACTACCACCCGCCAACGCCAGGTCACGGGCAAGGCGCCAGCGCCGGCCGATCATCGCCGATGCACCCACCAACCCGACCGCCACCAGGAAACCCACTCGGTACAGGACGCGGAATACCGCGTGCAGACCATTGGGGAGCGAATTGAAGGCCTCGAACACCGCCCGTTCCATGCCGCCGACACCCTGGACGCGCGCGACGCACCATGTCACGACCGCGACGGCAACCACGAGCCGCACCGCATCGCTGACGCGCCGGCGATATGGCTCCTCCGACGCAGGTCCGAACGTTCCCGCCCAACCCCGACCCGCGTCGGGGGCCTGGCGCGCGCTGCGATGCACCGCACCCTGTGACTCGTCGGCGAGACGGTGAGGGCGGCCGCCGCCACCCGGTGTATCGCTGGTCACGCCGATCATCTGACGCCGGCGCCGGTCATCATGGTGTCGCTCCTTTTGACGCCGTCGAGCCGTCGACGCCGTGGTTGCAGTGACTGCGGCCGGCGAGGCCGGCATCTGCCGTTTCAACTCCGCAGGGCGCGACGAACGCATCGCGGTGCGGCTACGTGCTGTTGCCCAACGCGACCCAGGGTTGGAGCCGGAGTGGCTTTGCCCACCGAGGATGTGAGGTGAGCCTTCGCAGATGCTACTCCGCTGACCGAGCCGGTCGACGCTCGCGGCGCAGTGCCTGACGACGGGATCGGTGCGAGGACCGACGCGGGTAGTAGAGTCAGCTCCGAAGGGCATGACGTGGGGTCGGCCGCCGGCGTGTGGGCGGGCACCACCATCTGACTTTCGGAGACTCCTGTTCCGATCCCGGAGGTCGACATGTCCCGTTCGTGCGCAGTCCCTGCCTGGCTCACCCGCCGGACCGCGTTGGCATCGCCCGCGGGTGACACCCGTGCTTGAGGACGTGCGCGAGGTCGAGCCGCCGGCGTGGGATCTGCCGACCTCGCCCGCGCCCTGCGCGCTTTCGCCCGCTCTGCGTGATCGGATCGATCGCTACTGGCGCGCCGCCAACTACGTCTCGGTCGGGCAGCTCTATCTCTATGACAACCCCCTGCTCAGGCAGCCGTTGAGCCTCTCACATGTCAAGCCGCTGGTGGTCGGCCACTGGGGGACGACACCCGGTCAGAACTTCATCTATGTGCATCTCAACCGCGTGATCACCAAGTATGAGCTGGACATGTTCTATGTCGCCGGCCCGGGCCACGGCGGTCCGGCCCTGGTCGGTAACACCTATCTGGAGGGCAGCTACAGCGAGACGTATCCGAACGTCAGCCAGGACGAGGCGGGGATGAAGCGGCTGTTCACCCAGTTCTCGTTCCCCGGGGGGATCTCGAGCCACGTCGCGCCGACGACGCCGGGGTCGATCCACGAGGGCGGCGAGCTCGGATACTCGCTCAGCCATGCCTTCGGGGCGGCGTTCGACAACCCCGACTTGATCGTGGCGTGCGTGATCGGGGACGGCGAGGCGGAGACCGGCCCGCTCGCCACCGCCTGGCAATCCACCAAGTTCCTGGACCCGGTCAACGACGGGGCGGTCCTGCCGATCCTCCATCTCAACGGCTACAAGATCAGCAACCCGACCGTCCTGGCCCGCATCGAGCACGACGAGCTGGAGCAGTTCATCCGCGGATGCGGTTGGACGCCGCACTTCGTCGAGGGCGACGACCCGGCCGCGATGCACGAGCTGATGGCCTCGACGCTGGACCGGGTGATCGAGGAGATCCACGAGATCCAACGAGCCGCGCGTGATCACGACACCGTCAGTCGTCCCCGGTGGCCGATGATCGTCCTGCGCTCGCCCAAGGGGTGGACGGGACCCAGGGTCGTCGACGGGATCCAGATCGAGGGCACGTTCCGCGCCCATCAGGTGCCGCTGCTCGTCGACGCCGAGCACCCCGAGCATGTCGGGCTGCTCGAAGCTTGGATGAAGAGCTACGGGCCGCACGAGCTGTTCGACGATGACGGTCGGCTGATCGCGGAGCTGGCCGACTTGGCGCCCAAGGGAGCACGGCGGATGGGCGCCAATCCGCACGCCAACGGCGGCCTGCTGCTGCGGGACCTGCGTCTCCCGGATTTCCAGACGCATGCGGTCGACGTTCGGTCGCCCGGGGCGGCCGACGCCCAGGACACATTGGTCCTGGGGAGGTTCCTGCGCGATGTCGTCGCGCTCAACGACCAACAGCGCAATTTCCGCCTGGTCGGTCCGGATGAGACAGTGTCCAACCTCCTGGGCGCCGTGTTCGACGTGACCTCGCGTCAGTGGGAGGGCCGCACGCGATCCGACGACGAGTTCCTCGCGACGACCGGCCGGGTGCTGGACTCGATGTTGAGCGAGCACCAGTGCCAGGGGTGGCTGGAGGGTTACCTGCTCACCGGGCGCCACGGCCTGTTCAACTGCTACGAGGCGTTCATCCACATCGTCGACTCGATGTTCAACCAGCACGCCAAATGGCTGAAGGTCACCAAGGAGCTTGCCTGGCGGCGGCCGATCGCATCGTTGAACTACCTGCTCGCCTCACACGTCTGGCAGCAGGATCACAACGGCTTCACCCACCAGGACCCAGGATTCCTGGACCACGTCGTCAACAAGAAGGCGGACATCGTCCGGGTGTACCTGCCGCCGGACGCGAACTGTCTGCTGTCGGTCGCCGATCACTGCCTGCGCTCCCGCAATTACGTCAACGTGATCGTCGCCGGCAAGCACCCCGCACCGCAATGGCTCTCGATGGACGAGGCGATCGTGCACTGCACCGAGGGGATCGGCATCTGGCCATGGGCCAGCAACGACCGGGATGCCGAGCCCGATGTGGTGATGGCGTGCTGCGGCGACACGCCGACGCTCGAGGTGCTCGGCGCCGTCTCGATCCTGCGCGCCGAGCTGCCCGACCTGCGCATCAGGGTGATCAACGTGGTCGATCTGATGAAGCTCCAGTCCGAGTCCGAGCATCCGCATGGTCTGAGCGACTGCGACTACGACTCCCTGTTCACCACCGACAAGCACATCATCTTCGCCTTCCACGGCTACCCGTCGCTCGTGCACCGCCTCACCTACCGCCGCCACAACCGTGACCTGCACGTCCGCGGCTACAACGAGGAGGGGACGATCACCACCCCGTTCGACATGCGCGTGCAGAACAAGCTCGACCGCTTCCACCTCGTGCAGGACGTGGTCGACCGCGTCCCGGAGCTCGGAGCCCGGGGAAGCTACGTCAAGCAGATGTGCAAGGACAAGCTGATCGAGCACAAGCTCTACATCGACACGCACGGGCAGGACCTGCCGGAGATCCGCGACTGGAAGTGGGGCATCGCCAGATGACTTCGCCGAGGCTGGTCGACAACCCACTGCCGCAGGGCGCGCCGTCCGCCGCCGCGCCCGACACGGGCGGCGGCGCTGCGCCGGGGCAGGACGGCGACCTGACGTCGATGCCGGTGGCGGACCTGCAGCGGCGGCTGGGGTTCTCGGCGGACGGGCTCACCGGCGAAGAGGCGCGCTCGCGCCTGGCCCAGTACGGGCCCAACGAGATCGCGGTGGCGACCGCCAATCCGCTGCTGGCGTTCCTGAGGTACTTCTGGGGCCCGATCGCCTGGATGATCGAGGTGGCGGTCGTCCTGTCGGCCGTGCTCGGACACTGGGCGGACTTCGCCGTGATCCTGTTGCTGCTCGTCACCAACGCGGTGGTCGGATTCTGGGAGGAGCATCAGGCCGGCAAGGCGATCGCCGCGCTCAAGGCCCAGCTGGCGATCAAGGCGCGCGTCAAGCGTGACGGGAGGTGGTCCGGCCCGCCCGCCCGCGAGCTGGTGCCGGGCGACGTGATCCGCATGCGGATGGGCGACATCGTGCCTGCGGACGCTCGCCTGCTCGACGGCGATCCGGTGGAGGTCGATCAGTCCGCCTTGACCGGCGAGTCGCTGCCGGCCGAGAAGAGCCCCGGCGACGCGGTGTTCTCCGGCTCGATCCTCCGCCAGGGGGAGATCGGCGCGCTCGTCTACGCGACCGGCCCGAGGACCTACTTCGGCAAGACCGCGCAGCTGGTGGCGCAGGCGCACACCGTCAGCCACTTCCAGCGTGCGGTGCTCAAGATCGGCACCTACCTGATCGCCCTCGCCCTCGCCCTGGTCGCGCTGATCATCGTCGTCTCGATCCTGCGCGGCGACCCGTTCCTGACCACGCTGCAGTTCGCGCTCGTGCTCACCGTGGCGGCGATCCCGGTGGCGATGCCGACGGTCTTGTCGGTGACGATGGCCGTCGGCGCACGCCTGCTGGCCAAGAAGAGCGCGATCGTGAGCCGGCTCGTCGCGATCGAGGAGCTCGCCGGCGTCGACGTGCTGTGCTCTGACAAGACCGGCACCCTGACCCAGAACAAGCTCACGCTGGGTGATCCGCTGGCGGTGACGGGCACCACGGCCGCCGAGGTCATCCTCGCCGGCGCGCTGGCCTCGCGGGCCGACGACGACGACACGATCGATCTGGCGATCCTGCACGGGGTCGCCGACGAGCACGCCCTGGACGCCTACACCGTCGACCACTTCCAGCCGTTCGACCCGGTGAGCAAGCGCACCGAGGCTGCCGTCACCGCACCTGACGGGACCTCATTCAAGGTCACCAAGGGCGCGCCCCAGGTGATCCTTGCGCTGTCAGCCAACGCCGGCGACGTCAAGGAGCGCGTCGACGCGGCCGTCAACGGCTTCGCCGCCCGGGGCTTTCGGTCGCTCGGCGTCGCCCGCGCCGACGGCGGCGGGGCATGGCAGTTGGTCGGCGTGCTGCCGCTGTTCGATCCCCCGCGCGAGGACGCCAAGGCGATGCTCGCCACGGCGCGCCGGCTGGGGGTCGAGGTCAAGATGGTCACCGGGGACGCACTGGCCATCGCTCGGGAGACCGCCGGCAAGCTCGGCCTGGGCACCGACATCCTTGACGCCGGCGGCCTCGGCGACTCCACGCGTCACGAGAACGCGGCGGTGACCGCGTCGATCGAGAACGCGGACGGCTTCGCCCAGGTCTTTCCCGAGCACAAGTTCCACATCGTCGATGTCCTGCAGCAGGAGGGACACATCGTCGGCATGACCGGGGATGGCGTCAACGACGCTCCGGCGCTCAAGAAGGCCGACTGCGGGATCGCCGTGTCCGGCGCCACCGACGCCGCGCGCGCCGCGGCCTCGATCGTCCTGATGACACCCGGCCTGTCGGTCATCATCGATGCCATCGAGGAGAGCCGCCGGATCGTCCAGCGGATGAACAGCTACGCGATCTATCGGATCTCCGAGACGCTGCGCGTCCTGCTGTTCGTCACCCTCGCGATCCTCCTGCTCAACTTCTTCCCGGTGACCGCGATCATGATCGTGCTGCTCGCCCTGCTCAACGACGGCGCCATCCTGTCGATCGCCTACGACAACGTGCGCTTCAAGGAGGAGCCCGAGGCGTGGAACATGCGCCTCGTCCTGGGCATCTCCACCGTCATCGGCACCGTCGGCCCGATCGCGTCGTTCGGCCTCTTCTACCTCGGCGATAAGGTGTTCACGCTCGGCCGGCCGGAGGTCCAGACCCTCATGTATCTCATGCTGTCGGTTGCCGGCTCCATGACCATCTACCTCACGCGCACGCGTGGCCCGTTCTGGTCGATCCGCCCGTCCCGGGGGCTCGTGATCGCGGTCACCGGCGCCGAGATCATCGCCACCGTGATCGCCGTCGGTGGCATCTTCGTCACCGCCCTGCCCTGGGAGTACGCGCTGCTCGTCTGGGGCTACGCACTGGCGTGGTTTCTGATCACCGACCGCGTGAAGCTCCTCGCCTACCGCATCCTCGACCCCGCCAAGGCCCCCGCGCCCGCTCCTGCTCCTGGTCCGAGTGCCGCTCCCGTGCCCGCTCCGTGATCCTCCGCGGCGCGCGGTCAGGCTGCCGGTGACGCGGTGGCGACGCGCGACGCGGTCGCGATCGCCGACGCCCCGGGCCAGATCCGAGCGGCCGCTCCGTACAGCGCAGCGGCCACGACTCCGCCGACAACCGGCAGCGGCAGCGTGTTGTAGAAGAAGCCCGGGAGGAAGTGGCTCCCCCAGTAGCCGATCACGAACCCGATGATCACCGCGCCGACGGCGCTGGGGACGATCCGGTCGGCCCAGGTGCGCGGGGGCTGGAAGAAGGCCTCGGCCGCGGTCCGGCGCTTCTGGACGTAGATCCAGTCCACCAGCATCACGAAGGTGAAGGGGATGACGATGTCGCCGGCGTCGTCGAGCAGCGTGCTGACGTGAGAGAGGATTCCGGCGATCGCGAGCGCGGTTCCGCCGACGCCGAGGATGACGGTGGCCAGCGGCTGCTCCCAGCGCATCGGCTTGTGGACATTGTTGAGGACGACCAGCAGGTCCACCGTCGAAGGGTAGAGATTCATCGCGTTGGTGTGCAGGACGGCGAGGGCGGCGCCCATCGCGGCGACGAAGCCCCAGCCCGAGATGTGGGCGCCGAGCAGCGCGATGTTCCAGTCGCCGGTGGCCTGCTCGGAGAAGGCGCCCAGGACACCCATCACCAGGACCGCGAGCATGATGCCGATCGAGGGCAGCAGGAAGTACGACGCTCGCGTTCCCCCGGTCCTGGTCGACGGCACCGCGAACCGCGACGTGGTGGAGAGCTTGTAGGTCCAGGCGAGCAGCGAGAACGTCAGGACGACGGTCAGCGCCGTGCCCCAGTTCATCGGCACAGTCTGCTTGGGGGCGTGCAGGGTGAAGTGCGTCACGAGGTAGATCGTGAGCGCGAGATAGCAGACGATGAGCACGCCGCTGGTGTAGCGGTAGAAGCGCTCGAGCCATTTCATGCCGAAGAGGACGAGGATGATCTCGAAGCCGCCGACGACGACGTCCCACAGGTAGGTCGAGGAGTGGGTGATCGATGCCAGGATCGACGCGCCGATCTCCGTGTTCAGGCCAAACCACCCGAGGTTCACGACGGTGAACAGGGCGGAGAAGAGCAGCGAGCCATCCCACCCGAAGCTCTTGCGGGCGACGACGAGCGCGGTCAGCGGAACCTCACGGCCCATTTCGGAGAACAGGCCCGCGGGGATGACCCCGATCAGGAACGCGACGACGATCGCGGCGATCAGGTACCCGAGCCCATAGTGGAACAGCAGAAAGCCGATCAGCGGTGTCGTCGCCGAGGCCGAGGCCATCAGCCACACGATGAACAGCTTGCCCGGCGTCATCGTCCGCTGGTCCTCGGGGACGGGTGCCACCCCGACGGTCTCGATGTCAGCGCTCACCCGATGGCGCAGGGAGTGGTCTGGAGGGGCGCTGCTGCGGGGCGGTGCGGTGTCTAGCGTGGCCATGAGCTCTCTCAGTGTCGGCTGGTGCGTGTCGTCAGCGGGTCGTGGTCTCGCCCGGCTCACGAGGCCCGGGCGGTCGTCAAGGCACCTGGTCGTCGCGGCACGCCGGAGGGCGTGTGATCGACAACCGCGTGAATGAGCGCGGGCGGATCCACCGGTCGATCAGACCAGCGCAGCGCGCCGAGCACGGCGTGCTCGGCAGCTCGAGCGCCGTCCTCGGTGGCGGCCAGGATGCTGCCGATGGCGTCACCGGCGTCGACGTGGTCGCCGATCTTCGCATCGAGGGCGAGACCGACGGCCGGATCGATGCCGGCGCCGAGCGTGTCCCGACCGGCACCCAGCTGACCCGACGCCCGGCCGACCGCCTCGGCGTCGACGGCGGCCAGCCAGCCGCCGCATGGCGCGTGGAGGGGGTGGGTGACCGGCGCGGTCGGAAGCAGCGACGTGTCGTCGACGACGTGCGGGTCTCCGCCCTGGGCCTCGATCAGGCGCCGGAAGCGATCCAGGCCCGCGCCGCTGTCGAGGGCCCGCGCGGCGAGCCCCCGTCCCTCCGCTTCGTCGGGTGCGATGCCCGAGAGGGCAGCCAGGTGGCCGACGAGCTCGAGGCAGAGGTCGGCGAATCGGGATCGGCGCTCGCCGCGGAGCACCTCGATCGCCTCTCGGACCTCGATCGCGTTGCCGACGGTATCGGCCAGCGGCTGGCTCATATCGGTGATCAGGGCGCGCGTCGCGCGTCCGGAATTGGTGCCGAGAGCGACGCACGTCTCGGCCAGCTCTCGGGCATCACCCACGCTCTTCATGAACGCCCCCGAGCCCACCTTGACGTCGAGCAGGATCGACGATGCGCCGCCCGCCAGCTTCTTGCTCATGATGCTCGAGGCGATCAGCGCGGTGTTGCCCACCGTGGCGGTCACGTCGCGCAGCGCGTACATCGCCCGGTCGGCGGGGACGAGGTCGTCGGTCTGCGCGCACACCGCGAGGCCGATACGATCGACCTGATCCACGAGCTCGGCGGTGGTGAGGTCGGTCCGCATGCCGGGGATCGATTCGAGCTTGTCCAGCGTCCCGCCGGTGAACCCCAGCCCCCGTCCGGAGAGTTTGATGATCTGCATGCCGAGCTCAGCCGCCAATGGGGCGACGACCAGGGTCGTGCTGTCCCCCACCCCGCCCGTGGAGTGCTTGTCGACCGTCGGCCCGGACAGCGCGGAGAGGTCGAGCCGGTCGCCGGAGTCGAGCATCGCGGCCGTGAGCGCAATCGTCTCGGCCTCGCTGAAACCTCGCAGGTACCCGGCCATCAGGAACGCCGCCATCTGATAATCCGGGGTCTCGCCGACCGTGTAACCCATGACCAGACGACGCAGGTCATCGGCGGCAATCGCGTGACCGTCGCGCTTGGCGGCGATGAGATCGACAATGTGCACGGCTAGACGCTCCCGACGTTCTCGCTGACTTCACTCAAGATGGCGGCGGTCGACGAGAGCCCGAGGCGGGTCGCCCCGGTGTCGATCAGAGCCCACGCGGTGCGCGCGTCGTGAATTCCGCCCGCCGCCTTGACGCCCAGTCGTCCGCCGACGGCGGCAGCCATCGTGGCGACCGCGTCCAGCGTCACGCCGCCGGCGGGATGAAACCCTGTGGAGGATTTGACGAAGTCGGCTCCCGCGGCTTCCGCGTGCTCGCACGCGGCGATGATCTCCTCACGGGTGAGCACCGCCGTCTCCAGAATGACCTTGAGGACCTGACCAGCCGCGAGGACCTCGCGGACCGCGCCGATGTCGTCTCGCACCGCTCCCCAATCGCCGGCCCGGGCGAGGCCGAGATTCATGACCATGTCGAATTCATCGGCCCCGTCGGCGACGGCGCGCCGGGCTTCGGCGGCCTTCACCGCGGTCCGGTGCGCGCCCGAGGGAAAGCCGATCACCGAGACGACGTTGACCGGGGATTCGCACAGCCGGCGGGCGGCGACGCCGACCATCGTCGGGGAGACGCAGACCGCGTGGACACCCAGCACCTGGGCTTCGGCGCACAACGCGCCGACCCGGTCGAAGGTTGCCTCGGGCGTGAGGAGCGTGTGGTCGATGAAGGCGGCCAGCTCGCGGCGACGATCGCTCACGAGCTCACCGCCTCAGGGACACCGAGCAGGGCTCGAAGCTCGCGGGCGAGGCGCTCGAGCTCGCCGGAGCACGACGCTCTGGCCGCGACCACGTCGGTGAGGTCTCCGGCCGGGACGACGACCTGGAGGTAGACCTTCAGTTTGGGCTCGGTTCCGCTCGGCCGGATGACCACCCGGATGCGTTGTCCCGCGTGCCACACCAGAAGGTCGGACCGGGGGAGCCGGAGGCCGGGCTGATCGCCGTCGCCGGTGCGTCGGGTGCCGGCCGCGACGTCTGACACCTCGGTCACGGCGTGGCCGAGCAGTTCGCTGGGCGGCGTGCGCCGCAATGCGGCCATGATCTCGCTCATGCGCTGCGCCGCGGCCTCTCCGGGCAGCTCAAGGGAGAACTGCTGGGTGGCGTAGAGCCCGTAGCGCCGGGCGATGTCGTCGAGGCGATCGGCGATGGTCAGCCCCTGCTGTTTGGCGTCGGCGGCGATCCCGGCGACGACGAGCGCCGCCGAGATGCCGTCCTTGTCACGGACGATGTCGTTGACCGCATAGCCGATTGCCTCCTCGTAGCCGAACAGGAAGCGCCCTTCGGTGTGAGCCGCAGAATCGTGCATGATCCACTTGAAACCGGTGAGCGTCTCCACGTAGATCGCCCCGGCGGCGTGCGCGACATGACCGAGCAGGCTCGATGAGACCACCGTGCTGACCACCAGCGCCACGCGTGGGTCCGACGTGCGGCACAGCAGGAAATCCCCGAGCAGAGCTCCGACCTCGTCACCGCGCAGGACCCTCCATCCCGCCGCGTCGCCGGCGCAGGGAATGGCAACGGCCAAACGGTCAGCGTCAGGATCGTTGGCCAGAACGAGATCGGCCCCGAGGCGACGCGCGTCGGCGATCGCGAGATCAAGCACACCCGGCTCTTCGGGATTCGGATTGGCAACCGTGGGGAAATCCGGGTCCGGGTCGCCCTGCGCCAACACGACATGCGGCGGTGCGAAACCCACCCGCGAGAACGCCGCGAGGAGAACGTCGCGGCCGACGCCGTGCAGCGGCGTGTAGACGACCTCGATCTCGTGCGCACCGGCTGTCGGGAGCGCGCCGACGATCGCCGTCACGTAGTCGTCGACGATTCCATCGCCGACCGCCTCACCGAGACCGCCCAGCGGCACGGCAGCCAGCGATCCGACGTCGCCGATGGCGACCGAGATCTCCGTGTCGGCGGGCGGAGCGATCTGGGCGCCGTGTCCGAGGAACACCTTGTAGCCGTTGTCCTGAGGCGGGTTATGGCTGGCGGTGATCATGACTCCGGCCGCGCAGTTGAGATGCCGGACGGCGAACGCCAGCACCGGCGTCGGAAGCTGCGCCGGGAGGCGTTTGACGCGGATGCCGGCCCCCGAGATCACCCGAGCGGTCTCGTCAGCGAAGCGCTGAGATCCGTGGCGCGCGTCACAACCGATCACCACCCCAGCCTGCGCCGCGTGGGGAACGGTCGCGGCGAGGTACGCGGCAAGTCCGGCGCTGGCCCGTCGGACGGTCGCGACGTTCATCCCGGAGGGGCCTGCGGCGCGATGACCGCGCAGGCCGGCGGTGCCGAAGTGAAGGCGTTCGCTGAACCGCGCGTGCAGCTCATCGCGCGCATTGCGATCGAGGAGATCGCGGAGCTCAGCTCGATCTCGTGGTTCCGGATCGTCCTCGATCCAGGTCTCGACGGCGCTCACCAGGCCGTCGGCCGTCATGTGGCGGTAGGTGACCCGGTGCCGGCCCTCGAGCGACAGCGAGCTCATCTCACGCCGTTCGCATCGGACCGTAGCCCTGGCGACAGATGGTGCATGCACTCGGCTCCTGGCGTTCGCGATGGCCTTGGATCGTCCGGAGTGGACGGACTGACGGCGGCCGATCGCTGGGGCCGGAACAACACCCTTCGCCAAGGCGTGGGGCGAAGGGTGCCGCCAACGATACCGCCTCTGCCGAGCCGAGGAGGCTCGCGGACGACGAAGCGCTTGCAGTTTGCCGATAACGTGCTAAGTTGCAAGCAGTAGACAACGATGACTCACTGACGAGGAGCGAACATGATCAGCACCGACACGATGAACGGCACGCCGACGGTTGAGGGCGCGATTGCGCAGGCCAAGGACCTCAACGAGCAGGTTCTGAGCGCCGGGCGGCACGCCGGCACGCTGTATCTCGACGCGTATGAAAAGGCGGTCGAGCAGACGCTCGAGCTCCAGCTCAAGGTCGCGGGCATGACTCAGCAGGAATGGCTCAAGAGCCTGATCGAGAAGCAGGCCGACTTCACTCGCGAGGCCGCTCGTTCGTACGCGGACAGCGTCCGCAAGCTGGTGAAGTAGCCGTCGACGTCCAGACGACGCCGTTGGAGTCGTGAGGAGCACCGCTGGCATGCCACCGGTGCTCTTCTGACGTTAAGGGCCGGCGCGGCCAAGGTTTGAGCAGACCGGGGCGCTATAGTCGGCAGCGGTTGGCACTCTCACAGCGAGAGTGCCAAAACCCTCCTCAATCGAGCCCCCACTGGAGGCCGCATCTCATGAAGCTCAAGCCCCTCGGCGATCGCGTGATTGTGCGCGCGATCGAGGAGGAAGAAACGACCGTCAGCGGGATCGTTCTGCCCGATACCGCCAAGGAAAAGCCCCAGAAGGGCAAGGTGCTGGCCGTCGGCGACGGCAGAATCAGCGAGGACACCGGCAAGCGGATCGCCCCGGACATCGCCGAGGGCGACGAAGTCCTCTACAGCAAGTACGGCGGCACCGAGATCAAGGTCGACGGTGAGGAACTACTGGTGCTGCGCGAGTCCGATGTGCTCGCGAAGGTCCAGTCCTAAAGAGATCGAGGACACATGGCTCACAAGGAACTCAAGTACGCCGAGGACGCCCGCAAGGCCCTCGAAGGCGGAGTCGACGCGGTCGCCAACGCCGTCAAGGTGACGCTCGGCCCGCGCGGCCGCTACGTCGTGCTCGACAAGAAATACGGCGCCCCGACGATCACCAACGATGGCGTCACGATCGCCCGCGAGATCGAGGTGCAGGACGTCTTTCAGAACCAGGGCGCGCAGCTGGTGCGCGAAGTCGCCACCGCGACCAACGACGTCGCCGGCGACGGCACGACGACCGCGACGGTGCTCGCCCAGGCGATCGTTCACGCCGGCATGAAGAACGTGGCCGCCGGGGCCAACCCACTCTCACTGAAGCGGGGCATCGAGCTGGCCGTGGAGCAGGTCGTCGCCGACATCAAGTCGCAGTCCAAGGAGATCTCCGGCAAGGATCAGATCGCCCGTGTGGCGACGATCTCGGCCGGCGACGAGGAGATCGGCGACGTGATCGCCGACGCGATCGACAAGGTCGGCAAGGACGGCGTGGTCAACGTCGAGGAGGGCCA
>JBELAG010000420.1:0-4642 GCA_049509055.1 Solirubrobacteraceae bacterium
TCGACGCCACCAGCGCAGGAATGTCAGCCATCGCCGTCAGAGGGTACGAGACCGGGGCGACGGCAGACACGCTGCTCGCCGGGACCGAGGCGCCACGGCGGGCGGGCCCTGGAAATCGCCGATACCAGGGCCGCCGAGCGAGCGTGCAGAATCTGGGCGTTGCCTACGCAGCCCGATCCGCGGCCGGCGCCAGGGACACCGGCTCAAGCCGGGGGAAAGGACCTCTGGCGCCGCTGCGACTCGATCGCCAGCACTGCCGGATCGCATGGAAAGCGCAAGCGTTCGTCGCTAAGGTCCTGCTATGGAGCGCCGTGCGGGAGCTGCCTCGGCCGGACTTGTGGGACTGGCCGGGTTACACGTCATCTGGGCTGCAGGATCGTCATGGCCGCTGCCCGACAGAGCGACTCTGTCGGATGCCGTCATCGGTCATGACAAATTCCCGTCATCAACCGCGTGCTTGACCGTTGCCGGCGCGCTCGCCATCGGTTCTGCGTTCGTTGCGGGGCTGCCCGCGCACCCGGACTGGCTGCAGCGCATAGGTGCGACGGGAGTGGCGGGCGTTCTGGCGACGCGAGGTGTCCTCGGCGTGGCGGGCATGACCCGTCTCATCTCGCAAGGGTCTTCGTCATTACGGTTTCGCCAACTGGACCGCCGCCTGTACTCACCCTTGTGCCTCACGCTCGCTGCGTTGGCGGCACCGGCGACGAGCCAAGGGGGGTCAATTTTCGAGCGGCGCAGAAGGGTCAATCTTCGAGCGGCCTTGACACCGTCCGCGGGCGCTGGGAAGCTCTCAGCTGAGTAATGCCGCGCCTTGGCGGCGATCCTCTCTTGAAGAGCAAACGGCGCCGGGACCAAGAGGTGGACGCGGGCTTGTCGGAAAAGCAGGAACTACATGAGGTTTCAGCGGAACTGGCTGAAGTCACCGCGACCGCCCTGTCCCGCGAACTGGAGGACCGCGGGTCATTCGAGAGTCGCCTCACCAGCGCTATCGCGGTCTGCGGCGCTCTACTGGCGGCCGCGTTCGCCCTCAGCAGTTCTGCTTCCGACCTGAAGATCCATGGTGCACCGAAGGTGATGTTCTCGATCGCATTCTCGGCGGCGGTCGTTTTGCTCGTCTTCGCGATCCTGTTATTCGTCACGGCGATTCAACCCAACCGTGTGCACGTTGCCAACATCGAAAGGATCAAAGCTTTGGCAAAGCCTGGCGTGCCCGACACGCAGCCGCGCGCCGACGGCTTCAGACTCGACGTTGCTCTGCTCGAACAGATCCGACCTCAGAATACCCGTCGCGCCAAACATCTACTGTACGGCCAATATTGTCTGATCGCCGCGTTAGTCGCCGCCGCTGGTGGCGCTCTAGATATCTTCTTTGCTTAGCCATGTTTCACAGACACCAGTCGGAGCCCAGCCAGGGACGCAATAGCCCCCCTGGCGACACTGAAAGCACGCCGCGCCCCGACGAGCACGTCGCCGCCCCGGACGCAATGGCCCTCTTTCCGGATCTTCCGGATCTCTTCGCACCGGCTGATAAGGGCGAGAGTCGCGGCTATCTGCCGGCTATCGCTGTCATCGGCTTATTGGCGATAACTGCTATCCCCTTGCTCATCTGGCTGATCTGGCGGTGAGCGAGCGTCGCGCGGCACCTGGGCTTCCGAACACGCGAGCGGGCTCAGCTCGCCGTCGAGGACCGAGCTGCCGGCCCTGCAATAACTAGTAGGCCGCTACCGCGGCCGCTGTAGCTGTGGCGCGCGAGAAACCGCGCCAGCCTTTGCTCGCCGAGCCCGTGCGCGTCAGCCGGCGCGGGGGTAGCGGCGCAGGAACGCCAGCGCGATCGGGCTGTCGATCTCGCTGAACACGCCGGCGGCGCCGGGCCAGAAACACTGCAGCTGGGCGCGCAGCTCGTTAGCGAGCCCGACGCGGGTCTGCACGAGGTCCTCACGCGCGCGGTTCAGCGCCCGCAGCGCCTTGGTCGCGTCACCATCGGGCACCAGCACGCGGTAGCGGTGGCTGTCGGTCCGCGCGAGCTCGGCCAGCACGAAGCTGTCAAAGCTGTCGCTCTTGCCGCCCGCGGCGCTGAACCGAGGGCGCATCGCCGCGACCTGATTGGGATGGATCGCGATCAGCGACAGGCCCGCGTCCAGCAGCCGCTCGATCAACAGCCCATCCGGGCGCTCCAGCGCGACCAGCTCGACACCCAGCTCCACAAGCCGCCGGCACAGCGCGCTAAGCCCACGCTCCTCATGCCGATAACGGCGACCCTCGATGATCCGCCCGTCCTCATCGACCACGCAGCACGCGTGCTCCTCGCTGGCCCAATCAACGCCAGCAAAACACTTCCTCACGACTATTCCTTTCAACCAACACGCTTGACTGTTGCCGACGGCGAGGTACCTTGGCGGTTGCTCACTGATGGCGCTCTGGGCGCGACTCCCTGTCGCCGCTCAGGCACCTCGACGGATCACCGGGAGACGCTGGTCTCATCGTGGCCCTCTGCTCGGGCAAGCGCTGTTGGCGTTCTCCCGGTGACCGTCGGCAACACAAAGGATGACCATTGAGCGCCCAGACCCGCTGCGTCTCGAGGTCCGCTACGCCCAGTTCACCGCGGCCGCGTGAGCTCCTCGACGACTCGGGGGTTCGCGGGGCCGCACGGCTGCGGTCGGAGCCGGCGCCCGGCCCGCGGCAAAGCTGCCCCTGGACGCAGGCGTCCGACCTGGGTCACAGACGCGTTCGTCGCCGAAAGGAGGGCTTCGAATCGTGCGCGAAATCTCCGAGCAATGCCTGGGCATTCCGGCATTCCGATCTCGCGCCGGTCGACACACCCAGCGGGCCTTCCGCCCGCACCAGCGTGGGAATCTCGTCGGTGCGCCTACTTGCCGGGTGGTTCGTATCGGAAGACCGTCGCGGACCAAGTCCCATCCGAGATCGCCCAAGGCGAGAGATGAACGCGTAGCTCACCGGCGCCGGCTTTCGGCGGCCGACCCTTGTCGAGCGCAATGCCCGTGACGATCGCCAGGACCGGATGGGCGAACTCCTCGGCGTGCCTTCGCTCGCCCGCGGTAACCGTAATGGCCCGGCCTTCTCCCGTCGTGCCCTTGACTTCGATGTGGGCGACGTCGCCATCTGGATGGACGGCGGTCAGGTCCCAAGGTGCGTGCCCGCTGACATCCTCGAGGATGTACCCCCGCCTTTCGTACTCCGATGTCACCACGGCCATGGCCCGTTGTTCGATGGCCTTCCGTTCAGGCGGCGTCAACTTCGGCGCGAGGCCCCGGGACACCCGGACGGGATCGTCTACCCCCTCGTCCCGCTCGGCAGCCCATACCGCATCGAGAAAGGCGCTCAGTCGATTAGCCGAGTCGCGGGCGATCCATTGAGGTGTGCGAAATGCCTGGCCGTCGATCTGACGCGGGTTCGATTTGCGCCGGGCGAGAGGCTCGCCGCTTTCCTTCATGACGGCCAAGGAAAGCGCCTCGTCGGCGATCGCTCGGAGGTTCATGCGCGGGAGGGGCGGCGTCGCGATCGCTTGAAACGGCAGGTCGTAGGGGGTGTGGCCCTCCGCAACGAGCTCCTCCCGGGACGCGACGCGTCCAACCACCAGACGACAGATCGGCAACAACCGCCCGTCAACGACGCCCGCGACATACACCTCATCATTGGGAGCGAGCTCGAGCAGGCGCGAGCTGGACGAGGGCGTCGCCCAGAGTTCAAGGCCGTGGCTCCCCTCCTCGTCATCCTCGATCTGGATGGTCTCGCCTGTCCACTGCTGCAACAGGTATCGCGGCACGGATCGCAGCCTAACCGCATTGCGGCCAGCATGGAAGATGCCACGACTAGATTACCGCTCGCCGAAAGCAGAGCTGGCGCTTGAGGCGCTCACGAACGTGCGGCTGCCTACGCAGACGTCCTCGTCAGCTCCCGGCGCCGAGCTTTCCGGGGTACGGTGGGCTTGGGCGACGTGCTCGACGCCATGGGACTCGTCCGTGCCAGGCGCTCCGCCTGAGCGAAGCGGCGTCTGCTCGAATACGAGCGCCCCCGGCAGCATGCCAGCTTCCCTAGCTGGTAGGCCCTCACGCGACAGGGTTCTCGCCCAGAAGCATGTCTGGCTGCTTTCGCATAGGTCCGCAGCGGGGGAGGTGGCCCGCTAGGGTTGGCCTCGTGACAGCGCCCGATTTTGACGAAGGCCGCTCGCGACTCACGTGCCTCCAGGATTGGTGGCTCGCTGAGGGCCAGCAGAATCGCAACGAGGCCACCACGCGGCTTCACCTCGTCGACGAACTTATATTTGGCGTTCTAAGCTGGCCGAAGGCCGCTGTGACGGCCGAAGACAGCTACGCCGGCAAGTACGCGGACTACTCCCTCGGGATGCCGGCAACACGCGTCATCCTCGAAGCAAAGCGGGAGGGCGTCTACTTCGAGCTTCCTGCCGGCGTCGGCGCCCGAGTCGTAGGCCTCTCCAACCTGTTCGGGGGTAACGCTGCGTTCGAGGCCGCAGCACGCCAGGCTCTTGGTTATTGCCTAGAGACTCCCTTTCCGCACTTCTCGATCGTCAATTCTCCCCCCACCCTTCGGCGGTCTGAGCGGCTTGGAGTGAGAGTGCTTCGAGTTCGCTGAGGAGTTCGCGGAGGCGGCGGTTGTTCTCGAA
>JBELAG010000421.1:0-6856 GCA_049509055.1 Solirubrobacteraceae bacterium
CCGGACGGACACGGCGCTGACCTCTGCGAACGGGAGCTTGCTGACGCTGGACGATTGCACGGTCACGCTTCCGCGCCCTCCGCCGTCCGGATCAGGCGCTCGACCTCGCCGGGCCCCGGCACGGCCCTGACGTCATATGGTCCGATCGCCTCGCCGCAGCTCGAACAGATCAGCCGCGCGTTGGATACGTGCCCGCAGCGCTCGTGGATCAGCTCGAGCGGGGGGCCGTTTGGCGCTGCGTGCTTGTCGCCCCACTGGCGCATCGCGGTGAGCAGGGGCCATAGATCCCTGCCCTTCTCCGTCAGGCGGTAGGCGTGCCGGGGCGGGTGCTCGCTATAGGGGACCTTGACGAGGATGCCCTCCTCGACGAGCCGGGCCAGGCGGTGGTTGAGGATGTTGCGAGAGATCCCGAGGCGCTCCTGGAAGTCGTCGAAGCGCGTCACGCCGAGAAACGCGTCACGCACGATCAGCAGCGACCACCACTCGCCCACGACCTCCAGGGTCTGGGCGATAGAGCAGTGCATCTCGGAGAAGCTCTTGCGTTCCATCGAGCCTCGAGGATAGTGGGTTGCGTGATAGAACGCAATGGACTAGAGTGCGTTCCAAAATAGAACCCACTCGCAACGCCGGCACCTGCCCATGGCTCGGACGACGTTCACGAAGAGGAGACGACGATGACGAACCTGACGACGCCAAGCGAGCACATGGCCCTGCTCGATATCCAGTTCGACGAGGTACAGCCGACCCGGGTGAGCGGCTCGATCGCTGCGGATGAGCGACACCACCAGCCGTGGGGAATCGTGAGCGGGGGCCAGTACACGACCGCGATCGAGGCGTTCGCGACGTTCGGCGCCTACGAAGCTGTCAAGGACCGAGGCCAGCAGGCGGTCGGTGTCACCAACATCACCGACTTCGTGCGCCCTCACAAGATCGGCCGTCTACACGTTGAGGCCAAGGCGATCCACCAAGGCCGCACCCAGCAGCTGTGGCAGGTCGAGATCCGCCGACCCGATGACGACAAGCTCGTCGCCCGCGGCCAGGTACGCCTCCAGAACATCGACCCTGAGGGTGCCTGATGCCGTCAAACGGAACCCCGATCGAGGGCGCAGTGGCACTTGTCACCGGAGGTAATCGCGGTTTCGGCCGCGCCCTTGTCGACGAGCTCTTGGCGCGCGGAGCGACCAAGGTTTACGCCACCTCGCGCTCGACCCAACCAATACCGCCAGGCGACACCCGGATCGTTCCGGTGGTCCTCGATGTCGCCGACGACGGCTCCGTAGCTGCCGCGGCCCACGCGGCGTCCGACGTCTCGATCCTCGTAAATAACGCCGGGATCCAACTGACCACGCCGGTACTCACGGCGCCAGTGTCCGACATTCAGGACGAGCTCGACACCAACCTGCTCGGGACCATCCGCGTCGCTCGCGCCTTTGCGCCCGTGCTCGCCGAACAGCCCCGGAGCTCGATGGTGAACGTGCTGTCGGCGCTGTCGTGGGTCTCGTTTGGACGCGGCTATGAGATCTCCAAAGCGGCAGCATGGTCCGCAACGAACGCGTTGCGCCTCGCGCTCCGCGACCAGGGAACCATTGTGACCGCGCTCCACGTTGGCTATATGGACACGGACATGACCGCCGGCGTGGACGCTCCCAAGGCCGACCCGCGCGACGTCGCCCGACAGACCGCAGACGCGATCATCGGCGGCGACTTTGAGATCCTCGCCGACGACACGACGCGCGCGGTCAAGTCACGGCTGTCCGATGACGTCAGCGCCCTGTACGCACAGCTCGCCGCACGATGATCCCCTCACGCGACCTCAGCGTGCGGCGCGGCAACGGCTGGACGATCGTCGAGACGGCCGGAATCCAACGCACGCCCGGTGCCGGTGGTGGCGAGTGCGGCTTCGGCTGCCTCCTCGGTGAGTTTCGCGGGCGGGAGCTGCAAGCACGAGAGCAGCAGTCTCATCGCCGACGACCGCGCGGCTGTGGGCCTGTGGCGATCAAGACCCCACGCTGGCGCAGATGCACGTGGCTGCGCTCGGTGGATCGCTCGAGGCATTAGAGGGCGGCAATGGTGGCGATCGCGAGCACACCCTTGAGCGTCAACTCGCGCGTCCAGTCATTCCTCGTCCAACGCCAGGGCCAGGTTGTTGTTCCAAGTGCCGGATTGATGATCCCGACTACCACGATCGGCGCCAGCGTGGCCGCACCGAGGCGCGCGGTCACTCGCGGGCCGGCCAGATGCGCTGCGACCGCCGCCACCGGGGCGAGAGACGACTGCACCCCGTAGCCGACCGCGGCACGAACTGCGGGCTGGCGGATATGACGGCGGGTCAGGACCTCGGCAGCGAGAACCGGGGTGTCACTCCCGTGTCTGCCGGTGACCCGCATGTCGACCATCTGCGCCGCAGCCAACGCAAGCGCACCGCTTACGGACGCACGAGCGAGCTTCATCAGCGAATGTGGTCGATCACCCGCCCGGAATCCGCTCATCGTGGATCTGGGTTGACGCACTTTTCGGACGACGGACGCTGGACGAGCGCGGGCCGACGCACCATGCCGACAGCGCGCATACGCCGACCTGATCGACGGTTTGCCGCCGTGAGCTCCCTGCAGCGGATGAAGATGCCAGCCGCGCTCGCGCCGGAGCACCCGAGATCTGATCGAACCACCGGCGGTCCTCGGCCCCCGCTCCGAGGAACTCGCGTGACGGGCTGCCGTCGGTTCTATAGCCAGCCATCGCAGCGAGTCGCCTTCACGCTACGTGCCCCTGGGCCGTCGCCAGCTCAGACTCGGCGGGGCGAGCTGGCAGCCCGGCGGCGGCGTAGGCTTCGGGGGCATCTAGGGTCTCGGCCGCGAGCAGTGCCTGGGCCAGGCTCTCTAGTTGCTGGCGGTGGTCGGTGAGAAGCTGGGTTACGGTGGCGTGGGCCTCGTCGATGAGGCGCTGGACCTCCTGGTCGACCAGCCATTGGGTTTGGGGGGAGGTCTCTGACGCGCCGGGCAACAGCGGTCCCTGGCCCTCTGAGGGGAGTAGGGTGACCGGTCCCAGCTTGTCGCTCATTCCCCACCGCCCGACCATCTGGCGGGCGATGCTGGTCAGCTGCTGGATGTCGGATTCGGCGCCGGTGGTGATCTGGCCGTAGATGACCTCCTCGGCGACACGGCCGCCGAGTGCGACCGCGATCTTGGCGTCGAGGTCCTCGCGCGAGTAGGACACCTGGTCGGCGTCGGGGGTGGACAGCGTGACGCCGAGCGCCTGGCCGCGGGGGATGATCGAGATCTTGCGCACCGGGTCAGCTCCCGGGGTGAGCATCCCGACTAGCGCGTGCCCCGACTCGTGGTGGGCGGTGCGCTCGCGGTCCGCGGCAGAGAGCATGATCCCGCGCTGCGCACCGAGGAGGATCTTCTCCAGCGAGTCGGTGAAGTCGGCCATGTGCACGGTGTCGTGGTTGCGCCGGGCCGCCAGCAGCGCGGCCTCGTTGGCGAGGTTGGCCAGGTCAGCGCCGACCATCCCCGGCGTCGAGGCCGCCAGCGTATTTAGGTCGACGTCCTTGTCGAGGGGCATCGACCGGGTGTGGACGTCCAGGATCTTGCGCCGCCCGTTGCGGTCCGGGGCCTGGACCGCGACCCGGCGGTCGAAGCGGCCCGGTCGCAGCAGCGCCGGGTCGAGGATCTCCGGGCGGTTGGTGGCGCCAAGAACGACCACGGCCTGGGTCGACTCGAACCCGTCCATCTCGGTCAGGATCTGATCGAGCGTCTGCTCGCGCTCGTCGTTAGCGCCCGTGATTCCGGCCGACCCCTGCCGCGAGCGGCCGATCGCGTCGAGCTCGTCGATGAAGATGATCGCCGGCGCCGCCTCCTTGGCCTTGGCGAACAGGTCGCGCACCCGCGAGGCGCCGACGCCGACGATCGCCTCGATGAACTCCGACGCCGCGATCGAGAAGAACGCGGCGTGCGCTTCGCCGGCGACCGCTCGAGCCAGCAGCGTCTTGCCGGTGCCCGGGGGGCCGTAGAGCAGCACCCCGTGTGGCATCCGTCCGCCGAGGCGCTGATAGCGCTCGGGGGTCTTTAGGAAGTCGACGATCTCGGTCAGCTCGGCCTTGGCCTCGTCGATGCCAGCCACGTCGTCGAAGGTGACCTGGATCTTCTGGGGGTCTGCTCGCCGCGCCTGGCTGCGTCCGAAGTTCCCCAGCCCGCCCAACCCACCCGCGCCGGCCTGCGCCCGGCGCGCCAGCAACACGAACAGCCCCACCAGCAGCAGGGTCGGGCCGAACCCGAGCAGGATCTCGGCCAGCACCGATGTCCCCGGGTTCGGATTCTTGGCGTTGACCTGCACGCCCTTGGACTGGAGCTCACGAGTCAGAGCGGCGGTGTTCCAAAACGACGGGACCTGAGTGGAGAAGTACGGCGTCGCGACCGCCCTGGCATTCCTGGGCGGATATATGACCGCAGCCTTGAACGTCCCCTGGACGGTCTCGCTGCGCGACGTGATCGACTGCACCTGTCCCTTCTGCAACTGATTCAGGAAGTAGGGACTGAACGGCACCGCCACCCGCGGGGCGCCTGCGGGCCGGAAGGCGAGCACCGAGATCCAGTTCACCGCCAGCAACACCAGTACGAAGATCCAGAACCCGCGCAGACGGTGCGGGGGCGGGGGCTTGTGCTCGTTCGGCATTCCGCGCCCATCAGGCGCCGGCGCTACGCGCCACCCCCGACGGTCGCGCGGCATCGGCGGCGGGCGATAATCGACATGGCCGGCACCGCCGAGTGGGGGATCAGCCCTGTGGGCCCCGTCCTCACCGCCGCGGAAACCCGGGGCGGATCGCATCACACTCTCTCCTTGGGTGAACGCGGCAGTGGCGGTGCGGATCTACTGCTGGCCCGGACCGTCACGACAGGCCCCCGTGGCGGGACACGAGGTCGTAGAACTGGTCGACCGATGCTGCGTACTCGGCGGCAGCTCGCTCTTCGCGGTCGAGCGCCGCGAAGTAGACGGCAAAGGCATGGCGGCAACTGAGCCCGCGGGTCGCGGCGTACCGGCTGTAGGCCTCTCGCGCCGCCAGGGACTCCGCACGCCACTTGAGGTGCGCGGCAAGCAGCCGATCGACCGCCTGCTCGTACCAGGCTTGGGATAAGCGCCGCCTGCCGAGGCGACGGGCCGCCGCTGCGGTGAGGTCGTGCAGCATCAGATGCTTGCTCGCGTCGAAGGCGAAGCGCCACTCTCGACCCCGCGCCGTTCCGTCGGTAAAGATTGGGCTTCGATGCCGGACAGCAGCCCGGGCAAGCGCAGCTGGCCGCTCAGTCGGCGAGCCTCAGCGGCGACTACGCGCAGGAAGCGTTGAGCGGCCACCCGCTCGGCAGACTGGCGGTCCGTCCGCAGGGCCCTTGGGGCGTAGCGTCCTGGCGCCGGCGGTCGCCCGTGTACCTTCTTCGGTGCTTCTGGGATCACCATGTCTCCAGCCCGAGACGAACAGCGATGTGGCTCAAGCCGATCCGGTCATCTCTCGCAAGGCCCAGCCAGCTCAGCTCGACGATGCTCGAAAGGTCTCGCCTTGTCGCCGTTGCACTCCGGCAGCCGCTAGCGCGGCGGCGTAGTGCGCTTGAACTCGAGCGCAGCGGGCACAAGCGCCCGAGCCGAGGGATCGTGCGCACCAGTCGCTGCGCCTCCGCCGGTCGCTCGCGGCTTGGTCGCCTCGGCTGACGTTCACCGGAGTCCCGCGCGTGTTGCCGTGTTGATCGGCTCATTCGGTGACACTCCGTTTGCTTCCATGTCCTGCATCCGTCGCAGTAGCGGCATACCGCAGCAGCGGTAACGGCAGCCCGCGAGACGTCACGGCATATTGCGCTGCAACGCGCCCCCGCGAAGTGAATCCGGGACCGGACTCTGCACCTCCGAGAGCAGCCGCCGATCAACTTCTGGGAGGGATGGGTGCAGGTAGGCGAAGAGGACCGCAGCGCCGGCTCCACCAAGTAGGCTGGCCACGACGTAGATCCACGAACGGCTCCACGTCAGCGCTCCGGTGACGCTGCCACCCAACGCCGCGGCGAGATTAAACACCCCGCCGGTAGTCTTGCCAACGGCAAAGACTCCCGTGGCGACCGTGAACCCGATCGCCAGGCCGTAGAAAGAGTTTCCCTCCGTGGCCTGGTTGGAGGTGACGTTCAGCACGACGAAGGCCAGCGCGAGCGTGAAGATCAGCTCGCCGACGAGGATCTTCCAATCGGATGCCAGCACGGCCGGCGTGGCAGGTCCCGCGAGGGCTCGTACGAGCAGCGCGGCCAGGGCTCCGGCCGCGAGCTGCGTCAGGACGTAACTCACGGTCTGACGTCGCCGGAGCTTGCCGGTGAGCAGCGCGGCGAAGCTCACGGCGGGGTTGTAGTGCGCGCCGGAGATATGACCGCCTGCGAAGACCATCACCATCAGCGCCGACCCGATGGCGAGTGGGGCGAGCTCGCCTGCTCCCTTGCTCGATGTCGCCAGGCCGATCGTGAGAACGAGGATGAAGGTGCCGATGAATTCGACGGTCAGCTGACGGGCCAGCAAGGAATCTGGGGTGTGCCGGGTGAGACGGTGGGCTGGGTCCAGTGCGTTGTTCGTGTGTGGGGTTTGATCAATACGCATGGTTCGATGGGATGGAGCGTTCGGTCAGGCGGGGCGCAAGACCGCCCCGCCTGACCGGGGAACCCTGTTAGAGAGGACTGGTCGTGGTTGCGCCGTCGCGGAGGACGGAGCGCATTACGCCATCGCGGGGGTTCTTTGGAGGGTTGCCGCGAGGTTGCGGATGGCGGTGAGCACGACGTCGGGCTGGGAGAGCATCGGCACGTGGCTGCTGTCGACCGCGTAGGTCGTGGCGCCCATG
>JBELAG010000422.1:0-4587 GCA_049509055.1 Solirubrobacteraceae bacterium
CGGGCTGTGGGACGCGCGACGCGGCGCTCCGCCGGCGCACGCCGGGGAGAGCACGGCCGCCGCGTCGCCCGACCCGGCCGGCGGCGAGACGGTCACCGAGGCGCCCAAGTCGATTGTCTGAGACGACGGCCGGACCCGCCCACCTACGGGTCGAGCACCTCGACTCGCCGCTGGGGATCGGCACGGTCGAGCCCCGGTTCTCGTGGTGGCTGCCAGCCGGCAGCGAACGCCAGCTCGCCTACCGGATCGAGACCGACAACGGCTGGGACAGCGGCCGGGTGGCGAGCTCCGACAGCGTGCTGGTCGGCTATGGCGGACCGCCGCTGCGCTGCGCCCAGCGTGTCGGCTGGCGGGTGAAGACGTGGACGGACCGGGGCGAGAGCGCATGGTCCCCGGTGGGCGTGTTCGAGCTCGGGCTGCTCGACGCCGCCGACTGGAGCGCCGCGTGGATCGAGCCGGTCGAGCGCGAGCCCGGCCCGCCGGGCCGGCGCGCGGCGATGTTGCTGCGCGGCGAGGTCGAACTGGCGCGCGCCGTCAGCCGGGCCAGGATGTACGCCACGGCGCACGGCATCTATGAGGCGTTCGTCAATGGACGGCGCGTCGGAGACGCGGAGCTGACCCCCGGCTACACGGCGTACGGCGCGCGCCTGCAGGTCCAGGCGTTCGACATCACCGAGGCGCTGGCACCGGGCGTCAACGCGATCGGCGCGCTCGTCTCCGACGGCTGGTTCCGCGGTCAGACCGGGCTGATCCGCGCCCACGACCAGTGGGGAACGCGGCTGGCCTTCCTCGCCGAGCTGCACGTGCGCTATGACGACGGCTCGGGCGCGGTGTTCGGCACGGGCGCCGGATGGCGCAGCCGTCGCTCGCACGTCGACGCGGATCTGATCGCCGGCCAGTCGTCTGACCTGCGTCGCCTGCCGGCCGGCTGGGCAGCGCCCGGACACGACGACTCCGGATGGGACCACGCGGCGATCGCCGACCACGGGTACGCGCGGCTGGTCGCCTCGCCGGCGCCGCCCGTGCGGGCGGTGGAGGCGATCGCGCCGGTGGACGTCCGCCGCGTCGGCCGTGGCGTCGTGTTCGACCTCGGCCAGAACATCAACGGCTGGGTGCGGCTGGGCAACCTCGGCCCCGAGGGTACCGAGCTCACCCTGACTCACGGCGAGGCGCTGGACGCCGACGGCGACGTCACGACCGCGCACCTCGACGTCGACGTCCCGTTTCTGCCCCATCCCCTGCCGGCCGGCCAGGTCGACCGGGTGAGCTCGTCGGGTCGCCCCGGCGAGGTGTTCGAGCCGCACCACACAACCCACGGGTTTCGCTACGTGCACGTCGAGGGCCATCCCGGCGACCTGGACGCAGGCGATCTCAGCGGCGTCGTCGTCCACACCGACATGTCGCGGACCGGATGGTTTCGCTGCGACGACGAGCGGATCAACCGCCTGCACGACGCCGCGGTCTGGAGCTTTCGGGGCAACGCCTGCGACATCCCGACCGACTGCCCCACCCGCGAGCGGGCCGGCTGGACCGGTGACTGGCAGATCTTCGTCGCCACGGCGGCGTTCCTCTACGACGTCGCCGGCTTCTCGACGAAGTGGCTGCGCGACCTGTCCGCCGAGCAGTGGAGCAGCGGGGTCGTCGCCAACCTCGCGCCGAGCCCACCCGCCGAGTCCGAGGGCGGCGTCGTCGCCGCGCTCAACGGCTCGGCGGGGTGGGGGGACGCCGCGGTGATCGTCCCCTGGGAGATCTACCGCGCCTACGGCGACGCGCGGCTGCTGGAGGAGCAGTGGCCGTCGATGGTGGCCTGGATGGCGCACGTCGAACGAGCCGCGGCCGAGGGCCGCCACGCCGACCGGATCGCGCGCAGCGCAGTTCCGCGGCCACACGAGCGCTACCTGTGGGACACCGGCTTTCACTGGGGCGAATGGCTGGAGCCCGGCGTGGATCTGAAGGGCCCCGCCGAGTTCGAGGCGTTCCGCCGGCGCGACAAGGCCGACGTGGCGACCGCGTACTTCGCCCGCTCGGCGCGGCTGATGAGCGTGATCGCGACGGCGCTGGGGCGCGCCGGCGACGCCGAGCGCTACCACGCGCTGGCCGCCGATGCCCGCTCGGCGTGGCAGGCGGAGTTCCTGGGCGACGACGGCGCCCTGTCGCCCGACACCCAGGCCAGCCACGTCCGCGCGCTCGCCTTCGACCTCGTCCCCGAGGAACTGCGCGGCGCCGTCGCCGGTCGGCTGGTCACGCTGATCGAGGCGGCCGGCATGCACCTGCAGACCGGTTTCCTCGCCACCCCCCAGCTGCTGCCCGTGCTCGCCGACAGCGGGCACCTCGACGCCGCCTACGCGCTCCTGTTCCAGGACTCGCCGCCATCGTGGCTGGCGATGATCGATCGTGGTGCGACCACGGTGTGGGAGCGCTGGGACGGGATCGGCGACGACGGCACGCCGCATGAGTCGCTCAACCACTACTCCAAGGGCGCCGTCGTGTCGTTCCTGCACCGCTACGTGGCCGGCATCGAGCTGCTCGACGACGGCCCCGGCTACCGGCACTTCCGGATCGCCCCGCGCCCCGGGCCGGGGATCACCCGCGCCCGGGCGGTCCACGACTCGCCGTACGGTCGGATCGAGGCCGAGTGGTCGACCGACGGCGGGCAGCTGTCGCTGCGCGCCGTGATCCCGCCCGGCGCGACCGCCGAGCTGGTGCTGCCCGGCGGCGCGCCGCGCACCGTCGCGGCCGGGCGCCACCACGCTGCCTCACCGAGCGGCGTCGGCGCGAGATGAACGGCGGTAATGACCGCCCCGCGGGCGGTCGGCGTCGCCCACCGCTCCCGCACGCGCCGACGGTGGTGATCCTGGGCGTGCACCAGCGCCGAACAGCGAGATGATCGCCGCCCTGGGCGGTCATGTGCCGGCAATCTGCGCCACATCCGCCGACGCGCCCGGGTGATTTGTCACCAATCGCCGGTCAGACCGGCGTTGTGCGACAAATCCGCGGGCGTCGGGGAGGTTTGCCACGAATTGCCGCCACCGCGCGGGGCCCGGAGCGTCCGGGCGGGTCCGGGCGTACAGGTGTGCGCCGGTCGCCCGGCCGGACACGGTCTGCGGTCGGACTACGACCGGGCGGCGGCGGCCGCCTGCGCGCCGGCGATGCGGCCGAACACGATCGCGTCGGTGAGCCCGCCGCCGTGCTCGGTGAGATGCCCCCACACCGACCCGGCGGCGCCGGCGGCGTACAGGCCGTCGATCGGGTCGCCGCCCGGCGCGAGCACGCGAGCCCGGGCATCGCGCCGCGGGCCGCCGGACGCGGTCGCCACCGCCGGCGTCAACTCGATCGCGTACAGCGGCGGACGCAGCGGCGCCAGCGTGGCGGGCGCCCGGCCGAAGTCATCGTCGCGGCCGCGCCCCGCGGCGTCGCCATAGGCGGCGAGCGTCGCCTGCAGCGCGTCCGGGTCGATCCCGGCGGCGTGCGCGAGCGCCGCCGGGTCATCGCCGCGCGCGATCCAGCCGGCGTCGACCTCGGCCGAGTTGTCCGCGCTCCAGCGATAGTCGTTGGGAGTCCCGACGATGCCGTGCAGCGGGCCGGCGAGCCTCGCCGCCTCGTCGAACACGATCCATCCGGGCATCCGGGGACGGTTGGGCCGCCGCGGGAGGTAGGCGGTCAGCGAGCGCACGCGATCGTGCACCTCCCAGCCGGTCTCGTCGGCGAAGCGGCGGCCGTCGCCGTCGACGAAGATGAAGCTCGGCGCGTGGACGTCGAGCGTGAACGCCGCGGGGAACGCGGGATGGGCGTAGGCGAACCAGCCGAAGAAGGCGCTCATGTGCCACAGCGACGCGCCCGCCTGGTGGGCCAGTCGGATCGTGTCACCGGTGTTGCCGGGGTGCCCGACGCAGACCAGCGGCAGCGGCAGGTAGGCGTCGCGCATCTCCGCGTCGTTCTCAAACGACCCGCTGGCCAGGACGACTCCGCCGCGGGCGCGAACCTCGCGGCGAGCGCCGCCGTGGGCCACCACCGCGCCGCTCACGCGTCCGTCGTCGACGATCAACTCGACGGCCGGGCTGTCCAGAGCCACTGCGATGTCGCGCGCCCGGACGCTGTGCTGCAGCAGGTCCCACAGGGCGATCCCCGGCCGCTGCGCCGGGCGCGCGACGAACTGGCGGTAGCGGACGTGGCCGGCGGCGGGGAAGTGCGGCCAGGACGGGAGCATCCCGGCGAACGCCCCCGGATCGACCGGCGCCGTCTCGCCGCCGAGCGATGCCAGCCACGCGGGAACGTCGCCCAGCCCGGCGGCGAACGCCTCCAGCACGTCGCGGGCGGTCTTGCCGAAGCACAGGGCGTCGAGATGGTCGACGTCGTGCGGGCCGTCGAGCTCGAACAGGAACCCGCCCGAGTGACGGCAGTTGCCGCCGCCGGCCGGCGTCTTCTCGACGATCGCGACGCGCGCGCCGGCGTCGTGGGCGGCGATCGCGGCGCTCGCGCCGGCCGCGCCGAAGCCGGCCACCAGGACGTCGACGGCGTCGGGCAGGCTCACGGCCGCGGCGGAGGCGAAGGCGAAGGCGAAGGCGAAGGCGAAGGCGAAGGCGAAGG
>JBELAG010000423.1:0-4533 GCA_049509055.1 Solirubrobacteraceae bacterium
GGCGCTGGCGCGGGCGTGGACGCCAGCCACCCAGAAGGCGTGACCGTGGGGCCGACCGGCGGGCTCACGCCGTTTGATCTGGCGACCGCCTATGGCTATAACCCGCTCACTAACGCTCAGAGTCAGACGGTGGCGATCGTTGATGCCTACGACGACCCGACGATCGAAAGCGACCTGCAGAAGTTCGATGCCTACTACGGCCTGCTGAGCTGCACGACTGCAAACGGTTGCTTTGGCAAGGTCAACCAGGAGGGCGCGGCCTCGCCGCTGCCGCGCCCGAGTCTGGCGTGGTCGGGCGAGATCGCGCTTGACGTCGAGGTAGTCCATGCGGTCTGTGAGAGCTGCCACATCCTCTTGGTGGAGGCCGATGACAGCAGCGACGCGAACCTTGAGGCGGCGGTCGACGAGGCGGCGCAGATGGGAGCTACTGAGATCTCAAACTCTTACGGCGGCGCGATCGTCCCCACCGCGGCGGATCTGGCGGCCTACGATCATCCCGGGATCGTGATCACGGCGGGGGCCGGCGACGATGGCTATGACAGCTATGACCTCTGGCCGCTGCACGCGAACGCTGCGGTCCCGTACTTTCCGGCGGCGGCCGCCACCGTCGTCGCCGTCGGCGGGACCACGCTGCGTCTCACCGCCGTAGGTACCCGCGCGCGAGAGACCGTGTGGAACGACAACGGCGCTGATGACCTCTGGCAACGCCTGCTGCTCGGCTTCCCTTTCAACGCGACCGGCGGGGGGTGTAGCACCACGATCCCCGCTCCGGCATGGCAGTCCGAGCTCGCCAGTTGGCCAGACACGGGCTGTGGCCCGTACCGCCTGTCGGCCGACATCGCGTCAGACGCCGACTATCTCACGGGCTTTGATGTCTATGACACGACTGGCTGGTTTGGCTGGAGTACTGTCGGCGGGACGTCGCTGTCGACGCCGACGATCGCCGCGATGTTCGCGCTGGCCGGCGGGGCCCATGGCGTCGCCTATCCAGCCAGCACGCTGTACGCGCACCTCAGCGGCGCCGACGCGCTCTATGACGTGACGGCCGGCGGTAACGGCTACTGCGGCGGACTGGCGGCGCAACTCTGCGGGGATGTCAACGGCCCGCAGCTTGGTCAGCGCGATTGCGATTTCAACACCGCCGGCACATCGCCTGCCCCGGGAGAGCTGGCCTGCGACGCGGCGCCGGGCTATGACGGACCCACTGGCGTGGGAACGCCCGACGGGCTCGCCGCGTTTTCCCCGCCGGTCGGTCTTGCGCCGTCGGTCATAGCGCTGCGGCGCCGGTGAGCGGCGCTGGCACACCGCTCGTGAGGGCCACAGCGATCGCGTCCGCCCGCGCGAGCTTTCGACCCGCCCGGTGGCGGTCGCTGAACTCCTGCTCGCCGAGGGTCTCCTTCAGGCGGGCCTGATCAGCGGCGTGCAGGGGCGCCTCGACGTGCTCAAGGTGGTAGCCGATCTGCGTCATGATGGCGTCGGCGGCGCCGTGGAGCGTGGCCGCGGTGACCGGGTCCGGGCAGGTCAGCGCGAGCCCGCAGAGCGCGAGCGCGATCAGCCCCGGATCGGCGACGCGCTGAGCTGAATCGAGCGCGCTCTCAAAGTGCAAACGGGAGCTCCCGCGATCGCCTTCGCGATAGCACGTGAAGCCGAGGTTGATCGCAGCGCTGGCGGCGTTCTGACGCAGTCCTTGGTCGCGATAGATCCTCAACGCCTCCTCAAGGCGTGACCGGCCGATGGCCAGATCCCCGGCCGTGACATCGATCGCCCCGAGGTTGTTGAGCGCAGTGGCGATCCCATTCCAGTCGCCCGCCCGACGAGACACGGTCAGCGATTCTTCAAACGCGGGCCGCGCATCGCGTCCGAGGTTGATCAGCGCCGCGCCTCGTACATTGGCGAGCTCGGCGATCAGGACGGCGTCGTGAAGCGATCGTGCCAGGGCGATGGCATCGTCAGCGATGCTCAGCGCGTCGGAGAAGCGGCCCTGGCGTACGGCGACGAGGGCCATGAGCTTCACCGCCTCGCCCTCCAGACGCGGATCGCCGACGGCGCGTGCGATGGCGCGCGCCTCGCGGGCATGGACCAGCGCCTGGTCATACTCGCCGAGGACGCCGGCGAGCAGGTAGCCGAAGGCCGCTAGCGCGAGTCCGCGGGCGAGACTCGGCTCACCTGCTGACGAGTGCCCGAGGTGCGCTTCGAGGATGCGCGCTCCCTCCACGCCGTGCCCCCGAGCCCGCCAGAACCGGACCAGGGCGCTTGCCATCCGCAGCCCTGGGTCAGGGTCGGGGTCTGACAGGTGCCCGGTCAACGCCGCGCGGAGGTTGTCGTGCTCGACAGTCAGCCGCTCAAGCCATTGGGCTTGCTCGGGCCCGGTGAGATGGCCGGCGGCGGTCAGGGCGAGGGCGCTGTAGTAGCGGCGGTGGGCATCGTGAGCCTCGGCCCATTCGGCGGCGCCGCGCGCCCGTAGCTCCGCAACCGCGAAATCGCGAAGCGTCTCCAACAGCCGATAGCGGCCCTCGCATGTCGAACCGTCGAACTGAACGAGATTCTTGCTCACCAACGCGTCAAGGTGATCGATGACCTCGGCGCGGGTCACCCCACTTGTCGCGCAGACCGCCTCGGCAGCCTCGAGATCAAATCCGGCGGGAGCGAACGCACCCAGTCGGAGAAAGACCGTCTGCTCAACGCCCGACAGCGACCGGTAGGACCACTCCACCAGCGCTCGTAGGGCCTGATGCCTCTGCGGTGCGCTGCGCGACCCGGTGGTCAGAAGGCCGAACCGATCGTCCAGCCGCGCGTCCAGCGTCGCGATCGACATCGAGCGCAGGCGCACCGCCGCCAGTTCAAGCGCCAGCGGGATGCCATCCAAGCGTCGGCACACGCGTGACACCGCCGAGGCGTTCTCCGGCTCAAGCCGGAAGTCACCGCGTTGTTCGCTGGCTCGCGCCACAAACAGCTGAAGCGCCTCATATCCCTCTAGCAGACGCAGATCATCGACTTCGGCGGGCGGCGTGGCCAGCGGCGCGACGCTGTAGAGATGCTCACCTGCGATCCGAAGCGGCTCGCGGCTGGTGGCCAGCACCGAGACACCGGGGCATCGTTCCAGCAACCCGTGAATGAGCGCCGCCGCGGTCGCGACCACGTGCTCACAGTTGTCAAACACCAGCAGGAGTACCCGCCCGCCCAACGCCTGCCCGAGAGATTCGACGGGCGGCATGCCCAGCGGCAGACAGAGGCCGAGCGTTTCGGCGGTCGTGGCGGCGATCAGGGCCAGATCAGACAGCGGAGCGAGATCCACCAGCCACACCTCCTCCCAGCGCCCGCCGATCGCATCGCGTCCGAACCGCGTCGCCAGGCGCGTCTTACCGACGCCGCCCGGCCCCGTCAGGGTGATCAGTCGCTGTCGGGCGGCGAGATCAGACAGTTGCGCCAGTTCGCGGTCACGGCCGATGAAGCTCGACGGGTTATCGGGCAGGTTCGTGTGTCCAGCCAGCCGCGTCTGGCGCGCTGAAGGGCCGGGGACATGCGCTGCCCCAAGCTCGCGCAAGCCGCGGAGATATCTGTCACGCGTGGCGGCCAACGCCAGCTCGCGCTTCCCAGCGACGTCGTGGTTTAGGCCGAGCCGGGGAATCAAGTCGATCCGACGCTCAACGGCATCGATGGCGCGATCAAGCCGCTCGACATCGGCGCCTGAGTCGCCGTCGAGCGCGACATCGCCGAGAGCTCCATCCAACCCCCGGGCATACAGCAGTCGAATCGGCCCGAGCCAGTTCTCTCCGACCGCGTCCAGAATCTCAGCCAGCCCAGATCCAATGCTCGCGTATTCGATCGCCGCGACGTAGGACCCCGCCGCGAGCAGTGCAAAGAACGCATCGAGATCGGTGTGAATCGATACGAGCGCCAGCGGCCCGCGCCCACCCGGCACCCGCTCGTGGCCTGCCTCAGCCAGGATGTCATTCAGCGCCAAGCGGACCGTGGACAGGTTCGTCGGCGACAGCGTGAGATCGCGGAGCACGATCGGGCTATCGAACCCCCGCGCGCTGTCAGGCAGGCCGCTGCGCGCATGCCGAAGCGCGTCGCCCGAGCGGCGAACCGCACCCTCATACGCTCTCGCGACCACCGACGGGACGACAGACCCATCAGCCGCGCTCGAGACCGGCGACGGGACGTCGGCCAACCCCAGTCGGGGGATTGCCAGGCGGGCAAGCAACCGCCACGGTTGCGTCGCCCGCGCCGGTTGACGCTCGCCACCGTCAACGGTGGTCAGTCTCGGGACAGATCCAAGCAAGTGGAGGTCGACCGCCATACGGCTCAATCGTAAGGGGAGCGTCGCGATCGTGACGTTCGGGGCGCCGCCCGTGACGCTGGGCCGTTCCATCTTGACGCAGCGCAGTAGAGCATCATGGCATGAGCGGCAAAGCGTTAATCCGACACGTGCTTCAACCCCAGCAAGGGCGCTGCTGTGCGTCGCCGCTCGGCGCTGGGGCGCGCAGAGCCCAGACGTCGACGTTCCGATCGCCTGACAAGCGCGCCGGA
>JBELAG010000424.1:0-4489 GCA_049509055.1 Solirubrobacteraceae bacterium
GTGATGATCAGCTTGAGATCGGGGCGCCGCGGCAGGATGCGATGCAGGCAACCGAGCAGGAAGTCGATGTTGAGCGAGCGCTCGTGCGCTTCGTCGACGATCACCGTGTCATAGCGGCGCAGGAGCGGATCACGGCGGATCTCGGCGAGCAGCAGACCGTCCGTGACCAAACGGACCAGGGTGTCCTCGGAGCCGCGGGCATCGAAGCGAACCGCGTAGCCGACGGCACCGCCGAGCGGCACGTCGAGCTCGTCCGCGATCCGCTGCGCAACCGTCCGCGCCGCGAGCCGTCGCGGTTGGGTGTGGGCGATCGCCCCACGCACGCCACGCCCGAGCTCGAGGCAGAGCTTGGGCAGCTGGGTCGTCTTGCCCGAGCCCGTCTCCCCGGCCACGACGACGACCTGGTGATCCCCGATCGCCGACAGCAGGTCGTCGCGACGCGCGGATACCGGCAGCTGCGGCGGGTAGGAGACCGCGGGGACCGACGCGCGCCGGCGCCGCACCCGTGCCTGTGCCTCGGCGAGCTGCTGCTCAAAGCGCGCCCGGCCCTCCTCGTTGCCCCGTCGGAGCCGGTGCGCCTGGCGCCGAAGGCGGTGCTCGTCGCGCAGCGTCAGCTCGTCGAGCGCCGCCTCATCAACGACTCGCATCGAGGCGCCTGATCGTCACCAGACGCCGTTCAGGGGACGAACAGGCGTCCCCGCATGTTCTCTTCGCTCTGCGGGTTGAAGTCCCACAGCTGCTTGAGATGGGCGCGCATGTCATCGGGAAGCCGACCGACGCCGGCGTGGTCGATCTCAACGAGGTTGCCGGCCGGATCCCGGACGTAGAGCTGGACGACATCACCGGGCAGTTGCACCAGATGATTGCCGAACGCATGGTGGTCGAATGCTGCCCGCCGCTCCGCCGCGCGATACACCGGCTCCAGGTCATCGACGGTGATGCCCAGATGATGGTGACTGCTGGGCTCGAGATCGCGCTCGAACAGGTGCAGCTGGGTTCGCCCGAGCGCCAGCCACTGGACCGGGATGCCGAAGTTCGGCGTTGGCAGCGCCTCGGCGCCGAGCAGGTCGACGTAGAAGTCGACCGATTCCCCCAGGTTGCGCGCGTTGATGCTCACGTGGTTGATCTGCATGCCCATACCCGACCTTCATCCGTATCCTGCCTGCACTGGAATCGTACGTGTTTCTCGACGCAGGAGGGTCAGCATGGCAAACGTCCTGACGTGTGCCGAAGAGCTGTTCGGCGACAGCGGCGAGATCGTCGTCTATGAGCGCAATCTGGATTGGAGCATGTGTAGCATCAGGTAGACACGCGATGCTACGCTCAGAGCATGAGCCGCGAGATCTCCGTCCGGGAATTGCGCAACCACACCGCCGAAGTGGTCGCGGCCGTCAAAGCAGGCGAGCGCCTGTCGCTGACGGTCAACCGGATGCCGGTGGCCGACATCGTGCCGCACGAGCCGCAGCGCAGCCCATGGCTCCCGTCGCGGCGCCTGCGCGCGCTCGTCAACGAGGCAGGCGCCGACAATGCGCTGCTGTCCGATCTCGCCGACGTGCGCGGGTCGCTCGTCGAGGAGCCGTGAGGCGCGCGGTCGCGGACACCTCCGTGTTCATCGCGCGTGAGGCGGGGCGTCCGCTCGGAGACCTCCCGGACGAGATCGCGGTCTCGGTGGTGACCGCTGCCGAGTTGGAGCTTGGTGTCCTGCGCGCGGCGACGCCGGGCGCTCGCGCGACTCGGCTCCGCACGCTCTCCCGGGTCCGAGCGGAGTACCTGCTGCTGGTGATCGACGACGAAACCGCATCATGCTTTGCGCGGATCGCCGATTCGCAACTGCGCGCCGGCCGCCGGCTCCGCCGACATGACGCGTGGATCGCGGCGACCGCGCTGCGTCACCGCGCCGCCGTCGTCACCCAGGACGCAGACTTCGGCGCCTTCGAGGACGTCGAGGTCATCCGCGTCTGAAGCGCACCACGAGCCACAGCGGGATGCGGGTGGGGAGTCAGATGGTCGGCGCGATGACTCGGAGACCGGGGATGCACTGGTAGTCCGTGACGTTTCCGGTTGCGACGGCGAGTCCGTGGGCGACGGCGGTCGCGCCGATCCAGAGATCGTGCGCACCGATGGCGTCGCCTCCTGCGGCCAGTTGCGCCCACAGGTCGGCATGGACACGGGCGACTGATTCGGTGATCGGGATGGCGCGCAAGCCGCTCAGGAGATGCTCGACGAACGCGTTGCGCCGCGCGCGACGGGCGCCGGTGGCGCGATGCACGCCGTGCAGCAGTTCGCTGACGGTGATGACGCTGATCGCCCGATCCTCCTCGCCCAGCATCGCCTCGACGGCCGGCGAGCCGGCGCCGCGCTCGAGATCGATCAGCAGATCGGTATCGATCAGGACGGCCATGGATCCGCCGCCGCCGCGGCGAGCTGGGCGCGGGCTGCGCCGACATCGCCGGCAAACTCGTCATCGGGCCTCGGCGCGCCCGCGATCAGCTCCCGAAACCGCGCGGCAGACAGCAGCTGAGCCTTCGGCGGTGCGATCACCGCCACGGGCGCGCCGCCGCGCGTGATCTCGATCTCCTCGCCGGTCGCGACCCGGTTCAACACGTCGGAGAAGCTACGGGCAGCGTCGGTCGCCGTCATTCGGGCCACGACGGGTCAGGCTATCAGATAAATCTGATGCTTCGTTTCACCGGCTGTGCGGTTCGGTATGCACGACGACGTCGGCGATCTCGGGGATTCGTTGGCGGAGGGCTTCCTCGAGGGTGCTGGCGCGCTGGTGTGCGTCTGCGAGTGACGCGGTCTCTGCGACGCGGATGGTGATGAACAGGACGCTGCCGGCGTCGGTCGGCAGCAGGCGCACGTCGCGGGCTCCGGCTCCGGTCTGTTCGCGCACGATGCGCTGCACGGCATCGAGGGTGCGGTGCTGATCGTGCGGCCCGCTGGGGTTGGTGGCGATCGGTCGTTCCAGCGGTTCGAGGTGGGTGAGGGCGTCGCTGACGTGCGGGAGGGCACAGATCGCGTGTTCGACGCGCTCGGCGACCTGGTGGGCGGCTTTCAGGGTGCTGTCGGCGGGGAGCTTGAGGTGCAGCGAGACGCTGACCTGGTCGCCGTGCTCAAAGATGGTGACGTCGTGCGCCTCGTTGACGGTCGGCTCGGCCAGCGCGATCGCCAGCACCTGGTCACGGAGGCTCAGGCCGGTGCGGCGGGGTTCGACGTGGACGACGACGTCGCTGTCGGGTAGCGCCCGTTGGACGGCGCGTTCGACGTCGTCGGCTGCGGCATGCCCGGCGATGACCGGCTCGCCCGGGGCAACCGCGACGACGACGTCGGCGAAATAGCGTCCGGCTGATTCGCGCAGGCGCAGCCGGTCAAGCGTGATGTCGGGCCCGAGCGCGGCGATCGCGTCGTGGGCCGCGGCTTGCGCCGCGGCCGGGGCGGTGTCCATCAGCACTTGGGCGTTCTCGAAGATCAGCCGGCCCGCCGCTGCGAAGATGATCACGGCCACGAACAGCGCGGCGAGCGCGTCGCCATCGCGAAAACCGGTGCGGACGATGATCAGGCCGGCGAGAACCGCGACCGTCTCGGCCAGATCACTCGCGAAATGAAACGAGTTCGAGCGCAGCGCGGTGGAGCGATATCGCCGCGCACCGCGCCGCGACACCAGCGCCCGGCCCGCGTTGATCGCGATCGCGATGCCGATCACCACGAACACATACCAGCGCGGCGCCAGCGAGCCGCCCGTTCCGGTGAGCCGGCCGATCGCCTCGACGACGACGATCACGCCGCCGCCGAGCAGGATCGCGGCCTCGGCCAGGGCGGAGAGGTTCTGCGCGCGGCGATGGCCGTAGGGATGTGAGAGATCGGCGGGACGCGCGCCCAGCCGAACCGCGAAGAACGTGACCGCTGCCGCGACCACGTCGCCGGTGGACTCGATCCCCGCCGACACCAGCCCCAGGCTCCCGGTCACCAGGCCAGACCCCAGCATCAGGATCATCAGCAGCGCCGCCGCCAGAATCGACGTGACCGTCGCACGACGCTCCCCCTGGCCATCGGCCGAAGCCGGCAGCGCGTCGATGGTCTGCTGGGACGCCGTCATCCCGGGAGCCTAGGCGCAGCCGGCATCTGGCGGACGCCGGCCGCAGAACCGCGAACCGTCTAGGCGGGCGCGGGCGCCGGCACGGCGCCGACCTGTTGGAGCAGCCCGAGCGCGTCCCAGACCGTCCATTCCTCGGCGATCTGCCCGTCGGCGATGCGCAGGATCGTGATCGCGTCCACCTCGATGTTGGCGCCGGTGGCGGGGACGCCCATCAGCTCGCCGGTGTGCGTGCCGCGACCGACGCCTGGCGGTCGTTGCACAGCTCTGCAACGAAACGGCGGGCCAGCGCCTCGTTGTCGACTGACATCCCGGGGCCTCCTGTGGGTGGGTGGATATGCGATGCCGGGGATCATGGCCACCGCCCCGCCGCGGTCGCGTCGGCCATTTGGCCCA
>JBELAG010000425.1:0-4480 GCA_049509055.1 Solirubrobacteraceae bacterium
CGGCACCGCGTCGACGGCGAAGATCGTCGCGGGCAGGCCGGCCGAGCCGCGCCGGTAGCGGCCGCGGATCAGGACGCCCCGGTGGCCGGTGCGCCCGAGCGCCGCGATCGCCAGCTCGGTCGTGCGGTCCGGGTCGTCGTCGAGCATGCTCCCGAAGTCGATGCACACCGGCCGCGGCCCGGCGGCGATGAACGCGTCCAGCGCGGGTGACGCGACGGGGTCCAGTCGCTGATCGAGAAACCAGTAGCCGGTGACATGGATCCAGTCGCGACCGGGCGCCGGAACCGCGCCGACGGCGGGGCTGTAGGCGCGCAGCGTGAGCGTGCGTCGCCGGTGCAGATCGACGACGGGATCGCTGCCGGGCAGTGACGGCAGCCCGACGTCGCGGCGCACGCCGTCCAGCCACGGACGCGCGGTCCACCACAGGCCCTGGCGCACGGCGTTGGCGGCCGGGGAGTGCCAACCGCGGGTGACGACCGGCAGGTTGAGGCCGGCGCGCACCAGCGGGCGGTCGAAGTGCTCGGCCATCTGCCAGCCCAGCAGCGTCGCCAGGTCGGAGGCGATGATCGCGTCGGCGTCGCGGCAGGCCTGCAGTGCGTCGGCGAGCCGGTGACGGGCGACGGTGCGGGCGTCCTGCAGATAGCCGACCCACGACGGCGCCCGGCGGCCGGAGCCCTCCAGCCAGCGCCGCCCCTCCTCGGTCTGCGGTCCTTCACTGATCCGCCCTTCGGCCAGCGGCGTGAACGACAGCCCGACCCGCGCCGCCAGCGGCTCGAACCGGGGATGCGTGGCCACGTCGACCGCGTGGCCCGCATCGGCGAGCACTCGCCCCAGGGCGAGGAACGGCTGCACGTCGCCGCGTGATCCGACCGTCAGGATCGTCAGGCGCATGACCGAGCCCGGGTCATGGCGCGCCCGCCACACTGGCGTACTGCAGCCGGCGCTCCACCCGGGCGGCGACCGCCGCCAGCGTGTCGTTGTCTCCCGCCAGGGCCTGCACCCGGGCGACATCGCGCTCCGCCGCGGCGTCCCGGCCGTCGGCCGAGGCCATCTCGGCCGCCGACAGCAGCCGTTGCAGGCCCGACTGCGCACGGACCGCCTCGCTGATCCGGCCGCTGCGCGCCGGCGTGGCGGCGACGGACGTGCGCAGCGCGGACTGCATCGCCGTGAACGTCGCCGGCGCGCCGCCGAACGGCGTCACCTCGACGTTGGACGGCGCCGACGTCGCGCCGGTGGCCGTCTTGGCGACGACCTCGTAGACGTAGTGGCCCTGCTTGGGGTCGACGAAGTCCGAGCCGACGGACGTCCCGACCGGCTCAAAGCCGCCCGCCATCGACAGCGTCTCGGTGACGCTTCCCGGCGCGCCGACCGGCGTCACGGTCGGAGCGGCGTCCTCGAACTGCCAGCCGTTGGGCAACGTCACCGGCGCCTTGAGGCCGAGCGTCACGTTGATGAACGGCGCCCGCATCACCTCGTAGCCGGTCGCCTTGGGCGTCGGGGCCCACGACAGCAGTGTCCCGTGGCGCAGCGACTCGGTCATCAGCGCGCCGGGACGGGCGGCCGCCTGGCGCTTGCCGTTGACCAGTGACTCGCAGGCCTCGCCCTGGTCGTCGAAGATCGAGGTTCCCTGGGCCTGGTTGGCGCTGCCGATGTAGAGGTCCTGCCCGTTGGGGCCGTCGGTGACGAGGTTGCGCCCGCCGAAGTTGTACTCGTCGCCGGTGAACGCGTCACGGGTGACGGCGAACCAGTCGTTGCCGTCGCACGTCGCCCAGATGTTGAACCCGAGCACGCCGGCCAGCACGGTCTCCTGCAGCCAGGCGTATTGCTTGGTCTCCTGCACGAGATACGCCCAGTCGTTGGTGCCGACGTACAAGCCGCCCCCCTGTTGCGCCATTCGCCAGAAGTGTGCGGCGAACGGGCTGAAGAAGCCGTCGTAGAGCCCGCTGACCGGGTTGATCGTCTGGCCGTCGGGGAGGTTGCGCGGATTGCCCACGACCAGCGTCCACTGGCCGTCGGGCGCGATCCGGATCATCTCCGAGGCCGGAATCGTGCCCTGGTTGTACCAGCCGCTGGAGCCGACGTAGAGGCGGTTGCGGTACACGTACATCGACACCACCGAGGTGACCTCGTAGCCGCGGCCGGCGCCGTCGGTGACGACCGGATGGAAATCGAACAGGCCGTGGCTCCTGTAGGTGAAGGTCCGGTAGACGCCGTAGCCCGTCGTCTTGCTGCCGGTGCCGATGTACAGGCCGCCGTCGAACTTCTGGATCTCGAAGATGTCGAGGTTGCGGTCCGACACCTGTCGCAGGCCCGGATGGCTGGAGAACGGATTGATCACCTCGAACAGCCCGCCGTCACCGGTGAAGTCGGGAAGCGCGGTGACGAACAGGTGGTTGTGCCAGACCAGCAGCGAGCGATAGCCCATCGGCCGGAAGTTGCCCGTCGGGAAGTGCACCTCGACGGCCGGCATGTGCATCGTCTGCCAGTGCACGCCGTCGAAGGAGCGCATCAGCACCGGGGGATGGCTCTTCTGCAGCGCGGGGATGTACTCGTCGGGCGTGTCGGCGTCGGCGAACAGCGCCGTCTGGCCGTGCGAGTTGCTCATCGTGACCATGCCGCGATAGGCGAGGTCGCGCGCGACCGTGTGGCCCTTGTCGGCCGGATTGCTGATCAGCGGGGAGCGGTAGACCATCTGCCACTTGCCGGCCGTCGAGACCGTCGTGGAGCTCGTCTTGCCCTTGGTGGTGGTGGTCGTGGTCGTCGTCGCCGGCGGCGTGTACTGCCAGATCTGCGCCTGCAGCGGGAGGTTGAAGGCGTTCGCCGTGCAGCGGACGTTCGGGCTCGGGTTCGACGTGTAGTAGTTGCTGTGGGGGTAGTAGAACTGGACGATCTCGTTCTCGATACACAGCTCGTCGCGCCCGGTGCCGACGTACAGCTTGCCCTTGAACCAGTCCATCGACCACGCGTAGCTGTTGTTGCGGTCGCCGAAGCCGTTCTGGGCGATGATGCTGACTCCGGGGGACCCGGTCTGGACCGGCGAGCTGCTCGCCGCTCCCGTGACGCCGAGCACGGCGATGACGGCGAGCGTCGAGAGGACCCCGATTCGCGCCACTAGGTTGATTCTCACGAGCCCTCCGTTAGCTTTCATTGTGCTGCGGGCACCTTAATCCGGTCTGTCCGGTCAGGCGCCAGTTGCGTGATCAGGTCTGCTGCCCCAGCTGGTCCGGGTGCGAGCCCCAGCTTGCGCGCGCACTCTTGCGCCGCGGCGCGGTACGCGGGGTCATAGAGTACCTGCTCGACCGCCGCGCGCAGTCCCTGGGGCGAGCACCGTCGCGGCGAGAGGATCACGCCGGCGCCCGCCTCGGCCACCCGGCGGGCATTGTCGGGTTTGTCCCAGGTCGTCGGGACGACGACCAGCGGGATCCCGGCGCGCAGCCCGGCCATCGTCGAGCCCGCCCCTCCGGTGGTGACCAGCGCCGCGCAGCGGGGCAGCAACTGCTCGTGGCTCACCCAGCGGGTGACGTGGACGTTGGTCGCCGGCGTGCCGAGCGCGAGCTCCTGGGCTCCGCGGTCGCGGCCGTGGGTGATGATCACCTCGACGTCGCGCCCGCCGAGTCCGTCGACGGCGGCGCGCAGGACGAACGGATCCTGGAAGTGCGAGGTGCCGTCGGTGACGTGCACCCACGGCCGGTCGGCCGGCAGGCTGTCCAGCCACGAGCTCTCGTCGGTGGCCTGCGGCGGGTGCCACAGGCACGCGCCGACGTAGTGCACGCTGTCGGGCAGGTCCCAGCGGTTGTGATCGAGCTCGGGAACGGTGAGCGCCAGGTACAGCGGCAGCCGGCCCATGAACTCGTTGACCCCGCAGCCCATCGGGCCCAGCCCGTAGCCGGCGCGCAGCTCGTCGAGGCGGGCGCGCAACCCGCGCGCCGCCAGATCGGTGACCCGGGTGACGACCGCCGCGATCGCCCGACCGCGCGCGTCGCGCGCCGGGGCCAGCCCCGAACCCGGGGGTGGGGCGTCGGGCCCGGGGATCAGCGCGCCGATCAGCGGCGAGGCCAGGGCGACCGGGATCGGCACGCTCTCGCGCAGGATCAGGCTCGGCCCCCACATCGACGCGTCGGTCACGATCACGTCGGGTGCCCAGGTGTCGATGATCTTGCGCAGGTCGCTCACCTGCCCGGGGATCGTCTCGACCAGCCACCGGCGGAAGGCGTCGCGCTCGACCCGCATCGACCGCTTGCGCCCACCGGCCGCGCGCTCGGCCTCGCGAACCTCGCGCCAGGCATGCTGCACCCGCTGGAACTGAAAGACCCCGATCTCCTGGCCCTGCACCGTCGCCTGCTGCTCGGGCCCCGTGTAGAACGCCACCTCGTGTCCGCGCCGGCGCAGCTCGAGCGCGATGCTGAGCTGCGGGAAGACGTGCCCCTCAAACGGCCAGCAGGCGAACAGGACGCGCACCGTCATGCAGCGGCCTGCGCGG
>JBELAG010000426.1:0-4474 GCA_049509055.1 Solirubrobacteraceae bacterium
TTTGGCGTAGACGGCGCGGATCGCGGCGCCGATCAGCCCGACCTGGCGGGCGTCCAGGCCGCCCATCATCACCTGGTGCAGGGCGAGCAGGAACGCGATCTTCTCCCGCGACACCTTCGCCGCATCTTCGACGTCCCAGGGGTTCAGGGCGTAGGGGGAGTCATCGGCGCCGATCTCGATCTGCTGCGCTGAGTCGATCAGGCGGGTGAGGGTCTCGTAGTGCCCGGCGCGGTCGATCACGAACCCCCGCGCCCCCAACGCCAAACACCGCGACAGGATCGTATTGGCGGTCATCGTCTTCCCGGAGCCGCCGCGGCCCGAGATCACCAGCGTGTGGTTGGCGTGCTCCTCGTCGTAGGGGTTCAGGAGCTCGACGGTCCGGCCGGGGTCAGCGAACGCGAACGGGATCCCGGTCGGTGACCCGCACCGGGTCCCCACAAGCGGCACCATGTCAGCGGTGTTATCGGCCGGATACTTCCGCGCCCGGCCATACACATCCCGCCCCAACGGAAGACTGGAGGCCCAGAGCTCGTGTTGGCGAAACTCACCGCGGCTGACCGTGCAGTCGCCGGCGGACTCGATCGCCTCCGCACAGAAATCAACGGCTTCTGAGAGTGCGGCGAGGCTGGGCTCGGGGCCGCGCGCGCGGATCGTCTGATACACGGAGACGCGGAACAGGTTGGCTTGCTCGCCGGAGGCGATCTCGCCGAGCAGCTGTTGGTATTCGTGTTCTTGGACGTAGCGGTCGAAGTCCGGGACGCGGCCGCGCTGCTCAGCGCCGCGGTTGATGGTGTGCAGCCGGCGGTAGGCGAGCTTCAGCTTCTGCCGCTCCCTTCGGCGCTCGAGGCCGTGGACGTAGACGCTGAGCGTGAACGGCTGGCGGGTCAGCATCGCCTGGTGCAGCCACCCCATGTGCGTGCGCCCCACCGTCGAGCGCACCACGATCGACTGCTCCACATCCCGATCCACCACCACGTGCTGGTGAGAGCCGGCGAAGTCAAGGCTTGACTGAGCGATCTGCTCCCGCAACCGGATCGCCGCCTGGCGAGCCTGGTCTCGGTCGCCGGTGGCGTCGAGCTCTCCGAGCACCTCCACCACCGGGCCGGTGTGGTGGCGGTGGGCGTGATCGGCGCGGGTGGGATTGAACCGCGCCCACAACAGGCCGGCGACCTGTTCGCCGTCGAGCAGGTGGGTGGGCATGGCCTCGGCTTCGAGCTCGCCACGCAGCGCGTCGACGTGCGCGAGATGCTCACGCACCGCCCGCCGATGCGCGGCCAGCGGCCGCTCCAACGACGCGGTCGGCAGCCGCGACCGTCTGGCCCACGCCAGCGCCGCGCGTGCGACGTGCTGGCGCGGCAGGTAGGGCACGACGACGTAGCAGGAGACCTGGACGGCGGCCTGCTCGCCAGCGTGCAGCCGCAGCGACTCCTCCATCGCCGCATACAACCGCCACTGCGCCAACCCCACCTCGCCGCCCGCGGGCTGCGCCAGGGTCGGCACCGGACCGGCGCTCGCTTCGACTTCGCGGCGGCAGTCGGCGAGCAGGTCCGCGAGCTTGACCGGCCGCGCGTCGATGTAGAACTGCACCGTCTCACCAGCGTGCAGCTGGGACACCAGGCGTCCGAACGCCGCCGTGGTCTTCGCGCGGTCGGTGCTGGACATCAGCAGCGGGTTGGGGGCGAGCACGCGGAAGATCCGCACCAACGCCCCCTCGCTGGTCACCACCAGGCCCGTGCGGTCGATCGCCTCGACCGCCAGCAGCTCCCCGGCGGCCGGCAGCCGGCTGTTGTTCGCTGTCTTGGTGGTGATCATCGCCGCCCCTTCCGCTTGGTCACCCATCTGCGCTGATTACCGTCGTGAGCGCTGTGGTCGGCTGGGCGTCGAACCGTCGGCCGCACGAGCAGCCCCGAGTCAGTTGTCGTGTCCTGATGCCGGCCGGGTGACGGCTCCTCCCACAGCGCCTGCAGATCAAACGCGGAACCAGGGTCGTCGCCGAGGTCAGCGTCGGCGCCAGCGACCGACAGCACGTACCCGGTGGCGGTGTCGCCGCCGCCGGGGGTATAGCGACCATCGCAGCGTCGCCACCGCACCGCTCCAGCGGCGAGGCCGGCTAGGTCGAAGTCGGTCTGGCTGGCGACGAATACCGGGATGACCGGCAGCGCGGCGATGTAGGCGCCGCTCATCGCCGCCCACATGCCGTGCAGGGGGGAGATGAACTTCGCCCAGACGACGCCGAGCATGATCCCGGCAAACGCGGCCGCGAGCTGGCCGACGGTGAAATCCCAGAACCGCAGCTTGGACTCCAGATGAGCGGGGGCGGGATGCACAGGTCCTCCTATGAGTGGTCGTTGTCTCTCGGCCCGCGCGGCTCACGCAGCTCACGCGGCGCCATCGGCGCGTGCGGCGGGGAGCTGGGCGGTGCCGCCGCAGGACGGCTGTCTACGGGCGGGTGGGGGTCAGTGCCGCGAGCGGGGGCAGGGTGCTCGTGCGCGAGCGTCGGCGACGGCTGCGCTGCCGGCGGATGGTCGACGGGCTCGGGCACGGGCCCTCGGGAACGTTCATCGCCGCCGCCGGTGCCGGCGGAGGTCTCGCTGGCGCCCTGCCCGCTGATGCCGGTCACGTCGCTGGCGGCTTGGGCGCGGACCTCGGGGGTGGCGGCGGCGAGAGTCCGCAGCGCTTCGCGCTCCTGGGGGGACCATTCCCCGAGCGCCTGGTAGGCGAGATGCTCGCGCGCGCCGGCGCCGTGCTCGGCGACCAGCTGCCCGACCGCACGCTGCGTGCTCGGCGGAAGGCTGGCCATGGCGGCGGTGGCCTGCTCGGCGGTGACCGGGCTGGTCTGCTGGCGGTGTTGGGCTGCGAAGGTTTCGTTTTGGAAGTCCTGTTCGCGGCCGGCGAAGCTCGGGGTCTGCAACCCGTTGTCGGGCGCCGGCCCGGACGGGTTGGCCTGCGCGCTCGGGGGTGGCGTGTAACCACGGCCGTTGGCCCCACTTTCAGCGGCGCCCGCGCCGGCCGAGCCGTTGGCGGCGGTCGACGCCGCGCCAGCAGCAGCACCGACCCCAGTGCTGGCGGCTGCCGCGGCGGTGGTGCCGCCGGTGGCGGTCGCGCTGGCGAGGGTGGCGGCGCTCCGCAACCGGCTGTCTGTCCCGGACTCGGCCTGCTGGCCCTGAGCGCCAGTCTGGCTGGTCTGCCCGGCGGCCCAGCTGGGCAGGTGGGATCGGGCGGTGTCTCTGAGTTGGGAGCCGGCGGCGTAGCTGATCGTCCGCGACGCGAACCCGCCGCCGAGCGACATCGACCCCAGCATCGCCAGTCGCGCGAGCGCGACGGGGAGGCGGAGCATCACCCACAGCAGCACGATCGCCACCAGCGGCTCCAGCAGCGCGTCGATCACGCTGCCGGCGTTGAAGGTGATCGCGTCGAGGCTGACCGCGGCCGACGCGGCGAAGCACAGCGCCCACAGGACGGGCACCATCAGACAGACCGCAAACGCCCGGCCGGCCATCCGCGCGACCCACGGCACCACCGGCCACAGCACCACCGCCAGCGGCATCCCCACGAACACGAGGATGGTGGAGATGCTGACCACCAGCTTGACCAGCAGCAGCCCCAGGAACAGCAGGCTGGCCGCGACCGCCAGCGCGATATTCACAAACAACCCGACCGGCGTGAACTGCAACGCGACCCCGGCGCCCAGACCGGCGGCCAGCAGGTGCGAGACGCTGTGCACGACCGCACCCGACCCCATTAGCGAGGAGGTGAGCAGGTTGGTCAGGTTCACCCCGGTGGCGAACACCGACGGCCATACGGCGAGAAACAGGGCGGCGGCGATGGTGCGGCCCAGGCCCTCGATCGCGGTGAACCCGGAGTCCCCGCCGCCAGCGAACCCCGACGTCCAGTAGCGGATCACCGCGAACGTCGCGACCGCGCCCAGCGTGCCGCCGGCCATCGCCTCAACGGTCTGCTGCAGCGCGGCGATGTTGCCCTGGGTGAGGTCAGGGACGGCGACCATCCAGCCGATCAGCTGCACGGTGATGAACTTCGCGATCGGCGCGAACAGCGCCTTGATGATCGCGTCAAACCCGCCGACGGCCAGGCTGGCGATGTCGCCCGCCAGCCCGCCGAACAGCCCGCTGAACAGCCCCCCGAGCAGGTGACCGGGCACGGAGACCGGGTTCCCAGGCAGATCGCCGATGCCCAGCGCCCGCGCCGGGGCCGGCGCGGCCGCCGACACCAACAGCACCAGGATGAGGACCACCGCGCCGACCACCGCCAGCAGCCCCCAACGGCGGCCGGTGGTGGACGGTGGGGTATCGCGCTCGGAGGACGGCTGTGGTGTGAGTTGGGCGTGCGGCATTCCGGGGCCGGGGGTTAGTCGATCAGGGCGGTGACGCTGCCCAGCAGCAGCAGCACGCCGAGGCTGGTGCCGATGATCTGCATGCCGCGCCGGCCGCCGAACAGCAGCACCAGCCCGCCGGCG